>NZ_JALKCW010000005.1:0-109226 GCF_046883345.1 Hydrosulfovibrio ferrireducens | reverse complement strand
TTCCCCTGAAATGAAGAAAAGTGCATCGAAATATGGCAGAATCTCCCACAGGGTGGGTGCAAAGTTTCAAAGAACAATTTGAAAATCAGGGCTGACGGCAAGAACGCCTTCAGTGAAGACTCTTTTTCAACATCCTGCTAGAGTTATAAGGGGGTTATGTGAGGGGCGTGTTAGCGTTGCAACATGATTTGGTTCAGGAGGGGAGGCAGGCCAGGAGGGGCGGAGCGAGTTTTTTCAGGCGGTTTTTTCCCGGGATCGGGGAGGGGTTGCTTGATCAAGAAAGTACTGAGCCCAGCATTCCCAGGCTATGGTGTCCAGGGTGCAGTCGCTGGGGCAGGGGTACTGTTCGACCACATGGGGGCATAGTCCGCTTCTGGCCGTGCAGATATGTTTGGCCGCTTTTTCCAGGGCGGTACTCAAGGTGGGTTTGTCATGTTGTCTTGGTGTTTTCATGGTGTTTCTCCTTGTAAAGCAGGATGGTGAAGGTTGTGCCCTTGCCGACCTCGCTTGTGACACCCACCTCGCCTCCATGCGCCTGGACAATGTGTTTGACGATGGCCAGCCCCAGGCCGGTGCCGCCGACCTTGCGGTTGCGGGCCGCATCGCTGCGGTAGAAGCGTTCGAACAACCGCGGCAGATGCTGGGCTGCGACCCCGGTGCCGAAATCCTGCACTTCGATGGCGATGGTATCTTCGTCCCGCTGATCGGCCCGGATTATTACCCTCCCGCCTTCGTCGCTGTATTTGATGGCGTTGACGATGAGGTTGGTGATTGCCTGTTCGAGCAGAGGTCCGTTGAGGTCGGCGGTGAGATCATCGTCCGCGGCCAGTTCGAGGCTGATCTTTTTCTCGGCTGCCTTGAGCCCGCAGGTCTCGATGGCCCTCCGCAGAGGGGTAATGATCTTTTCTTCCGTCAGCACCAGTTCGGTGTGCTCCTGCTCCTGTTCCAGCCGGGAAAGGGCGAGAAGATCCTCGATGATGGCGTGCAGCCGTTTGGACTGCTTGGCGATGATCTCCACAAACCGCCGGGCATCCTCGGGGCTTTCCAAGGCGCCATCCAGCAGGGTTTCGGTAAAGCCTTCGATGGAGGTGATCGGGGTTTTCAGCTCGTGGGAAACATTGGCCACGAAATCTCGGCGCATGTTTTCCAAGCGCCGGAGGTTGGTGACATCGTTGATGACGACGATCGCGCCGCTGGTCATCTCCGAGGCGTCCTGGAGCCGGGTGCCGTGGGCGTAGAAATATTTTTCCTGCCCGTCTGGGCCGGTGAGGTCGATTTCGCCTTCGATGGGTTTGGCCGAGGCAAGGGTCTGGCTGATAAAGCGTTGCAGGGCCAGGTTGCGCACCGTCACCAGGGCGCTTTTCCCCCGGATCTTTTCCGGGGCGATGTTGAGCAGCCGGGCTCCGGCCTGGTTGATATCGAGGATGCGCTCCTCGGTGTCCACGGTGATCACCCCTTCGACCATGCTGGAAAAGACCGCCTGCAACTGGCTGTGCTGCCGGGCGATGGTTTTGATCCTGGTGTCGAGCTGATCGGCCATGGCATTCATGGCCCGGGCCAGGCTCGCCACCTCTTCGGCTCCTTCCTCCCGCAGCTTAGCGGTGAAAGCGCCGCCAGCAAAACGTTCCGCGCCCAGCCGCATCTCTTCCAGCGGCCTGCTGATGCGTTGGGCGATGAACCAGGCGACCAGTGCCACCACCAGGGCGACAATCAGGCAACCCCAGATAATCTTTAAAAAGATTTCCCTCAGCGCGCTGTCGATGAAGGTCACCGGGATCGCGGTTCGTAGCACGCCCCTGGCCTTGCCGTTCTGCACCAGGGGAATCGCCACGTACATCATGTTTTCCTGCAGGGTATGGCTGAAGCGCAGCGAGGGGGCGGGGCGGCCGGCAAGGGCGGCGATGATCTCCGGCCGTCCGGCGTGGTTTTCCATGCGGCCGGGATTTTCGTCGGAGTCGGCCAAAACCTCGCCGTTGGTGGCAATAACGGTCAGCCGGGTTCCGGAGCGCTTTCCGGCGCTGGCGCAGAAGGTTTGCAATGCAGCCGGGTCCTTTGCGGCCAGCAGGGAGAGAACGTGCTCTTGGGTCAGGTGGGCCCGCGCTTCAAGACCGGCGCCGGTCTGGGCCAGTTGAAAGGCGCGGAGGGAGTATGCCCCGTATCCGGCCGCGGCCAGCAGGGCGATGATGGTGATGAGGAGCTGGCTTGGATACAACTGCCAGATAAGGCGTTTATGATGCATGGCAATTCCTGTTGCGGTTGGGGTTGATTGGGCCAACAGCAACAGGATAGCATGGGATTGTTAGAATGTGGTCAGGTTATTATTAGATCCTGCCCCTGGCAAAAATATTTCAGCAAGGGCCCCTGTTCGAAGGAAGCTACGCTCATTCAGGGAAAGGCTTCTTCTTCCCGCGTCTGGGAACGCCGGCGGACGGCGGTCTGGATGCGGATGCCGGTTTGCCCGGGGATGCGGGCCTTGTCGAGGCATACGGTTTGACCGAGGCATATGGTTTGGCCGAAGTATGCGGCTTGCTCGAGCCATAGGGCTTGCCCGAAGAGGAGGGCTTGTATGACGGCTTGGCGCCCTTGTTGCCGCGTCCGGGGTAGCCGCCGCCGGCAGGTTTCGCAGGGCGGCCCTTGGGGGTGTCAAGGGTCTTTACCTCGACGTCTCGCCCATTGACCTTGAGGCCTTGGAACACTTCGATGATTTTCTGGGCGAAACGGCTGTCCGCTTCGAGCATGGCGGTGTTGTCCAGGATCTCGATGCGCCCGATCTTAATGGAGGCGGAACCGCTGGCATCGTTGATCTGGCCGATGAGCCGGGCCGGATAGAGGCCGTCTTTTTGGCCGATATTGAGATAAAACCGGCTGAAATGCACGCGTTCGCCGCGGTCACGGTCGTCCTGGCGGCCGAATCTGCCCTCCGGGCGTTCCGGTCTGGCAAATCTGCTCTCCGGGCGGTTGTAGCCCTCATCCTGGCCGCGGCCCTTGTCCGAAACATTGATGTCCGGGGCATTCTGGTAATGAGCCAGGATGTCGGCAAACTCCTGGGAGACAAAACGCAGGATCAGTTCGTCGCGGTCGAGATCGGCCAACGCCTCGGTGATGGCCTCCATGAAGGGGGCGAGCCGGGCATGGTTTACCTCGACGTTCTTGATGGTCTCGATTTTGTGGAGAAGCTGCTTTTTGCAGACCTCGTGTCCCGAGGGAACCTTGCCCAGCTCGAACTGCCGTTTCATCTTGCTCTCGATCTCCTTGATGCGGAACCGTTCGCGCATGTGGATGATGGAGATGGAGATGCCGGTCTTGCCCGCCCGGCCGGTGCGGCCGCTGCGGTGGGTGTAGTTGGCGGAGTCATCGGGCAGGTTGTAGTTGATTACATGGGTCAGGTCGGTGACGTCCAGGCCGCGGGCCGCCACATCGGTGGCCACCAGCAACTGCACCGACTTGCTGCGGAAACGCTGCATCACGTAATCGCGCTGGCTCTGGGAGAGTTCGCCGTGCAGGGGGTCGGCGTTGTAGCCGTCCTTGCCGAGCTTGTCCGCGACATCGTTGACCTCCTGGCGGGTACGGCAGAAGATGATGGCGTACATGTCCGGGTTCATGTCCACCAACCGGCGCAGGGCCAGGTAGCGGTCCTTGGCGTGGACCATGTAGTAGACGTGGCGGATGTTTTCCGAACCGGCATTGCGGGTGCCCACCGTGATCTCCAGCGGGTTTTTCATGTACTTTCTGGAGATGGAGGCCACGCTTTGCGGCATGGTGGCGGAAAACAACAGGGTGTGTTTGTCCGCCGGGGTCTGGGCGAGGATGGCGTTGAGCTCGTCCTGGAACCCCATCTGCAGCATTTCGTCGGCTTCGTCCAGCACCACCGAGCGGACAGCGGAAAGATCGATCTCCTGGCGGCGCATCAGATCGTGCAATCGGCCCGGGGTGGCCACGATGATCGGCGCGCCCTGGCGCAGGGAGCGGATCTGGTTGTCGATGCTGGCCCCGCCGTAGATGGCGCAGACCCGGATGGCCGGAAGATTCTTGGCAAAACTGTTGAGGTCGCGGGCCACCTGCATGCAGAGTTCCCGGGTCGGGCAGAGCACCAGGGCCTGAGTCTTGCGGCTATCCGGCGAGCAGAGCTGCACCAGGGGGATGCCGAAGGCCGCGGTCTTGCCGGTGCCGGTCTGGGCCAGGCCGACGATATCCACCGGTTTATCAAGGAGGATCGGGATGATCTGTTCCTGAACCGGGGTTGGCGCGGTGAAGCCTAGGGCTTCAAGGGCGGAGATGATGTCGGGATGGATGCCAAGGTCAGCAAAGGTGGTCATGATGGTGTTCCTTATTGAAGGGCGTGTGGGTGAAGGGTTGCTGTGCAGGAAAAAAGAGATCCTTGCGGCCCAACGACCCATAAGCCGTTATGCAAATAATGTTGTCGTCTGGGTAGGTAAAACGGCATAAGGAGCCGTAAAGGAACGTTCAGGATTGCACAAGTTATTGAATAACGAACGGCTCCTAAACAAAAAAACCGCACGCCCTCGGCAGAGGCTTTGTGCGGTGCGCTTTTGTTCGTATAGCGATTACAGGCAGAGGCAACACAATGAATTGCGATATGTACCATGGTTCGTTGAGGAAAGCAAGCGGAATGTCTGATTGTTGCCTGAATACGCCATGGTGGCGCGAAAAATAGGCGCGGCCTTGCCGAATTTTAGAGCGTGTCCGTAAATAATTTTTTCAGGGATCGCGCCGGATTGTGAGGCGGATTTGGGCGGGACGATTGAGAAGCGGCCCAAAACGGCCAAAAGCCGGAGGCGAGCACCAAAGATTTATTTACGGACAAGCTCTTCGCCGTCGTTTGTTCTTCCGCCGCCCATGGCCTGGTACAGGGCAACGCTATCGGCAAGGCGCCGCGCCTGCGCTTCGATCAGGCTGATTCGAGTCTGCTGCGCCTGCTGCTGCGCCGTAAGCAGTTGGATATACCCGGCCGCGCCCAGCGAATACTGGCGCTGCATGGAGGCAAGAGATTCCTGCGCCGCGGCATCGGCGGCAGCCAAGGCGGCCAGCCTCTGCGCGTCGTTGTCCAGCGCCCGCAGCACGTCGGCAACATTGCGCAGGGCTTCGAGCACGACATTCCGGTAATTCGCCGCCGCCGCATCGAATGCGGCAAGGGCCGCACGTTTTTCCGCCGGCAATCCGGGGTTGAACAAGGGTTGGGTGAGTTGCGCCACCAGGCTCCAGACCGCGGAACCGCTCCCGAACAAGGCGCCGGCGGTCAAGGCTTGCGAGCCAAGCGTGGCGCTGAGATTGAGCTGTGGATACAGCTTGGCGATCGCCACGCCGTATTCGGCGTTTGCCGAGTGCAGCAGGGCCTCGGCAGCCTGAATGTCCGGGCGATTGCGCACCAGTTCGGAGGGTACGGTAAGCGGCAGATCGGCTGGCAGGGTGAACTCCTGCAAGGAAAAGCATGGCAAGCCTCCCGCGCCCGGTTCCCGGCCGGCGAGTACGGCCAAAAGATGGTCGTTCTGCTGGAGCTGGTTGCGCAGCAGCGGAATCCCGGCGCGAGTCTGTTCCACCAGGGTTTGCAAGGCGAGCACATCGTCGGGAGCGGCATGGCCGAGGCGCACCCGTTCCCGGGTCAGGCCCAGTTGTTCTTCCTGGGAATGGAGGATGGCTTCCGTGGCCTGAATCTGCCCGGCCAGCCTCGCTTGGGTGACGGTCGCGGTGGCGATGTTGCCCGTCAAGGTCAGCCGTGCGCCTTCCAGTTGGTAGCGCTGGTAATCGATGTTGGCGGCCAGAGCCTCGAGGGAGCGGCGGGTGGCGCCGGCTAAATCGAGCGTGTAGCGAGCGCCGACGCCGGCATTGTAGAGGGAGAATTCCCGGGGGTCGCCAACCTGGCCCAAGGAGCTGGGGGTGGTTCGCTGCCGCTGGGCGCCGAGGGTGGCGTCAACCTGCGGATACAGGGTCGATCCGGCCTGTGCGGCGTACAGCTCCTGCGCCTGGCGCAACACGGCTTGAGACTTGGCCAAGGTGGGGCTGGCTTGCAAGGCTTCGTCGATCAGCGCATTCAGTTTGGCTGAGCCGAGTTCCTGCCACCATTGCGGGTTGACCCAGCCGCCCGCGACGAAATGCTGAGCTTCTCCCAACGGTGTGGGGACGGGGGATGTTTGCGCGGGTAAGGGGGTGGCGGTGTAGGTTGGTGTGTCCGGCGTCGCGGGGCGCTTGAAAGCGGGACCCACCGCGCATCCCGTCAGCAGGCCGAGCAGGATGAAGGTGAAGGGGATACAGCCACTGATCCGTTTAGCGCTGCTCATAAAAATGCTCCTGGAACGATTTGCGAAAACTCTTATGGCAGGCAAGGCAACTATTTTGCAACGTTGCAAACGCAAGGATAGCCGCCGTCCCGTCCTGGCGCGCAGCAGCGCGTTTCATTTCCTGTCCAGCTTGGTGGATTTTTTCGTCATAGCCCTTGAATTTTCCGGCATCGGAGCCGATAAAATTCAAGATGCGCATCTTTTCAGCCAGCGGAGGTTGGGGGTGGCCGGCTATCCGCAGACCATTTTTTGCCACCAGGGGCCAATCTTCGCGGGAAATGCCATCGGCAACGGCCTGCATATCCACGGCCAGGTCTTGCATGATCTTATGCAGGGCGAGCGGGTTGGCTTCGACAGTGTTGTTGGCCCAGGTTGCCGAGCGTGCAGGCGCCAGGAACATGCCGATCATTCCAGCGGCAACGATTGCCTTGGCGGTACGGTTGTATTTCATTCGAACCCCCGGCCCTCGCCGGCTTCCTCGTAGGTCACGCCATCGCGGATGTGATAGATGCGCTTGAAGGTCGGGATTATCTTTTCGTCGTGGGTGACGATGATGATGGCGGTTTCGTATTTGCGGGCCATATCGTTGAGAATTCGGATTACCGCGAGAGCACGTGCGCTGTCGAGCGGCGCGGTGGGTTCGTCGGCCAGAATAACCGGCGGGCGATTGATCAGGCCTCTGGCAATGGCCACCCGCTGCTGTTCGCCGCCGGAAAGCTGCGAGGGCATGGCCTTGGCGCGATGCTCCACATCGAGTGATGTGAACAGCTCTACTGCCCGGCTGCGCGCCTCGGCATTCGGTATTCCCGCCAGCATGGGCAGGAGAGCGACGTTGTCGGTAACGTCGAGGAAGGGGATCAGGTATGGCGCCTGAAATATAAAGCCGATTTTGTCGCGGCGCAGTGCGCGCAAATCAGTAACCTTCCAGCCGTCGTCATAGATCACCTCGTCGCCGAGAATCATCCGCCCGCCGCTGGGCTCGATCACCGCGCCCAAGCACTTGAGCAGCGTGCTTTTGCCCGAGCCGGAAGGGCCGACCAGACCGATCACCTCGCCGGGAGCCACTTGCATGTCCACGCCCTTCAGGGCCTCGACGGCGGTGTCGCCGCTGCCATAGCGTTTCCGCAGACCTTCGATGCGAATGCCTTTGCCTGTCATGTCAGCCTCCAATGGCCTCGGCCGGATCGACCTTGAGGGCTGCGTGAATGGCAATGATGCTGGCGAGGATGCAGATTACCACCACGGCAATGAAGCCGATAATGGAGTCCATCGGCTCCAGCAGCACATATTTGGGAAAGATCGGCGCCATCAGCAGGGTGGCCGTGATCTTGCCCACCACAAAGCCGATCAGGCCCAGAGCAATGGATTGCTGCATGATCAGGCCGACAATGGTTCGGTTTTTGGTGCCGATCAGCTTCAGCACGGCAATCTCGCGGATCTTGCCAAGCGTCAGGGTGTAGATGATGAACGCGACAATGGCCGCGCTGACAATGGAAAGAATCACCAGGAACATGGCAATCTGTCTTGCCGAAGTGGCGATCAGCTTGCCGATGAGGATTTCTTCCATCTGGGCGCGGGTGTAGACCGTCAAGCGTTTCCATCTGCGGATCGATTCCGCCACCTTCTCGGCGGCATGGCCCGAGCCAATCCGCACCAGAACGGCGTTGACGTACGGGTTGGTGCTTTGCGAAGCGATGACCGCAGCAAGGAGATCCGGAACCTGCGGCCGGTTGAAGGCCGGGTTTTCCGCGGTGCGGCGGCGTTGCTGGCGGATGGCGTCGTTGTCCTTCAGAAACTGGGCCTCCTGGGCATCCTTGAGGGGGATGAAGATCATCGGGTCGCCGCCGGAAGAGACCATCCGCCGGGTCAGGCCGACCACGGTGTAATGGTTGCGGCGGATCTGGAGACGGTCGCCGAGTTTGAACCCGGAAGCAAGGTCGGCTACGGCCTCGTAATGGCCCCGGGTGATCTGCCGGCCGGCGACGAGGTACGGAGGCCAGCCGGGGGCGCCCGGCTCTCCGGCCATGATGCCGGTGACCATGGCGCGCACGTCGCGCTCGCCTTGGCGCACCTGCATGGTGAGGTAGGTGACGTTGGCCGTCCGCGCGACACCCGGCATGGTGCGGATCGAACGCCAGGTATCGTCGTAGATGCTGGACGATTCGGCATAGGGCCCGAGGGTGTCCTTTTGCACCACCCAGAGATCGGCGCCGCTGTTGTCGAGCAAGACCTTGCCGTCGTCCACCATGCCGCGGTAGATGCCGGCCATGGACAGGGTTATGCCGATCAGCAGGCCAAGGCCCACGCCGGTAAAGACGAATTTGCCCCAGGCATGCATGATGTCCCGGCCCGCAAGGCTGATCATGGCTTCACTCCGGGAATCCGGTCAACGATGGTGATGCGGTTGCGCGCGCTCAAGGACTTTGCGCTATAGACAATCACCTGGTCGCCGGCTTGCAGCCCCTCGCGCACCTGCACATTGCCATCCAAATCGGCGGCGCCCAAGATGACCGGGGTGAAGCGCAGGTCGCCGTTGTGCACCTGCCATACCCCCAAGCCGCCATTGCGTTGCTGGACAGCGGCATTGGGGATGACCGGCGCGGCCGGCAGCGGTGGCAAGGCAACGGTGACTTCCGCCAGCTCGCCGATCGGCGGCAACGGCTCGGGAAGCTGGTCAAATACAACCTTGGCCAGGGTTTCCTCGGTCACAGCGTCGGCCAATGGCTCCACCCGCAATACTCGTCCCCGCGGCAACTCGACTGTCTGCGAGCGCAAGACGATTGTGGCCGGCAATTTGGCGGCAAGCCCGTGCGCACGAATCTGGTCGAAGCGGACATTGACCCACAGGCTTTTCGGATCGATCAGCTCCACCACCGCCTGTCCGGCGACAATCGTGGTGCCGGGGTCTGCGTCGCGCGCGGTGATCAGGCCATCCACCGGAGCGACAAGCTTCAGGTTTTTGCGCTGGGCGATCAATGCCTCGCGATCGGCCTGAACGCGAGCCAATTCCTCCCGCGCCGCGTTCAAGCCTGCTTCGGCCACCTGCAGCTCATGCTTTTTGGTGGCCACGGTTTCCTCGCTTATCGCGCGCACTTCCAGCAACTGTTCATAGCGCCGGGATTGCGTTTGCGCGTAGCCCTGGCGCGCCAGGGCTTCACTGAGCAGCGCCTTGGCGCGTTTCAGCGCGGCCTCCTGGCCCTGGATCCTTTCGTCAAGGTCAACCGGGTCCATTTCGCCAAGCACCTGTCCGGCTGTAACCGTGTCGCCCACCTGCGCATCCAGGCGTTTGATCCTCCCAGCAAAGGTGGGACCAATTTTGTAGGTGTAGCGCGCCTCAATGGTGCCGATACCGAACAGGGCCGGGGAGATGGCGCGATCTTCCACCGTGGTCACCGTCACGGGCACCGGGGCAAGCGGCCCCGAACGCAGGGCGACATAGATGAAGAGGGCGAGAAGAGGCACCAGCACCACCACCAGCGCCAGGGTGCGTCCTTGTATGTGTATGGGGAAACGTTTCATCATTGTGTGTTCCTTATTCCCTGCCGGAAAATGGCAAAGACTCTTGGCGCATCATGCATAATGCGTCCTACGTCATTGGCCAAGAGTGATTGCATCACCAGGCCTTGGATCATGCCGATAAAGAGAAAGGCGGCAGCCTCCCTGTCGAGATTGGCGTCCAGTTCTTTATTTGTTTTCCCTCTTTCTATCAGCCGATGCAGCCGCTCTCGGTAGCGGTGTGTCAGTGTTTGCGCAATGCGCTTTGGTATCGTCTCCCCGGCATGTTGCATCTCGCCGAACAGTATGCGGGGGATGCCCGGGTGCTCAATGATAAAATTCACATGCGCCATGAACATGGCCTCAAGCGCGGCGAGCGGAGACGGAGCGGCCCGCGCCGCTTTATCCACCAGAAACAGCAGCCGCTCCGCCACCCACTCTATTACTGCTTGCAAGATGGCGTCCTTGTTGGGGAAATGGCGAAATACCGCGCCCTGGGTCAGGCCCATGCGTTCGGCAATGGCAGCCGTCGTAATATCGCTCGGGTTTCGTTCCGCGGCCAATTTGATAACGGTTTCGACCGTTACCGCCCGGCGCTCGTTCGCCGGAAGATGTTTGACATGTGGGATCATAAAAGCTCCGATAAAGATAGTAATTGATTACTATCTTTATCGGAAGCGGTGCTTGTGTCAAGATTTTTATTCAGGGCCATGAGTGTATTGCTCGCGGCACATCGAGCGCCAAGTGATCATAAAAGCGGGCTAGGGTTACAGGCTGGCAAGGATGCTGGGCAGGTTGACCAGGTATTCCCGAATGGCGTCGCGCACATTCCGGTAATGGCCCAGAGCCTCTTCCTCGCTGGCGGCGTTCTTGGCGAGACGGGGCGGGTCGGGAAATTCTTGGTGCAATCTGATCGCCTTGCCGGCAAACAGGGGGCATTGCTCATGGGCATGGTCGCAGACCGTGATCACATAGTCGAAGGTGATGGACTCCAGTTCGGAGAGCAGCTTCGAATACTGGGTGCTGATATCGACTCCGGCCTCGGCCATGACCTTTATTGCCAGGGGGTTGAGGCCGTGCTTTTCGATGCCGGCCGAGTAAAACTCGTAGCGATCCGGATGGAGAGAGTTGCCCCAGCCCTCGGCCATCTGGCTGCGGCAGGAGTTGCCGGTGCAGAGAAAAAGAATCTTCAGTGTGCGCATGGAAAATGATCCTGGGTTGGGTTTGCTGTCAGCAGCAGCCCGCGACTCGGCAGATCGCCTCCCGGATGAATTCCTGGGGGATGGCTTCATGAACCTGGCCGTGCCTGATTATGGTGCGGCAGGATTCCTCCTTGCCCGTGAGGTCGCCGCAGGAGCAGCAGCAGCTTTCCGAGGCTGTTGTCATGGGCAAGACACTCTCCAGCGGTTTGCCGTTGATGAGGATCAGGTTCGATTGGCTGATCTCCGCCCCGCTCAGCTTGGTTTCCGTGAACAGGATCTCCACCCCCTTTCCCCTGCATTCCTCCCGCAGGCGTTGCACCGTCTCAGCTATACCCTGTCCGGTCTCGGCGCACCGGTCGCAGGTTTTTCCTTCTTTGTCCAGATGGCGCCACTCAACCGTGATTGTTTCCATTGTGTTCTCCTAGATAACCAGATTGAAAAGATAGCCCACCAGCAGGATGCCACTGCCGACCACGCCGACAAAGGTGGCGATGAGCGCCGGTTTTAAGACCTTGCGGAGGATGACCATCTCCGGCAGGGAGAGGGCGATGACGCTCATCATGAAGGCCAGGGCCGTGCCCAGGGCCGCGCCTTTGGCAAGCAGGGCCTGGAGGACCGGGACGATGCCCGCGGCGTTGGCGTACATGGGGATGCCGATGACCACGGCCAGGGGCACCGACCACCAGGCGGACTTGCCCATGATCGAGGCCATGAACCCTTCGGGCACATAGCCGTGTATCCCCGCGCCTACAGCGATGCCGAGGATGACATAGATCCAGACCCTGCCCACGATGTCCCGCACCGCCTGCCATCCGTACTGCACCCGTTCCCGGATATTTTCCGGCATGGCGGCTTCGGTGGTGCCGGCCAGCACATGCTTGACCCATTCCTCCACATGGTTCTCCATGTGGAGGCGGCCGATGGTCCAGCCTGCGACAATGGCGATGACAAGGCCGGTGACGAGGTAGAGTCCGGCCACCTTCCAGCCCAGCAGCCCATAGAGCAGGACCAGGGCGACCTCGTTGACCATGGGCGCGGCAATGAGAAAGGAAAAGGTGACGCCCAGGGGGATGCCCGCGGTGACAAAGCCGATGAACAGGGGCACGGCGGAGCAGGAGCAGAAGGGGGTGACGATGCCCAGCAAGGCGGCTAGCACATTGCCCACGGATTCGCGTTTGCCCGCGAGGATCTTGCGGGTTCTTGCCGGAGTGAAGAAGGAACGGAGGATGCCCACCGCAAAAACCACCAGAGCAAGAAGCATCAGCACCTTGGGCGTGTCATAGAGGAAGAATTGGATGGCCTTGCCCATCCGGCTGTCCGGAGAGAGCGCGAGCAAATCAAAGGCGAGGAAATCGGCCAGGGCGGGAAGCTGTTTGTAGACAAGAAACCAGAGGGACAGGGAGAGGAGCCCCCCCGCCAGGTAGCGGATGATGACGGCCGGGGGAAGAGGCGGTTTTGGCCGTGGAGGTTGCGGAGCAAGATTGGCCAGCGTGATGGGTTGCATTCGTGTATCCCTTGTGGTGTGCGGCGGGTGTGTGAATGGGGGATATGTCTATATAGCCAAATCACTATATGGCTATGCTTCGGCATTGTCAAGGGGACAGATTGGAGCGGGGCGGGCTGGGGGGCTGGAAACGAGACGTTCCCGCTTCTTATGGCCCGACCTGAACGGCCTTGCTCGTGATTTCAGGGGAAAGGGTGAAGCCGGTTTTTTTCAGGAGGGATGGATTGATAAAGGCGTTCCAGCGTTGGTTGGCGGCAATGGGGATGCTGTCCGGCCTGGCGCCCTTGATGATGCGCAAGGCCGCCTTGGCCGCCCATTCCCCCTGTTCTCCGGCGATCTTGGCCATGGTCAGCATGGTGTAGGGCGCCATCCAGTCCAGGTAGGAAACGGTGAATTTGGTGGCCTTGTTCCTGACCTGGGCAAGGGCGAGATCATGGCTCCAATCGTTGATCCCTGCGTTGTTGCCGAGAATTATAAAGTCAACCTTCTGCGCCTCGAGGAAGGCGTTTTCCCATTCCGCCATGGTTTTCACCGGCCGGTGCGTGATGGTGATGCCATGCTTGGCGTACACCTTTTGGTTCAGGGCAACTTCCTTGTGCTGGGTCATTTCGTCCGCGGAAAGGAACACCCCCTGTCTGGCATTGGGAACGGCTCTGCGCACCTCCTTGGCCAGGGTTTCAACGGGGCCGATCTCCACCATGCCGGTGGTGTTGCGGTAGGGGTAGCCGTAGGGCTCCACGGTCCAGTTGACTCCGCAAAATACCACGGGCACCGCAGCATTCTTGAGGTGCGGCATGACCAGGTACCGCGAGACATTGTCGTCGGCGGCGATGACCACATCCGGCTTCCAGGTTTCGATGAGTTTTTTCGCTTCCAGCCCCTTTTGCCGGGCAAATTCCGGGGAGAGGTTGCGTTTGCCGTCCATGTAGAACTTTTTGATCTCGCATTGGCCGGACAGCACCTTTTTCATGGCGTCCTCGATGTCGTCATTCCAGACATAACCGGCATGGTAGGAGGAAACGTATAGGCAGCGGGCCGCAAATCCTGTTTCCGGGATGAGCAGCATTACCGCGAGGCTGAGAAGGGCGGTTTTGAGGAAGAGGGCGCTGATTCGGGGTGTGTGCATGGGGCGGTTCCCTTGCCGGCGGAGGGGGACTGAAAGGAAGGGGCAATTGCCTTATTGCAGCATCATAGCACCGGGGATGGAAAAAAGAACAGGAGAATTTCCAGGGTGGGTTCAGCCGGTGAGCACCTGGTTGGAAAGCTCGTTGGTGTCATCGGTTTTGACCGGAAAATGGTTGGCCAGGATACCGCCCACCGCTTCAATCTCCCGGCACAAGGCGTCGCAGGCCTGTCCTTGCCGTATGCCGGTGGCGACCTCGTTGGCGTATGCCTGCAGGGTTTCCTGGGAAATTTTCAGGTAGATGCCCCTGTCCGCCAGAATCCAGACCTTGTGTTCGAGCAGGGAGATGAAGAACAGTACCCCGGTGTTGTCGCGGGTGGTGTGGAGCTCCTTTTCGTAAAAGGTGCGGAGCGCCCGTTCTGCCACCCGGCTTTCCTTCCGGGTTTCGGGGATGAACAGCCGGAGCAGCGGGGGGCAGAACTTGGCCAGGCCGCCCACAAGGGTGGCGCCGCCCAGCAAAAGGGGCAGAAAGTATCCGAGGCTGTCGGCCAGGAAAAGGTCGGTGATGACGAGGGCTATCAGGCCGCCGATGCTGAGGCCTGCCAGCATCCTTGCCTCGGGGTAGGTGTCGCTGCTGTCCACCACCATGGCGACAACCTCGCCGGAGGTTTTTTCCTCCACCCCGGAGATGGTCGCGGCGATCCGCTGCTTTTCCGCCTCTGTAAAAAAAGTCTCTGCGCGCATCATCTACCAGCCCCCCGAGGCGCCGCCGCCTCCGAACCCACCGCCGCCGAAGCCGCCGAAACCTCCGCCACCGCCGCTGCCAAAGCCGCCGCCTCCCATATACAATCCTCCCCCCCGTCCGGCATTGGCAAAGAGGATCGGGAGCAGCAGCCCCAACAGGGCGCCGCCCGGGATAAGGAGGAGCAGGATCAGCCAGCCCAGGGGCGAAGAGACCCCGAGGGAGGCGAACAGCGGCAGGAGCGCCGCTCCGGTGAGGGCGCCTGCCGGTTTGCTCAACCGTCCGAGAAAGCCGACCAGGATGGCAAAGAAGATGAGGTAGTTGAACAGGGAGGATTGGCCGGAGGTACGCGCTCCCCGGCCAGGTCTGCCGGTACCCTTGAATTCGCCCCGGGCGGCGCTGATGATCGCGGCAACTCCGGCGGCAAAGCCTTCGTCAAGCTGGCCCGCCTTGAAGCGCGGCGATATGACCTGATCAACGATGCGGCCGGCAAGAAGGTCGGTCAGCACCCCTTCCAACCCTCGGCCCACCTCGATGCGGATCTTGCGGTCGTCCTTGCTGACCAGGAGCAGAACCCCGTTGTCCTTGCCCTTCTGGCCGATCTTCCAGGCCTCCACCGCGCGGATGCTGAAATCCTCCAGCGCGTCGCCTTCCAGGGAGGGGATGGTCAGCACCGCGATCTGGGTGGAGTCGGACTGCTCAAAGGCCAGGAGCGTCTGCTCCAGCCTCTGGCGCTCAGCCGGCGAGATCATCCCGGCCAGATCGGTGACATACCCTTGGTATTGCGGAACCTCCAGCGCCTTGGCTGCTGCGGGAGCAACAACAAAAAGAAGGCAGAGGCCGAGAAGAAAGAGGAGCCGCTGCGCCATGCCGGCCCGATATGCGGTATGCCGCCCAGGGTGCGACATGGGTTAGAACTTTACCGCCGGGGCCTTGGCCGCGCCCTCTTCCGCCTTGAAAGCCTCGCGGCGCGGCAGTTGGAGCATGAGCTTGTTGGTCAGGTTGTTGGGGAAGGTGCGGATGGAGGTGTTGAAGATCCGCACTGCCTCGTTGTACCGGACCCGGGCCACGTTGATCCGGTTTTCCGTGCCTTCGAGCTGGTGCTGGAAATCGAGGAAGTTCTGATTGGCCTTGAGGTCGGGATAGCGCTCTACCACCACCATCAGACGGGAGAGGGCGGAAGAAAGCCCTCCCTGCGCTTCCTGGAATTTAGCAAAGGCCTGGGGGTTATTGACCACTTCGGCCCCGGCCTGGATGGTGCCGACCTTGGCCCGCGCCTCGGTTACGGCGGTGAGGGTTTCTTTCTCGTGGGCCGCGTAGGCCTTTACCGCTTCCACCAGATTGGGAATGAGATCTGCCCGCCGCTGGTAGGAGGCTTCCACATCGCCCCAGGCCGCGATCACGGCTTCGTCGTTTTGTTGGATGGTGTTGTAGCCACAACCGCTCAAGCCCAGGGTGAGAAACGCTACACTGACAAATACGAGGAATCTCTGCATGGTGGTTCTCCTTACAATGGTCTTGGGAAATCGTGATATCGGCGTCTTCCTCCGTGGATCCGGCGACAACAGGCACGGCGGGGAGGAAATATCCGGAAAATTACTGGTGCCCTCGGTACGACTTGAACGTACGACCTACCGCTTAGGAGGCGGTTGCTCTATCCCCTGAGCTACGAGGGCTGAAGTATTCCTTTTTCAGCACAAAAGAAGGGTCGTACTATACCATCGGCAGTTCAATGCGCAATATCTTTCTTGGCTGGAAGCGCTTGTGCCGCTTGGCAGAAGAGTGATCCGGACTGGATTGCTCATGCCTCTGTTGCGCTCCCTCCGGAGTGGAGAAAGATGTGGGGAAAATGGTGGCCTCGTAAAAGGGAAACAATGACGTACTTCGCAATAACAAGGAGAGAGTTTCCCCATCTCCGCCGCCTTCGGTCGTTTTTTTCTCCTGCCGCACGCGGCGTTTGTCGCGGCCCGCGCCTCTCAGCGATTGGAACAAAAATGCTGGCCCGCCTGCCGGGATGTGCTAGAATGACGCAGGATACATTGAAACCTGGCAGGGGCCGGGGCGTCTTTGACCGAAACGTTTTTGGGGTGAGACCCCGGTGCTGTCGGACGATCGTGCCCAGGGCGCGCCGGATATTTGAGGGAGAGGCGGAATGAAGATTGCCACTGCGGAACAGATGCTGCTCTGCGATAGATTGACCAGCGCGGAATACAACATTCCCGGCCTGGAGCTGATGGAAAACGCAGGACGCGGTACGGTGGCGGCCATGGCCCGCCATTTTGGAGGGCTGAACGAACGCAAGGTGCTTATCTTTACCGGACCCGGCAATAACGGAGGCGATGGGTTGGTGATCGCCCGGCTTCTTCTGGAGCAGGGCGCCCGGCCGCAGGTGGTGAGCCTGGTTCCCCTTGAGAAATTGCAGGGGGATGCGGCGCGAAATCTGGATCGGGTCAAGCAGTTGGCCATGCCGCTCTACACCTGCCTTGACGAAGAGGAGTTGTCTTGGGTGGAACGGCTGGTGGGGGAGAGCGATCTTCTGGTGGACGCCCTTTTCGGCACGGGGCTGCGCAGCCCGGTCACCGGGGTGTTCGCCGCGGTGATCAGATGTCTCAACGCCAGCGAGGTGCCGGTGGTGGCGGTGGATATCCCCTCCGGGCTGGCTGGCGACACAGGTATTCCCCAGGGCGTCAGTGTGCGGGCTCGGCTCACCTGCACCTACGGTCTGCCCAAGTTTGCCCAGGTCGAACCGCCGGGCAAGGAATATGTCGGGTTGCTTGAGGTTATCGATATCGGCATCCCCGCCGAGGTGGTGGAGCGGATCGGGATTACGGTGGAGTGGCTGGATCATGCCTGGGTCAAGGGAGTGATCCCGGCGCGGGGGGTGGCGTCCCACAAGGGAACCTTCGGCCACCTGCTGGCGCTGGCGGGTTCGCTGGGCAAAGCCGGGGCCGCGGTGCTCTGCGGCTTGGGCGCGGCGCGCTCCGGGGCAGGGTTGGTGACCATCGCCGCGCCCAAGATGCTCTGTGGGGTGTTGCAGGGAGCGTTGCCCGAGGCCATGACCGAACCGCTCGCTTTTTCGCAAAACTATCTCTCCGAACCCGACTACGAACAGTTGCTGGCCTCGGCCCATGGCAAGGCGGCGGTGGCTGTTGGCCCCGGCCTGGGGACAGCGGAAGAAACCGGGCAGGTGGTGCGCAAGTTTTACCGGGAGTTGCGGCAACCCATGGTGGTTGATGCCGACGGCCTCAATCTGCTGGCCGGAGAGGTTGCCGTGCTTGCCGCCGGACCCCGGGTCTTGACTCCCCATCCTGGGGAAATGTCCCGATTGGCGGGGATTTCAACCGTTGAGATACAGGGCAAGCGTCGGGCGGTGGCCGCGGATTTTGCGAAACGGCATGGCGTGTATCTGGTCCTGAAGGGGGCGTCCACGATCATTGCCGCGCCGGACGGGCGGTTGGCCATCAATCCCACCGGCAATCCCGGCATGGCCGCGGGCGGCATGGGCGATGTGCTGACCGGACTCATCGGCGGCCTGTTGGCCCAGGGCGTGGCGCCTTTTGAGGCCGCCTGCCTGGGGGTTTATGTCCACGGCCTGGCCGGGGACCGGATTGTCCGGGCAGGGCGGCCGTTTGGTTTTCTGGCCGGTGAGTTGGCCGCGGAGATTCCCGCGGCTTTTCAGGAGGTGCTGGAGAAAGGCGGCGCACTATAGATGATTGGGTGGGGATAATTCGTAACCGGGTGTTTTTGCGGTTTTGCGTTAAATTTTTTTGGGAGAAAACACATGCTGATAGCCAAGGAGATCATGGCGAAGAAGGTCGTTTCGGTAAAGGCGGATCTGCCGGTGGAAAAACTGGCGGGCGTTCTCTGGGCGCACCGCATCAACGGAGCGCCGGTGGTCGATGAGGACGGGCTGCTGATCGGCGTGGTGACGGAAAGCGATCTGGTGGATCAGACCAAGAGGTTTCACATCCCCACCGCCATCTCCATTTTGGACTCGGTTATCTTTTTGGACCGCGCCAAAACGGTGGAAAAGGAGATCACCAAAATGACCGGCGCCACGGTGGGGGATATTTGCTCCCGGGAACCCGTGACCATTCGTGAGGATACCCCCCTGGACGAAATCGCCACCATCATGGCCGAGAAAAAGGTTCATACCCTGCCGGTGCTCAAGAACGGCGTTCTGGTCGGCGTGGTCGGCAAATCGGATATTATCCGGACCCTGGCCAGGGGGTAAAGCTGAGTTGAGCAGCTTGCCTGCTCAAACAAAACTTATACCCGAAGGGTGAAAAGCTGAGTTGAGCAGCATGTCTGCTCAACGGAAACGTATGGACTGTGGGTATAATTCAGTCGAGCCGGACCTGGACCAGGCCGCGCACCGAGTTGCCCACGAACAGCGCCTCGGCGTGTTCAAGATCCCGGCGGGTCAGGATGGCTTCCCGCACCGGGAGGGGGGCGTGCTCCAGCAGATATCTTCGGAAAACTCCGGGCAGAAGGCCGCATTCCATGGCTGGGGTAAGCAGGGTTTCCCCGTGCAGGATAAAGATGGAGGTGATGCTTCCCTCGGTCACCTCTCCCCTGGTGTTGGTGAAAAGTACCTCGTACATCCCCTCGGCCACGGCCCGTTGCCGCTCGCTGTCGTACAGCTCCCTCCGGGTGGTTTTGTGAAAAAGCCACGGTGCGTTGGGATCCGTGGCCTTGGCCGAGATGCTCACTTTCGGCAATTCCGCGCGGGCAGTCCGCGGCATCGGCCAGGTGATGGAGGCCGGGGCCGGGCAGGGGGCGGCCTCGAGTTCCATCCGGCCGCTTCGTGCCAGGGTTAGCCGCACCCGCATGGGCGAGGCGGCAAAATTCAGGGCCAGCCTTTCGAGCCGGGCCAGAAACTCGGGCGGGTTTGCGGGATAGCGGAAGTAGGCGGCGGAAGCGGCCAGCCGTTCCAGATGTTCCTCCAGGAGCCAGTAGCCGGAACCCGGCTGCCAGAGCAGGGTTTCAATCAGGCTGAAGGGGGGGGCCGGATCGCTCAGGAAACGTCCCTTGAGCAGGCACTCCCGCCACTCCTGCTCCGGGTCGGAATCGTGGATGATCCCGGAGCCGATGCCCATTTCGCCAGTGCTCCCGTTGAGTTCGATGGTGCGGATCGGCACGTTGAAGGTTGCCTCACCCGTGGGGGCGATGAAGCCGATGGCCCCGGTGTAGACGCCGCGCGCCCCGTTTTCCAGCGCGCGGATGATTTCCATGGTCCGGATCTTGGGGGCGCCGGTGACCGAGCCGCACGGGAACAGGGCCTTGAACAGGGATTCGATCCGTGTTTCCCTGGGCAGATGGCCGGTGATGGTGGAGGTCATCTGGTGCAGGGTCTCGTAGGTTTCGATGTCGAAGAGGGAGCGAGTCTGCACCGTTCCCGGGGTGCAGATGCGGCCCAGGTCGTTGCGCAGCAGATCGACGATCATCACGTTTTCGCTGCGGTTTTTTGCATCGGTCTGCAAAAACGCCATCAACCGGGCGTCTTCCGCCTGATACGGGCCGCGGCGGATGGTGCCTTTCATGGGGCGGACCAGGCACTGTTCGCCGCTCCTCTTGAAAAACAGTTCCGGAGAAAAGGAAAGAATGCGTTGATCGCCGGAGCGGAGGTAGGCGCCGAAGGAGACGCTCTGGTTGCGCCGCAATGCCTGATAGAGCGCTTCCGGTGAACCCTCGAAGTCAAAGAGCAGCTTCAGGGTGAAGTTTACCTGGTAGGTGTCGCCGCTTTCGATATATTCCTTGATCCTGGCAAGGGCTGCGGTGTAATCGGTTTTCCCGAGGCTGGGACGCAGATTGGTGATGCGGTAGCCGGTGGAGGTCCCGGTTTGAGGCGGATTCGGCCAAAGGGCGCCGAGCGGCTCTCCCGAAAGGTGGTCGAAGATCAGAGGGGCGCGGAACACGCCCAGTCTGGCCAGGGGCTTGTGCGGATCGAGGCGGATGTGTTTTGCCAGGGAGGGTTCGAGTAGATACCCGAATTCATATCCCAGCCAGCCGGCCAGGTACAACCCCTCCGCGAGAAAATCCTCGGCCTGTTGGAAAAACCGGGCAGGGTCGTCGTGGGGGTAACAGGCAAGATGGGTTACCGGGGTGTGGAAAAAATAGGAGCGCGATTCCTCGGCGGTTACCCTGCTGGTCTCAAGAAAAACGCAGTCCTCGCTGGCCGCCATGGCCATGATCCGGGTTAAGGTCTCGTCTGTTAGGGGGCAAGGCATTGGGTTTTTTTCATGATGGTTATTCTGGTCGGCGCAGCGCATGTTTCTGGAGGAATGGTCCTTTCTGGAATGTAAATTCTTTACCGAGTCGGGGGAAGTTAAGCAAGGTAAAAAAGGATGCCGTGGGCAGTTGCGGCTTTCTTTGTGATTTTTGGGACAAGAGGCGCACTTCGTCTTGCGGGAACAATAGGAATATTTTATAAAAACAGGTGCCGGGTATCCACCGGCATATTTTTGGTGCGGACAAGAATTGCTCTGCGTGAGCTTTGGTTAGACAATATCTATGGAGGGTTGTGCGTTATGTTGATTAGAGACTGGATGGCGAAAGACGTCCTGACCGTGGATGAGAACACTTCTCTGATGCGTGCCACCAGGATACTGAAGGAAAACAGCATCCGTCGTCTGCCGGTGGTTTCCCATGGGAAATTGATCGGGATCGTGACGGATCGGGATGTGAAAGACGCTTCACCTTCCAAGACAACATCCCTGGATATCCATGAACTGTACTATTTGTTGTCGGAGATGAAGGTGAAGGACGTGATGACCTCCAATCCGCTTACCCTGAGCGAGGACGATACCCTGGAAAAAGCCGCGCTGGTCATGCTGGAGGACAAGATCTCCGGTTTGCCCGTGGTGGACGGGCTGGGGCATCTTGTCGGGCTGCTGAGCGAAACCGATGTCCTGCGGGGCTTCATTCACAGCACGGGCATCAAGGATGGCGCCGTTCAGTTTGTGCTCGACCTGCCTGATGTCGCTGGTTCGGTGACCCGGGTTATTGAGTCCCTCCGCAAATTCAATGCCAGGGTTATCAGTGTTCTCACCTCGTTCGAGGATGCCCCGGAAGGGAAAAAACGGGTGGCTGTTCGGGTGATGATCGATGATGCCGGCCAGGAGGAAGCGATGACCAAGGAGCTGCGGGAAACATTTACCGTGGTCTACCATGGCAAGGACGAATTGAAAAACATGCCGCGCAAACGGGCTGTTTGATCCGGCGGAAGCCGGAGAAGATGAAGACGAGGCAGTGAAGCTGCGGAGCTGAGACAAACCGCAGGATCTTCAGCGAACTGTCAAAAAAAGAGTGGACGCATTATGAGCCGTGTTGCCGGGAGTGCCCGGAAACACGGCTTTTTTTGTTCCAGGCTATAAAAGCGAGTCGCTGCTCTCGGTGGTGGGCGGTTCTTCCTGGGGCCAAGGCGGGGTATCTTCCCGGAAGGCCTCCAGAGTGACAGGGCCGCCGACCGCTGACCCTGGCTGGCCGGTGCGGTTGTCCATGGGCAGCAAGACAATACCCGGAGGAATTTGGAAACCGCCGGACGGGGGATAGGTCTTCTTTGCTTGGTTCATGAAATCAAGCCAGATGGGCGCTGCTGCCAGTCCGCCCGTTTCGGCGCTGCCCAGGGAGATGTTCTGGTCGTGCCCTATCCAGACGCAGGTCGTCAGCTCAGGGGTATAGCCGACAAACCAGGCATCCACATTCTGGTCCGTGGTTCCGGTCTTGCCGGCTGCGGGCGCGCCGAAGCTGCTGATGCCTTTGGCCGTGCCGTCGGTGATGACCGCTTCCATGATGCGGGTCATCTGGTAGGCAACCCGTGGATCAACGGCCTCGCTGAAGGAGGGCTGCTGTTCCTCGAGCACCTTGCCGCTGCTGTCCACAATTTTTTCAATGAAAAGAGGCTGGGGCATCCGGCCATTGTTGGCAAAGGCGGCGTATGCCCGGATCATCTCAAGGGGGGAAACTCCGGAGGTTCCCAGGGCCAGGGAGAGATCTTTTACCAGGGGGGAGGTGATGCCCAGCCTTCTGGCCAGATCGATGGTCTTGGCTGCCCCGACCTGTTGCAGAATCTTGATGGTGGGGACGTTTCGCGAGCGAACCAGCGCGTTTCTAAAGGAGGTGGGGCCCTCGAATTTATTGTCGTAATTCTTGGGCGCCCAATACTGCATCGCGGTGGCGCCGCGAAAATGAATCGGTTCGTCGACAATCATGGTGGCCGGGGTCATCCCGTTTTCAAGGGCGGCGGCGTAAATAAAGGGCTTGAAGGCTGAACCCGGCTGACGGCGGGCCTGGGTGGCCCGGTTGAACTGACTTTTGTCAAAATCGGTGCCTCCCACCATTGCCCGGACGCGGCCGGTCTTCACTTCCATGGAGATCAGGGCGGCTTGGGGCAGGGTATCGGCGTGTTTGCTCTGGCGGATGGCCCATTTGGCCGTGCCGCGTTTTATGGCCATGTTGGCGGCCTGCTGCATGTTCTGGTCAAGGGTGGTGTAGATGCGAAGGCCGCCGGTCAGTAGGGCCTCGGTGCCATATTTGCTTTCGACGTAGGCCTTTACATACTCAACAAAATAGTTGTTTTCCGTGGGGCCTTCCTTGGCGGGATTCCAGAGCAGGGTTTTTTCATAGGCCTTTTGCGCGGCGGTCGGGGTGATATATCCCTCTTCCGCCATGCGGTTCAGGACATAGAGCTGTCTGTTCTTGGCAAGCTTGAAGTTGCGAAACGGTGAGTACCGGCTTGGCGCTTGCGGCAACCCGGCAAGAAGCGCGGCTTCGGCAAGATTCAGATCCTGAACGCGTTTGTCGAAGTAGATCTGGGCCGCGGCCTCAACTCCATAGGCGCCGCTGCCCAGATAAATCTGGTTGAGATAGATGTGGAGGATTTCCTCTTTGCTGAGGGCGGTGTCGATCCGGTAGGCGAGAATTGCTTCCTTGATCTTGCGAGTGTAGGTTTTTTCCGGGGTGAGCAGAAGCGCCCTGGCGACCTGCTGGGTGATGGTGCTGCCGCCTTGGCCCCGTTCCCCCGAACGAATGTTGTGGATAAGCGCCCGGATGATCGACCAGGCATCAACCCCGCTGTGCTGATAAAACCGGGAGTCTTCCGCGGACATGAATGCTTGGGGGAGAAACTCCGGCATTGCCGAAAGCGGGACAAGGGTCCGGTTTTCCCGTGATACATGGGTGATCGGCTGTTTTTCCGCGTCGTAGATGATGGAAGTGGTGGCGGGACGGTAGTGTTTCAGGGTGCCGATTGAGGGAATATCAAGGGAGATAAAGAGGTATAAGGCCGCGCCCAGGCCGAGGGTCAGGATGAGGCTGATGGCGAGCAGGAAGAGCGTGAGCTGGACATGGGTCCAGGTCCTGATTGTGGGCTGGGTCGTATTTTGCACGGCAGACACTGAAAAAGCTATTCATTAATAGAGCGGAACAAGACGATGTCGATTTCCACCCGGTGGCGTCAGCGCATGATAATACAGGGTTAGCGCGGCAAGGTCACTACATTTCTTGGGTGAGAGGCTTCCGGGGAGAAAGAAAAAAAGGATCCTAGGCCGCCACCGAGGATCCTTTGCAGGGAAGGAATAGATTGAGTCCGCTTGCGCGGAAAGACGGAAGGTCGTCTGTCTTGTGTCTCGCATGGTCGGAAAACCATGTTGTTCCCTTCTGTGTCTTAAAGCAATCACTGTGCCAGCGTGTGGTTTTTTTGCTGTTTATTGTTTCAGGTTAATATTATCTCCTTTTGTTTCGGTTGGTTAACTTATTTTCATCGCGGTGTTTTTTGGGTTGTTCGGATTTTCTCTTGCGGGTATAGTTGTACGCGCTTGGCTCATTTTGATCCCTGATTCGCGCGCAGTCGGATCATTTTTTGCCAAGTCTGGTGATGTTGGCCTTGTGCCGCATTGTGTGTTGTGTGATGGTGGAGTCCGGTCTGCCGTTTTCGCTTTTGTGTTGGAAATTCCAGGCTATCTTCCTGTTTTTTCGCGTTGTTTCCGTGCGGAAAACAGTATGCTGGAGTTGTCGGAAAAAGAGATATTGCGCCCTCTTGTTAAGAGGCGTTTTCATTTTGGGCTAAATGTGCATAAAAAAAATACCAAAAACCGGAATCTCGAAAGAATAAAAACTTGACAATGGCTTTTTCCATTTTGTAATTTGAGAATAACAGTATTGGCTCGGGTGGGTTTCCCCCATGTGGGACGGCCTAAAGATTTTCACTGAAAAACAACACGCAAAGGAGGGTCGCAGGGAAGAGGAATATGGTTTGGTACGTCGCGGAAGTGATTCGTTTGGAACCGCCATTCCGTTCGGGTCGACGATGAACCACAAGCCTGGAAGATCAGGTCGTTTGATTGAGGAGAAAAAAATGGAAGGTCTACTTTTTTTAATTTTCTGGATCGGAGGTGCAACACTCCATACCGTATTTGATCTCAAAATCAAACCGTTGATCCAGGCCAATGAGGAAACATTGCCATGATGCTCTCTTGTGGAGACTAGCGGGCAAGGTTTCCGTCATTCTGGATCGCAAGATTAACGATTAAATTACGCATAAGGAGAGTTGTTCCCATGAATAATTTTTTAGCTGATGTATTGCCGCGGGAAGGCGGCCTCGTTGCCAGCCCCACCCGTTCCTACAACGTCACCATTGCCATCGGCGGCCTGCTCGCCGCCCTCGGTCTTGCCGCCGGGGTGCATTCCATGTATGTCGGCCATGAGCACACCTTCGGCGTCACCCGGGAAGTTCCCTGGGGGTTGCTCATTGCCACCTATGTATTCTTTGTGGTCAGTTCCACCGGGTTGTGTCTGATTTCCTCCATCGGCCATGTTTTTGGGGTTGAGTCGTTCAAGCCCATTGCCAAGCGTTCCGTGTTCATGGCCATCGTCACCATTGTCGCCGGTTTTTTCGTGATCGGATTCGAGATTGAAAACCCCTGGCGCATGCCCATCTATAATATGCTCTCCCCCAATCCCACCTCCAATATCTGGTGGATGGGAACCCTCTATGGAGCGTATCTCTTCTTCATGGTTGTCGAGTTTGCGCTGTTGCAGATGGAGAAGCATAAGATCGCCGGGATGTTCGGCCTGCTGGGTTTGGTTTCCGGTATCGCCGCCCACAGTAACCTCGGCGCGGTTTTTGGTCTGCTTTCCGGCCGTGAGTTCTGGCATGGGCCGTACATGCCCATCTATTTCATCACCTCAGCCATGATGTCCGGCTGCGCCGCGGTTATCTTCTTCCATTATCTCGGCTACCGGGCCAATGGCTGGAAGATGAGCGAGAAGCTGGAGAACTCCCTTATGGCCACGGCAAAATTGGGGGCAACCCTGATCGCGGTGATCATGTTCTTCACCACTTGGAAGATGATCTCCGGCATCAGCGGTCAGCCGCCGGGAAAATACGAGGCCATGATGGCTTTGGTGAGCGGCCCCTATGCGATCAACTTCTGGCTCGGCGAGGTCATGCTCGGCATGGTTATTCCCTTTGCCATGATCCTGGCCGCCCGCGCCAAAAATCTGCCCGTGCTCTTCTGGGCCTCGGTCTCCAGCGTTGTCGGCATCTTCTTCATGCGCTACGATCTGGTTGTGGTAGGACAGCTCGTGCCTTGGTACCATGAGTTCGGGCTTGTTGATATGCCGCATCTGCTCACCTACACCCCTTCCCTGCATGAGATTGTCATCACCTTGGGGGCAATGGGAATCTGTGTCATGGGATTTTTTATGGGTGAAAGGCTTTTCAGGGGGCATTTGTCCGAGGATCATTAAGCGCGCAGAGGAGAAGGATTATGGTGGCCAAGAAAAAAACGGCCATCCAGCCTTTGCGGCCTGATTTGCCGATTTACCCCATCGGGGTGGCAGCAAAGCTGTTGGATGTTCATCCGAGAACACTTCGTATCTACGAGGCAGAAGGGCTGGTTCATCCCCAGCATACAGGATCCCGGCGGCTGTATTCCTTGAACGACATCAAGTGGGTGTCATGTGTGCGCTCCATGATCCATGATCAGGGGATCAGCATTCCGGGGTTGAAAAGGTTGTTGACCCTTGCGCCGTGCTGGGAGATCGCGGAATGCCCCGGTGAGGTTCATGAAACCTGCGAATGTCTTTTCGACAGGGCCGTGCCGAGGTCGTTGCGTGTCGCGGGCGATGAGGTGGCAGAAAAAAAAGCCAAGGCGGCCGACCGGGCCAAGAAAAGCGCCGGTTCCGGCCGCAAGAAGCTGGTCGGGCGCAGTTGATACGACTGGTGGTTAACCAATAAAAAAAGGGCCGGAGAGATTCTCTTCGGCCCTTTTTTTTTAGTTCATCCGGGAATTGCAGGGAAAGTGTCGAGGCATTTTTGCGGTTCTCTCTTTCTTCTTTTGCGTGCCCAAAAGAAGAAACAAGAAAAAGGCACCCCAACCGGTCCTGGCCCTACGGGCTTCCCTTACTTCTCGCCGAGGGCGGGACGCGGAAAAACTCGGGCTTCGCCCTCAGACAGTTTCAGCGTCTTTTTCCGCCCCCGTCTGCGAGGCGCGGCAGGACAAATGGGGGAAGGGAAAATCCCGTTGGCACGCAGCCGAGCAGCGGAGAGTCTGCCGAAAAAGGGCTTTGCACTGTTTGAGTACCCCATGCGGGGCATAAACTCCTGGCATCCCGCCATCGGCGGGACAAGTGCCTGGTCGCCCTTTCTTTAGTTCGTTTTTTTTGGCAAGCAAAGAAATAAACGGACTGATTTCATCGCCTCTTTCTCCGCGATTCCCGGATGAATCTTTTTTTATTGGGTTTCTTCGCAAAAGATGGAAAGGCCTGATGGTGATGTCCGTCTTCCCGCAGTCCAGTCCATTCTCTGCGTGAAGGCTCCGTGCTGCAAAATATCTTGACCAGGGAGGGATAACGCAATATATTCGCGGAGTGAACATTCATTCCGGAAAAGGGACCCCCTATGGCGACTTCTGAAAAACGTCAGGAAATACTGCACGCGGCATTGGAACTGATTGCCGAGCATGGGTTTCACGACGCCCCCATTGCCGCAATTGCCGAGCGGGCCAGCGTGGGAGCGGGGACCATCTACCGCTATTTTGAAAACAAGGACGTGCTTATCAATGAATTGTTTCAGGCGTTGCATGATAGAATCTGTGCAGGAATCCTGAAAGGATATGCGCCTGATAGTTCGCTCAGGGAACGGTTTGTCCATCTGAGCACGGCGCTGCTGCGCTATTTCATCGATAACCCCTTGGATTTTCGCTACCTGGAGCAGTATCATAACTCCCCCTATGGTGTGGCCTTTCGCCGGGATCGACTTTTGGGCAGCGAAGGCAATGGGGATCTGTACCGCAGCCTCCTCGAAGAGGGCGTTGCCCAACAGATTGTAAAGGACCTCCCTCTGGTTGTGCTTTTTGCCTTGGCGTTTGGCCCTCTTCTGGCTGTGGCCAGGGACCATATCCTTGGTTTCGTCGAACTGGATGCATCCTTAATCGCGCAAACCGTTCAGGCCTGCTGGGATGGGATCAAGAGGTAACTGCGCGCGGCATTTCCGGAAAAGGTCGTTATGTCGCGGTGCGGAGTAACTCCGTGTTCTTGTGTTCGGTCGTGCAATTCTTCCCGCTGCTGGCGCATCAGTTCGTTGCGCTGGCGAGCAAGCGAGGAAGTGGCTCAATTCCTTTGAGGTATTTATTGATGGAAACCATTGGCAAAATCAAACTGCTCGCCCTGGCGGGACTCGTAATCGGCATATTCGCGATAACCGGCTGCAAACAACACTCTCCCTCCGGGGCTCAACCCTCCGCCCCCGAGGTGGGGATTGTGGCCATAACCACCGCGCCGGTCACCTTGACCATGGAGCTGCCGGGCCGGACCTCACCCCGCTTGATTGCCGAGGTGCGTCCACAAGTGGGAGGAATCATTCAGGAAAGGCTGTTCGTGGAGGGGTCGGAGGTGAAGGCTGGGCAGGTGCTGTACCGGATTGATCCGGCCACCTATCAGGCCGCCTATGCCAGCGCCAAGGCGGCCCTGGCCCGAGCCGAGGCCAATCTTCTTCCTGCCCGGCTCAAGGAAGAACGCTTCCGCGAGTTGGTGGCAATCAATGCCGTGAGCCGGCAGGAGCATGATGACGCCAGCGCAATGCTCAAGCAGGCGGAAGCCGAGGTGGCGGCCAATCAGGCGGTTGTTGACGCCGCCCGCATCAATCTGGATTATACCAGTGTCAAGGCGCCGATATCCGGCCGGATCGGCCGTTCGACCGTAACCGGCGGGGCCTTGGTCACGGCGAACCAGGCGGCGCCCATGGCCACGATTCAGCAGCTTGATCCCGTCTATGTGGACGTGGTTCAATCCAGCGCTGAGTTGCTCCGCCTGAAGCGCAATCTTGCCAATGGCGAGATCAAGGGGCAGGATGCAGGCCAGACAAAGGTCACGCTGGTACTGGAAGATGGTAGCTCCTATCCGCAGGAGGGAGTCCTGAAATTCAGTGAAGTGACCGTGGATCAAAGCACCGGCTCCGTCACCCTGAGGGCTCTTTTTCCCAACCCGGAGCAACTGCTGCTGCCCGGCATGTTCGTCCGCGCCATCGTGCAGGAAGGGGTCAGCGAACAGGCCATCCTGGTGCCGCAGCGCGGAGTGAGCCGTAATCCGAAAGGAGAGGCCATGGTCATGGTGGTCGGCGGTGAGGAGAAGGTGGAGCCGCGCGTCATCAAGGTTTCGCGCACGGTTGGTGAAAACTGGCTGGTGAGTGATGGCTTGAAGGTGGGAGATCGGGTGATCCTGGAAGGGATTCAAAAGGCGCGCCCGGGAACCCAGGTCAAGGCAGTGGTGTTTGGCGCCAAGCCGGAGACTTCCCCGGCCGGTGCCTCGCAGCCTTCGCCCGCTAAAAAGTAAAGGAGCCCCTCCATGCCTCGTTTTTTCATCAACCGCCCGATCTTTGCCTGGGTCATCGCCATCATGGTGATGCTGGCCGGGTTGCTGGCGATCAAGACCCTGCCGGTCTCCCAGTATCCGCCCATCGCCCCGCCCCAGATCACCATCAATGCCAGGTATCCGGGCGCCTCGGCTCAGACCGTGCAGGATACCGTCACCCAGGTCATCGAGCAGAAGCTCAACGGCATCGACAACCTGATCTATATGTCCTCCACCAGCGATTCATCCGGGACGGTGGCCATCAACCTGACCTTCAAGGCCGGCACCGACCCGAACATCGCCCAGGTTCAGGTGCAGAACAAGCTGCAGCTTGCCACGCCGCTCTTGCCCCAGATCGTGCAGCGCCAGGGGATCTCGGTGGTCAAATCCACCAAGAACTTCCTGCTCATCATCGGGTTGGTTTCGGAAGACGGTTCCATGGACCGTAACGACCTAGCCGACTATATGGTTTCCAACGTCCAGGACATCGTCAGCCGTCTGGAGGGGGTAGGGGAATTGCAGTTGTTCGGCTTCCAGAACGCCATGCGGATCTGGCTGAACCCTGCCAAGCTGAACAATTTTCGCCTGACCACCAACGATGTGATCGAGGCGCTGCAGGCCCAGAACGCGCAAGTTTCGGCCGGTCAGTTCGGCGGCACTCCGGCGGTGGCCGGGCAGCAACTCAACGCCACCATCACCGCCCGCACCCTGCTGCAGACTCCGGAGCAGTTCGACGCCATCATCCTGCGCACCAACCCTGACGGCTCCACGGTCAGACTCAAGGATGTCGCGGAAAGCAGGATCGGCACCGAAAGCTACGATATTCAGTCGCGCTACAAGGGCAAACCCATGGGCGGCATGGCGATCCGGCTCGCTGCCGGCGCCAATGCCCTGGATACCGGCGATCGGGTCAAGGCCAAGATGGCGGAACTGGAAAAATATTTCCCCCCCGGCATGAAGGTGGTCTATCCCTACGACACCACCCCCTTTGTCAAGATCTCCATGGAAGAGGTGGTCCAGACCTTGCTTGAGGCGGTCTGCCTGGTCTTTATCATCATGTTCCTCTTCCTGCAGAATTTCCGGGCCACCCTGATCCCCACCATCGCGGTGCCGGTGGTTCTGCTCGGCACCTTCGGGGTGCTGTCGGCCAGCGGCTTTTCCATCAATACCCTGACCATGTTCGCCCTGGTCATCGCCATCGGGTTGCTGGTGGACGATGCCATCGTGGTGGTGGAGAACGTGGAGCGGATCATGTCCGAGGAGGGGCTCTCGCCGCGGGAGGCCACCATCAAGTCCATGGGCCAGATCACCAGCGCCCTCTGGGGCATCGCCACCGTGCTCACCGCGGTCTTTCTGCCCATGGCCTTCTTCGGCGGCTCCACCGGGGTTATTTACCGCCAATTCTCCATCACCATCATATCCTCGATGATCCTGTCGGTGCTGGTGGCAATGATCCTCACTCCGGCCCTCTGCGCCACCCTGCTAAAACCCGTGCCCAAGGGACATGAGGCCTGTGAGAGCGGCTGGTATTGCCCTTTCTTCCGCTGGTTCAACAAGTGGTTCGATCGCCGCCGGGATCAGTACGAACGGCTGGTGAGCCGCTCCTTTGCCAAACCGGTCCGTTATCTGGTGGTTTACGGGCTCATTGTCGTGGTCATGGCCTTCCTTTTTCTGCGTCTGCCCACCGCCTTTCTGCCGGACGAGGATCAGGGCTTTATTATCTGCCAGGTGCAGTTGCCGGCCGGCGCTACCCAGGAGCGGACCCTGAAGCTCATCGAGCAACTGGAGCAGCATTTCCTGGAGCGGGAGGCCAAGTCGGTGGAGGCCATTATCACCATCGCCGGCTTCAGTTTCGCGGGGCGTGGCCAGAACATGGGGCTCGCCTTTGTGCGGCTCAAGGACTGGGATCTGCGCAAATCCAAGGAGTTGAAGGCCGTCGCCGTGGCCGGGCGGGCCATGCAGGCCTTCTCGCAGTTTCGTGACGGTTTGGCCTTTGCCTTCTCTCCCCCGGCGGTGATCGAGTTGGGGCAGGCCAATGGCTTTGATTTTCAGCTCCAGGATCGCGGCGGCCTGGGACACGACAAGCTGATGGAGGCGCGCAGCCAATTGTTGGGCATGGCCAAGAACAACTCCAAGCTGATCGCCGTCCGTCCCAACGGCCAGGACGATGCCCCCCAGTTCAAGCTCGACATCGATGACGTGCGGGCCGGAGCCCTGGGGCTCTCCCCGGACGACATCAATACGGTGCTGAGCACCGCCTGGAGCAGTTCCTACATCAACGACTTCATCCAGAACGGCCGGGTCAAGAAGGTCTATCTCCAGGCCGAGGCCAAATACCGGATGCTGCCGGAGGATATCAACCGCTGGTATGTCCGCAATGCCAAGGGCGAGATGGTGCCGTTTTCGGCCTTTGCCACCGCCCATTGGCAGTATGGCTCTCCCCGGTTGGAACGCTATAACGGTATTCCCTCCGTGCAGGTCATGGGGCAGGCGGCCCCTGGGATCAGCACCGGCGAGGCGATGGCCGAGATGGAAAGGATGGCCGCCGAGCTGCCGCCCGGATTCGGTTTCGAATGGAGCGGCCTCTCCTATGAGGAGAAACAGGCAGGCAAACAGGCGCCGGCCCTCTACGCCATCTCGCTGTTGGTGGTGTTTCTGGCCGTGGCGGCGCTGTACGAGAGCTGGACCATCCCCTTTGTCAACCTGTTGATGCTGCCGCTGGGGCTGGTGGGTGCGGTTGCCGCGGTCACCATGCGCGTCCTGCCCAACGATGTCTATCTTCAAATCGGTCTCTTGACCACGGTGGGGCTTTCCACGAAGAATGCCATCCTGATCATCCAATTCATCAAGGCGCAGATGCAGGAGGGGCAAGAGCTGGTTGCGGCCACCCTGGCGGCGGTGAAGACCCGGCTGCGTCCGGTCATCATGACCTCGCTGGCCTTTTTCTTCGGCACCTTGCCGATGGCTTTGACCCGCGGGGCGGGCGCCGCGGCCCAGAACGCCATCGGCACCGCGGTCACCGGCGGCTTGCTCTCGGCCACCTTCATCGACCTGATCTTCATCCCGTTTTTCTTTGTCCTGGTTTCCCGGCGCTTTGCAAAAAAGCAGCCGGCGCCACAATCCCCGGCTGATCCCAACGTTGCGGAGGTGCAGTGAGATGAAAGCGAAGAGCACAGCCCTGTGTCTGCCTTTGGCCGCATTGCTGTGCCTGGGCGGCTGCACCATGGCCCCCAGGTATGCCCGACCGGAACCGCCGGTGCCGGCTGCCTGGCCGAGCGGGCAGGCGTATCAAGAGCCAAGTGGCAACCAAGCCGACCAGGAAGCGGCCGGTCTTGCCTGGCAGGAGTTCTTTGTCGATGCGCAACTGCAAAAGCTGATCGCCCTGGCCCTTACGAATAACCGCGACCTGCGCATCGCCGCCCTCAACATCGAGCGCTCACGGGCCCAGTACCGGATCCAGCGTGCCGAGCTGCTGCCGCAGATCGATGCCACCGGCGCCGGCAGCAAACAGCGCATTCCGAAAACACTTTCCTCCACCGGCCAGGCGGAAACCGTCGAGCAGTACAGCGCCGGCCTCGGGGTCAGCGCCTATGAGCTTGATCTGTTTGGTCGGGTGCAAAGTTTGAAAGACCGGGCATTGGAGCACCATCTCGCCACCGAGCAAGCGCGCCGCACGGTGCAGATCAGCCTGGTGGCCGAGGTGGCTGCCAACTACCTGAGCCTGGCCGCCGACCGCGAGCGGTTGCAATTGGCCCGGGAAACCCTCACAACCCAGCAGGCCACCCACCAACTGATTCAGCGCCGCTTTGAGGTGGGGGCCGCCTCCGAGCTGGATCTGCGGCAGGCGCAAACCAGAGTCGATGCGGCGCGGACGGATGTTGCCCGCTATACGACCCTGGTGGCCCAGGATGAAAACGGGCTCAACGTGGTGGTCGGCGCTCCGGTTCCTGCCGAGTTGCTTCCGAAGGCGCTTTCCGAAAACCTCACCGCTGTGCAGGATATCGCGCCCGGCCTGCCCTCCGAGGTGCTGCTCCGTCGCCCCGATGTTCTGGCGGCCGAGAACCTGCTCAAGGGATACAACGCCAACATCGGCGCGGCCCGGGCCGCGTTTTTTCCGCGCATCACCCTGGTCGGCTCCGTCGGCGTGGGCAGCGACGAACTCGCCACCCTCTTTAGCTCAGGTTCCGGCGCCTGGGCCTTTGCTCCGAACATCGTTTTGCCGATTTTTGATGCGGGCTCACGCTGGGCCAGCTTGAAGGTGGCGGAGGTGGACCGGGATATCGCCGTTGCCCAGTACGAAAAGGCGATTCAGACCGCCTTCCGGGAAGTGGCCGACGCCCTTGCCCAGCGGGGAACCATCGATGAGCAACTGACGGCGCAGCAGTCCCTCACCGACGCCACCGCCACAAGTCACCGTCTCTCCCAAGCCCGCTATGAAAAAGGGGTTGACAGCTATCTGGCCGTGCTCGATTCCCAGCGCTCGCTGTATGGCGCACAGCAGGAGCTGATCGCCACTCGTTTGATCCGGCTGCTGAATATGGTAACATTATACAAAGTGCTCGGTGGCGGGGGGGAAGTCGCGTCTGCGCCATACATTCCGTGAGCAGCGGCCGAGGTGAAGAATAAACCACGGCCGGAAAAGGAGCATTGCTATGGCAGGGCAACAGAGAAGATGGCTGATCGCGGTTGCCGGGTTCCTGCTTCTGGCTGTTCTGGGAGGCCTCGGCTGGCGAATGTTTGCCAGCAAGGATCGGGAAATCGGGCTTGCCAGCGGCAATGGCCGCATCGAGGCGGTTGAAATCGACATCGCCGCCAAGACGGCGGGGCGGATCAAGGCCATCCTGGTGAAGGAAGGCGACTTCGTCACTGCCGGGCAGATTGTTGCGCGCATGGATACCGAGACGCTCGCTGCCCAGCATCGTGAGGCGGAAGCATATCTGCGCAAGGCGGAAAGCGGTGTGCAAACCGTGCAAAGCCAAGTGGTGCAGCGCCGGAGTGAGAGAGCCGCGGCCATGGCGCTGCTCGCAGAACGCGAGGCCGAATATGATGCGGCTTTAAAACGTCTATCGCGTTCGGAATCCCTGGCCGGCATCGGGGCCATCGCTACCCAGGAACTGGACGACGACCGCGCCCAGGCCTTGAGCAGCCAAGCGGCAATCCGTGCGGCCAACGCGCAGATAGCAGCGGCGGAAGCCGCGATTGCCACGGCACAATCCCAGGAGGTTGAAGCGCGTTCGGTTGTCGAGGCATCGCGGGCCACGCTAGAGCGGCTCCAGGCAGACCTCGACGACAGCGCCTTGAAGGCGACCCGTGACGGCCGCGTGCAGTATCGCATTGCCCAGCCCGGCGAGGTGGTTGCCGGTGGCGGCAAGATTCTCAATCTGCTCGATCTGAGCGATGTGTACATGACCTTCTTTCTGCCATCTGCCATTGCGGGCCGGGTGGCGATCGGCTCGGAGGCGCGGCTGGTGCTCGATGCCGCGCCGGAGTACGTCATCCCTGCGACGATTTCCTTTGTCGCCGACGTGGCCCAATTCACCCCCAAAACCGTGGAAACCGCCAGCGAACGCCAGAAGCTGATGTTCCGGGTCAAGGCGCAAATCGCTCCGGAGCTGCTCAAGAAACATATTCATCATGTCAAGACCGGGTTGCCGGGCATGGCCTATGTGCGGCTCGATCCGCAGCGTGAATGGCCGGCCGCTCTGCAGGTGAGGCTGCCGCAATGACCGGCGACCTGGCGACTCCTTCCTCTGTTGCGGCAGGAATCGCGCCGGTCGTGAGGGTAACCGATGTCAGCTTGCGTTACGGCAAGACGCTTGCCTTGGACCGGGTCACCCTGGATCTGCCGACAGGGCAAATGGTCGGCTTGATCGGACCGGACGGGGTCGGCAAATCCAGCCTGTTTTCGCTGATCGCCGGCGCCCGCGTCATCCAGACCGGCCGGATCGAGGTGCTGGCCGGCGACATGGCTGAAGCGCACCACCGGAAGATTGTCTGCCCGCGCATTGCCTATATGCCGCAAGGGTTGGGCAAGAATCTCTACGCCACGCTGTCGGTATTTGAAAATATCGATTTCTTCGGCCGCTTGTTCGCCCAGGACAGCGGCGAACGCCACCGCCGTATCCACGACCTGCTGGCAAGCACCGGACTCTCGCCTTTCCGGGATCGCCCGGCGGGTAAGCTTTCCGGGGGCATGAAACAAAAACTCGGACTCTGCTGCGCGCTTATCCACGATCCCGATCTGTTGATCCTCGATGAACCCACCACCGGGGTTGATCCGCTTTCGCGCCGCCAGTTCTGGGAGCTGATCGACCGCATCCGCGCCGGGCAACCCGGGATGAGTGTGCTGGTGGCCACCGCCTACATGGAAGAGGCTGCCCGCTTCGACTGGCTGGTGGCCATGGATGGCGGGCGGGTGCTGACTTGTGGCACTCCTCGGCAACTGCTTGACCGCACGGCCAGCGAGACACTGGAGTCCGCCTTCATCTCCCTGCTGCCAGAAGAAAAGCGCGCCGATCACCGGGCGGTGCGGATTCCACCCCGCGCCACCGATGGCGACGAGATAGCGATCGAGGCAAAGGAGCTGACCATGCGTTTCGGCGACTTCACCGCGGTGGACCGGGTGAGTTTTCGCATCGCCCGCGGCGAGATCTTCGGTTTCTTGGGTTCCAACGGCTGCGGCAAGACTACGACCATGAAGATGCTGACCGGCCTGCTGACGGCCAGCGCGGGAGAGGCGTGGCTGTTCGGCCAGGCGGTAAACCCCAAGGATCTTGAAACCCGGCGGCGGGTCGGGTACATGACCCAATCCTTCTCGCTCTATTCCGAACTGAGCGTGGAACAGAATCTGACCCTGCACGCCCGGCTTTTCAGTGTCCCCGCGGAGCAGATTTCCGGACGCGTGGATGAAATGGCCAGCCGTTTCGGCCTGTCCGGGGTCATGGCCGCGCTGCCCGGCAGTCTCCCCCTGGGGCAACGCCAGCGGCTCTCCCTGGCGGTGGCGATGATCCATCGCCCGGAGATGCTGATCCTCGATGAACCCACCTCTGGGGTTGACCCCATCGCCCGGGATGGTTTCTGGCAAATGTTGATCGATCTTGCCCGCCGCGACCGGGTCACCATCTTCATCTCCACCCATTTCATGAACGAAGCCGAACGCTGCGACCGCATCTCGCTGATGCATGCCGGGCAGGTGCTGGTCAGCGATACGCCCGCCGCGCTCATGCAACAACGTGGGACATCAACGCTGGAAGAGGCATTTATCGGGTATCTGGAAGATGCGGCGCCGGAAAGAAAGACTCCTGAACCGCCGACAACCGCGGCCATGGCCCCTTCCGTGCCGCCGTCCCGCGGCATAACCACCCCCAATAAAAAAATCGGCTTCAGCCTCCGCCGCCTGTTCAGCTACAGCCGGCGTGAGGGGATGGAACTCCGCCGGGATCCGATCCGGGCCACCTTGGCGCTGCTCGGCAGCGTCATTCTGATGCTGATCATGGGGTACGGCATCACCATGGATGTGGAGGATCTGGCCTTTGCCGTACTCGATCGCGACCAGACCTCGGCCAGCCGTGATTATGCGCGCAATCTTGCCGGTTCGAGTTATTTCATCGAGCATGCGCCAATTGTCGATTACGCCGATCTGGACCGGCGCATGCGGGCCGGCGAGATCAGCCTGGCCCTGGAGATACCTCCGGGATTTGCCCGCGATCTGGACCGCTCCACTCCGGTGGCGATCGGGGCCTGGATCGACGGGGCCATGCCGCAGCGGGCCGAAACCATTCAGGGCTATGTGAGCGGGATGCATGCCCACTGGCTGGCCGACCTGGCCGCGCGCAAGCTTGGCCAATCCCGCTCCGTTGGGCTGGTCAACATCGAAACCCGGTTTCGCTACAACCCCGATGTCAAAAGCCTGGTGGCGATGGTGCCGGCGGTGATTCCCCTGCTGCTGATGATGATTCCGGCGATGCTCACCGCGCTCAGCGTGGTGCGGGAAAAAGAGCTCGGCTCCATCGTCAACCTCTATGTCACGCCGGTTACCCGGCTTGAGTTTCTGCTCGGCAAGCAACTGCCCTACATCGGGCTGGCAATGGTGAATTTTTTGCTCATGGCCTTGCTTGCGGTGACTGTTTTCGGCGTGCCGATGCGGGGGAGCTTTCTTGCCTTATCAACGGCGGCACTGCTGTATGTCATCTCCGCCACCGCCATGGGGTTGCTGTTCTCCACCTTTGTGCGCAGCCAGATTGCGGCAATCTTCGGCACGGCAGTGCTCACCATTCTGCCTGCCGTACAGTTCTCCGGCATGACCGACCCGGTCTCCTCACTGGAGGGGGTGGGCAGAATGATCGGCGCCATCTACCCCACCACGTATTTCCTGGTTATTGCCCGCGGCACCTTTTCCAAGGGGCTTGGTTTTGCGGACCTCCAGGCATCCTTCCTGCCGCTCATCCTGGCCGTTCCCGTGCTGATCGGGCTATGCGCGCTGTTGCTGCGAAAACAGGAGGCCTGAACATGCGTTTCGCCACCATTCGCCATCTGGGTATCAAGGAATTGCGCAGCCTGGCCCGAGACCCGATCATGCTGGGGTTGATCCTTTTTGCCTTTACGGCGGCGATTTACTCGGCCGCCACGGCAATGCCGGAAACCCTCAACAAGGCGCCGATCTCCATCGTGGACGAAGACCGGTCGCCGCTGTCGGCGCGGATCGTTGACGCCTTTTATCTCCCCCATTTTCTCTCGCCGGTGATGATCACCCAGGCCGAGATGGATGCCAGGATGGATGCTGGCCTCGATACCTTCGCCTTGAACATCCCCCCGGAGTTTCAGCGCGATCTGCTGGCTGGGCGGCAACCGACGATTCAGCTCAATGTCGATGCGACCCGCATGAGCCAGGCTTTTACCGGCAGTGGCTATATCCAGACCATGATCACCAGCGAGGTAACCGAGTTCGTCCAGCGTTACCGCGGGGTTGCGGCGCCGCCGGTGGATTTGGCCTTGAGGGCGCGCTTCAACCCTTCCCTGACCCAGGCCTGGTTCGGGGCGGTGATGGAAGTCATCAACAACGTCACCATGCTCTCCATCGTGCTCACCGGCGCCGCTTTGATCCGTGAGCGGGAGCACGGCACCATCGAACATCTGCTGGTCATGCCGGTGACGCCCTGTGAGATCATGACGAGCAAGGTCTGGGCCATGGGGCTGGTGGTGCTTGTTGCCTGCGCTTTCGCCCTGGTGTTTGTGGTACAGGGGCTTTTGTCGGTGCCCATTGAAGGTTCGCTCGTGCTGTTTTTGGCCGGCACCGCGCTGCATCTGTTCGCCACGACTTCCATGGGTATTTTCATGGGCACCATCGCGCGCTCGATGCCGCAGTTCGGGCTGCTGTTAATGCTTATCCTGATGCCGCTGGAGATGCTCTCCGGCGGCGTCACCCCGCGCGAAAGCATGCCTGATTGGATTCAAGTGATAATGCAGATAGCGCCGACCACCCATTTTGTCTCATTGGCCCAGGCGATTCTCTATCGGGGGGCAGGCCTCGATGTGGTGTGGCCGCAGTGCGCCATTCTCGTTGTGATCGGGGCGGTTTTTTTCGGCATCACGCTGGTCCGCTTTCGCAAAACCATCGGGATCTTGGGGTAAAAAGGCCAAGCCCACGGCTGCGGGCCGTGTGAAAAAGTCTCAAGCGGGAATTAAGCGGGAATCGTCGGCCTATGGGTGGACGCGATGTGCGGGGGAACCTGCGTAGCGGTGGAGCATGGTGTCCGGCGAACCCTCGAACCCCCTTCACCCATGTCTTGCCGAAAACCGTGGCGGCGCAAGGGAGCGTTCAGTCGCCAAGGTCCTCGCCAAAGGGATTCTTCAGTCCATACCGCTCGATCTTCCGGCGTAGGGTGTCCTTGGAGATGCCCAGCTCCCGGCAGGTGTTCATCCGCCGCCAGTGGTTCCGTTCCAGGGATTGAAAGATCGCCTGTTTCTCGATCTCCTCGAGGGGAAGGGGCTTGTGGAGCGGGATGGGGCCGGAGTGCGGACTTTCCTGGCTTTTGGGGGCAAACGGTTCGGGGAGATGTTCCGGCCGGATGAACCCTCCATGGCAGAGGATGAAGGAGTACTCGATGATGTTTTCCAGCTCGCGGATATTGCCGGGGAAGCCGTAGCGCATGAGAATGCCTAAGGCTTCATCGGAAATCCCGACGATATCCTTGCCCTGCTGATTGCTGAATTGTTTGATGAAATGTTCGGCGAGCATGGGCACGTCTTCCATGCGCTCCCGCAGGGGGGGGAGGAGGATCTTCACCACGTTCAGGCGATAGAAGAGATCTTCCCGGAAGATGCCTTCCTGGACAAGCTGCTGCAGGTTGCGATTGGTGGCGGCGATGATCCGCACGTCGGCCTTGACCGGTTTGTTGGAACCAAGGGGTTCGTACACCTTTTCCTGGAGAACCCGCAGGAGCTTGACCTGGAGGGAGGCGGGAATATCCCCGATTTCATCGAGGAACAGGGTGCCTTTTTCGGCGCTGGCAAAGCGGCCCGGCCGGTCGTGCTTGGCGTCGGTGAAGGCGCCGGCCTTGTAGCCGAAAAGCTCGGACTCAAGCAGGGTTTCCGGCAGGGCGCCGCAGTTGACCGCCATGAATGGGCCTTTGTTGCGCCGGCTCGAGGTGTGGATGGCGCGGGCCACCAGCTCTTTACCGGTGCCCGATTCGCCGAGCACCAGGACATTGCTTTCGCTGTGGGCGATCTCGGGCAGGATGCTGAAGATCCGCTGCATGGAGGCACTCTTGCTCAGGATCTCGCCGAAGGTATAGCGCCGGGAAAGCTGTTTGCGCAGTTCCGTGACCACGCTCAGATCCCGGAAGGTTTCCACCCCGCCGATGACGTTGCCTTCGTGGTCAAGAAGCGGGGCGGCGCTGATGCTTAAGGGGATCTGCTTGCCGTCGATGTTCTTGACAAAGATGGAGCGGTTGGCCACGGGCTTGCCGCTGTAAAGGCTTTGGGCGATGGCGCAGTTTTCGCCGCAGATGCTGGAGTGGAACACGTCGCTGCACGACTTGCCGATGGCATCCTGCCGTTTCCAGCCCGTAATCAATTCGGCCGCCCGGTTGAAGGAGGTGATCTTCCAACTGCGGTTTACAGTGAACACCCCGTCGGCGATGCTTTCCAGGACGAGATCCTTGGTCATGACCGAGGTGAGGTCGCGGAAGGTTTCCACCCCGCCGATCACGTCGCCGTCCGGGTCGGTAAGGGGGGCGGCGCTGATGCTGATCGGGATGGTCTCCCCGTCCTTGCCCTTGATGAAGATGGAGCGGTTGCCGATGGGCTGGCCGCTTTCCACGCTCTGGGCGAGAATGCAGGCATCCCCGCAGATGCTCGAATGGAAAATGGAGCTGCAGGGCTTGCCGAGAACCTCATCCTTGTTCCAGCCGGTGATGTGTTCCGCCGCCTTGTTGAAGGAGGTCAGATGCCAATTCCGGTCCACGGTGAAGACGCCGTCGGCAATGCTGTCCAGGATGAGATCCTGTTGCAGGCTGGAAGTAATGTCCCGGAAGGTTTCCACCCCGCCGATGACCTGGCCTTCCGGGTCGATGAGCGGCGAGGCGCTGATGCTGATGGGGATGGTCCGGCCATTCTTTCCTTTGATATAGATGGAACGATTGACGATGGATTTTCCTTCGTTGACGCTTTGGGCCAGGATGCAGTCGGCGCCGCAGATATTGGACTGGAAGATTTTATTGCAGGAGATGCCTACCACTTCCTGGCGTGTCCAGCCGGTAATCTCTTCGGCCGCCTTGTTGAAGGAGGTGATGCGGAAATGTTTGTCCACGGTGAAGACGCCGTCGGCGATGCTGTTTAAAACCAGCGGGTAGATGTGGCCCGGGTCGGTGGCGTCGCGGAGGGTGATGATGGCGCCGGTGAGTTTGCCGTCTTTGTCGGGAATGGGGATCGCCGTGACCAGGAGGATGACCGAGTCCTTGCTGTCCGGTTTGTGCATCACGACCCGCAACCCATGCATGGCGCGGCCGGAGGCCAGCGGACCATACAGACTGCACAGTGCCTCAAACTTGCCTGATCCGCTGAAAACATCCTGGCAGCTCTTGCCGATGGTCTCACCGGTGGTGAGGCCCATGAGTTTTTCCGCTGCGTGGTTGAAGGAGGTGATCTGCCAGTTTTCATTGACGGTGAAAACTGCTTCCTGTACGGCCAGGGAAGAAGGGGGGGTGGTTTTGGCGTCCATGGTTTATGAAATAATGGAGTCTTTTGGGTTATGGATAATTGTTAAGAATCATTCTTGAATCTATTAAAGGATATAGCAAAAAAAAACAAAGTGCGCTTGCGGAAAGGCAAGAAGCAAGGTGTTTTTCTCAAAATGGGAGAAGGTTGACGGATTTAGGGTCCGGTCGGGTGCGGGGACAATGGGACGTTTGCCCAGAACGCGTGAAAATTATCTTGACATGCGGGTTTGTCAAATTACAATGGCTTGAATTTATCCATTGGCAATTAAACCAAACGTTAATTGCTTAAATACCTTCTGGATTATCCGATTCCTGAAGGGTGGAAGAGGTCGAGCACCCTTCTGAAATAACTGAGGAGACGTGAGAATGAAGATAGATGATCTTGAAAAACTCGAGAATGAGGGGGTTGAAAACCTTCCTTCCGAGGAGCGCCGCCGATTCCTTCGCTTTGGGTTGGCGGTAACCGGTGTTTTTGTCGGGGGTTCCGTGCTTTCCCTGACCTCCGCGCGGAAGGCCGAGAGCGCCATGGGTCCGGTGCCCGCCGCCGGAAGTTTTCCGTACAGCCCCCATTACACCATGGTCATGCGGCAGAACCGCTGCATCGACTGTGAACGCTGTATGGAAGCCTGCGTGAAGACCAATAACGTGCCTTCCTACGGCTACCGCACCACCATTCTCCAGCAGGAGCGGGAGATTGCCAGGGGAGAGAAAGAGCGGGTGTTCATGCCGGTGCTCTGCAACCATTGCAATCGTCCGCCCTGTGTCCGGGTGTGCCCCACCACCGCAACTTACAAGGACAAGAAAAACGGTATCGTCATGATGGATTACAAGCGCTGCATCGGCTGTAAGACCTGCATGGCAGCCTGTCCTTACAATGCCCGTTATTTCAAGGAAGAGAACCGGGCCGTTGACAAGTGCAATTTTTGTTTCGACACCCGCCTGTCCAAGGGCGAAAGCACGACGGCTTGCTCCGCTGCTTGTCCGGCTGGAGTTCGCGTATTCGGGGATCTCACCAATTACGACAGTGAGGCGTACAAGCTGATCCACACGCCTGAGAAGGTTGTTTGGGTTCTTCGTCCTGAAACCGGCGCCATGCCCAACGTGTTCTACATGAATGATTAACCAAACAGCGGAGAGGGCCGTAATGAAACGCAATAATAAGAGCGTAATGAATATGGTGGGCTTGGCGGCTGTGATCGGCCTCCTGGTTTTTTCCAGCCAGTCCTTTGGCGAGGAAGCCTACGATGAGGATACCTATGGGCCGAAGGCGCCCATTATTTGGACAAAACCCGTGAAGGGCGTGGTGTTTTATCATAAAACCCACACCATGGACGCCGGTCTTTCCTGTGATATGTGCCATGACACACTCTTTGAGATGGCAGCCGGAGCTGCCGAGGAGAAGGCGGATTTCACCATGGCTTCCTTGTACAAAGGGAAATACTGCGGCGCCTGCCATGACGGGCAGATGGCTTTTGCCTCCAACACCCGTTGCGCCACCTGCCATGTGGGCGTGAAGGGGTACAATAAACTGACCGGCCCCGCGCCCCAGGGCAAGGCAACCGGTAAGCATTGATTTTATCGGTGTTTCAATCCTTTCGTTTGCCGCGATAGCGAGCAGACGAAAGGGGTTGATGCCTGTCCTGTTTTTTAAGCGGAAAGTCTGGGGGTGCTTGGGCTTTCCGCTTTTTTTTGTTTGCCTCCTTTCTACTGTTGTTCGCCCACCTGCCAACACCAGGCTCTTGGTTCAGGAAATCCCTGGACCCCTCGCAATCGTATTACAATCCGTATTGTCAAATAATAGGTGAGTTCTCGCCTTCTGTTCTGTCCTGCCGATTTGTGCGCCCTTGCGTCCAGGCGCAGATGAGTCCTGGGTGTGAAGGTGCCGGTTTCTCGCTGTTTTCCTTTTTTGTCCGTTGCGCTATTCCAGTGCGTTTTGTTCGGAAATGATCGAGATATGATCCTCCCGGAAGAGTCATGTCGACGTGTGCGTGGGGCTGAGGAGGCGTATGTTGCGCCGTTTTTTGTCTATCTGTTTGATTTTAATAAACAAAAAAACAGACATGCGTTGAGGCTTCCTGGGGAGGCAGTGCGGCATGCTATGGGGGGTGAGTGTCGTATCGCCCTGTAGTTATGTTATTTTTACGTTTTATTGGCGATTGAGCCTTGTGTTTGGCAGGTGGATCGTTTTGCGTCCATTGTGGGCGGGGTGTCAGATCAAAAATAGCCCTGCACGTTAAATAACCTGCAACAGCATATGTCCGCGATAGATATGAAATCTGTGGTTGTAAAACTCTAACTCCTTGCTTCTCTATGGAAAACTGAATTTTTCCTAAAAAAGAAGGTGGATCGATTTGTTGTGGCACGCACTTTGCTCTTTGATATTACCGACATGGGAGCAGTGTAAGGGAAAGCCCATTGCCGAGCAAGCGAATGCACAGAAAAGGAGGTGGCCAGGGAGAGTTGGCGGAAAATGTTCTGGAGGGGAGAAACTCCTCAATCAACGGGTGGCGGCCCGGAAAGTAACCCTTGCTCCAGAAAATACCAGCAACTGTTTGAGTACAGGCTGAAAGCGAAAATTAAACGAAGTTTGCAGAAATAACTCCCTGGCCGGGAGTGAGTTACACTAACTGTTAATTTGCAGGTAAAAATTTTAGGGAGGAAAAATCATGTTGAACACATTCTCACTCGCTGAGGTGGCAGAGGAAAAGGTCGCTACCCCGACCGTGACCAAAGCCACCATCCTGTGCGCGATCCTGGCCCTGGTCGGTGTCGGCGCCGGTCTGTATGCCCAGGTTGTCGGGCATGAACATGCCTTTGCCAACACCCGGGAGATGCCTTGGGGCATCCTGATCGCGAATTACGCGTATTTCGCCATCATCTCCACCGGGCTCTGCCTGCTTGCCGTGCTGAGCCACATCTTCGGGCACAATCGTTTGACCGCGCTGGCCAACCGCATGGTATACCTCTCCATCGTGGTCATCTTCGGCGGGTTCCTCATCATCGGCCTTGAGCTTGAGAATCCCCATCGCATGCTCCTCTACAACATGCTTTCCCCGAATCTGACCTCCAACATCTGGTGGATGGGAACCCTGTACAGCATGGCCGTGGGCTTCATGTTTGTGGAATTTTACCTGATCCTGACCAAAAAATACTCTCTGGCTGTTACCCTTGGCGTACTTGGCGCCCTGGCTGAGCTTGCGGCCAACACCAACCTTGGCGCCGTGTTCGCGACCCTTTCCGCACGGCCTTTCTGGTACGGTTCCCAGTTGCCCATCTATTTTCTTGCTTCCGCCGTTATGACCGGTTCCGCCGCGATCATTCTGTTCAGCAACTGGGCCTATAAGATGCGGGGCGAGGAAATGAGCCAGTCCACCCGCGAAGGTCTCCAGGGCGCCGGCAAGGTCATGTTCAGCACCCTCGTGCTGCTGGCCATCGCCACCACCTGGAAGTTCATCGCCGCCTTTGCCGGTGGCGCGGAAGATGTTCGTCTTGCCGCCCTGAGCCTGCTCCAGGGTCCGCTCGCCATGAATTTTTGGGTGTTCGAGACCGTGGTCGGCATGCTTGCCCCCATCGTGATCCTGACCCTCTCCCGGATGAAGAGCCAGCAGGCTCTGTCCGCTGCTGCCCTCATGGTGTTGGTTGGTGCGTACTTCCAGCGCTTCGATATCGTGGTCGCCGGCCAGATCGTGCCGATCTATAACGGCTTCGATGATCTGCCGACCTACCTTTCCTATATCCCCTCCGTGGCCGAATTTTTGATCGCCCTGGGTGGTTTCGGTCTTGTCGGTCTCGGGTTCCTCCTTGGGGAGCGGTTTTTTGGCAAGGCTTTCCGGCCCAGCGGTCATCATTGATCACTGCCCACGCGAGGCTGAATTAAGACAAATGACCTCCCGCGGGCGGGATATCCCGCCCGCGGGAGGTTCAAACCGGAGTAGAGACGATGATATCTGACAATAAAGCAATCTTCACCATAGGAACTGCGGCCAAAATGCTGGAAGTGCACCCGCGGACCCTGAGGATCTACGAAAGGGAAAATCTGGTCAAGCCTTTGCGCAACGGGCAGTGGCGCTACTACACCATGGATGACATTAAATGGATCCAATGTCTGCGCGACATGATCCATGAGCATGGCATCAGCATCGCCGCTATAAAAAAGTTGTTGCAGTACACCCCCTGCTGGAACATTGCCGACTGCCCCTTTGAGAAAAGAAAGCAGTGCACGGCCTTCATGTCCAGCGGGCTTGTTCCCAGAAAAATCAGTGTTGAGCAGAGATCGGGAGATGTTGCTGCCTGAGCGGTACTCGGCTTTTGTTTTTAACAAGGAGAACGACAATGACCACCATCACACAGTTTCTGGATAAGATCAGCCTCGGCGGTTTGGGCGCGGATGAAGCGACAGGAAGTGTTTCGGCCAGGGATTCTTTTCGCCGGATCAGCGAGGTTTTCTGGGGAATTGCGACCTTTGCCCTGTTTCTGCTCTTGGGTCCGTTTTCCGCCATTGCCGCCGTTTGCAGCGTGGTATCCCTGGCAAAGCAGGGTAACGGGGTTGAGCCTGAGGCGAGGTGCTAACGACGAAAACGATGAGCGTTGCTCTGGGCATGGTTTCTGTGATCAGGAGTGAGCGGCCAGTTGCGTTGAGAAGTAACTGATGGTTGACCCTTGGTTGCAGGAATGGCGGAAGGCAAGAAAAAAGGCTGCTCGGTTGAGCAGCCTTTTTTTGTCCAAAAAAGCAGTCGGTTGGTTTATTGGTGACACGCGTTATTGCATTTGGTCGGGCCTTCGTTTTTTGCCTTGTGGCACCCCATGCAGAGGGCATGCCCGGTCTTGAGGTCCCAATTTTTGTTCGTTGGGAAGTTTTCGTTTTTGTGACAGGTGTCGCAGTCGTGCTTGGTCTGATGCTTGGCGTGGGGAAAGATTGCAGGCCTTTTCCCTGACTCGCTTTTCAGGACGATAACCGATGGGGCATCGGTGGGATGGTCAGCCTTTGTTGCCGGGCTGTCTACCGCGCCGCCGTGGGCGGTCGTGTTCTGAAGAAGCAGCATGCCTGCGAGGAGAAGTGCACTATGTTTCATGGGCGCTGGGGGTAACCGTATGGGGGATGAAGAGAGGTGCCGCGTAACCACGTCCGTGCCGTTTAAGGCAAAAACAATAAAAAAGGCTACTCATTCGAGTAGCCTTTTTGTATCCATGCTACGCGCGAATACTTACTTCTTGTGGCATTCAGCACACTTGGCCGGACCCTGTTTCATCGCTTTGTGGCAATCAAGACAGGCTTTGCCGTGCGCAGCTTCTTTGTTGATCGCGATTTTTGCCGGGGTGCCTTCGTGGCACTTGGCGCAATCGCCAAGTTTGGTCTGATGAGCCTTGTGGTTGAACGTGACTTTGCCCATCGGCGCTTTTGCCGCGGGATAGGTGACAACGTCGGCAGCAAGTGCCGAGGTGGCTGCAAAGCCCAGGACCAGCGCGAAGGCTACGGAACAGAGAACGGATTTTTTCATGATACTTCTCCCTAATACGGTTGGTTTATAAATTGGGTATATGAATCCCCATTCAATTACAAATGTTGTTTTATAAACCCACTTGCCGAGCCTTGTCAAGCAGGAAGAATGGAATGCGCGTTTCGGTTCTTCAGTTGCCGCCGTAACTGTGCAGCCCGGAAAGGAGAAAATTGACGCCATAGTAGGTGAACATCACCGAGACAAAGCCGCCGATGGCCAGCCAGGCGATGCGGCGGCCTCCCCATCCCCTGGTGAATCGGGCATGGAGGGTTGCCGCGTAGACAAACCAGGTAATCAGCGACCAGGTTTCCTTGGGATCCCAGCTCCAGTAGGTGCCCCAGGCCGAATTCGCCCAGACGGCGCCGGTGATGATACCTGCGGTGAGCCATAAGAAACCGAATACCAGGGTTTTGTGAATGATGTCGTCGATCACTTTGAGCTCAGGGAGGGAGGCGATGAGGGGGGCAGCGGTCTTGTCCGTCCTTCGATCCTTAACCAGGTACATGATCCCCATGCCGCTGGCAACCGCAAAGGCTGCATAGCCGATAAAGCAAGTGATGACATGGGCGATGAGCCAGTTGCTCTGCAAGGCCGGGATGAGCGGTTTGATATCCGGGTTCTTGAGGCCCGCCAAGATCATGGCCAGAGCGGCAAAGGGCATGGAAAACGCACCGAGTACACGGTTTTTGTAGCGTATTTCCATGAAGAGATACACGAGGGCGATGGACCAGGCAAAAAAGACCAGGGACTCATACATGTTGGAAAGGGGCGCGTAACCGATCCCCATCTGGTGCGATTCGTACCAGCGCAGGCCAATGCCGGCGGTGTTGACCAGGAACGCCCCGGCGGTAACCAGCGTAGCGAAAAGGCCGATCTTTTTGGCCCGGAAGACCAAGATGGCAATGTACAGTACCGCGGAGAAGAGGTACGCAAACGTTGTAATGCCCAGGAGTTGTGAACTATTCATGGCGGATCCTTAAGCGTTTTGAAACGAGGAGTCGTTCGTGAAGCCCTGGACTAGGGCGGCAAATTCTTTTTCAAAGGCGATCTTGTTTTTGCTGCTGGCCCCGCAAACCAGGATTCGGCAGCGGTCCCCATTCTCTTCCCTGGTAATATAAACCCAAATCCTTCGGTGTGAAAGAAAGAAAGCCACGTAGAGGCCAATGAGCATCAGGGTGCATCCTGCATAGACGGTCCATACCCCGGGATCCTTGGCGACCTGTAGGCCGGTGGCGTACACCTGGCTTGCCGCGAATTCATAGGTCGCTGTCGGGGTGGTAATGGTCTGGCTGGCGCTGTTGTCCATCCAGAAAATGCTCGGTTCTCCTTGTCCGTCGGAGAACCAGACTTTCAGACGGTTGACATCTCCCATGCGGCTGCGCACTTCCTGGTTGATAATTCCGAAGTCGATGCCTCCGTCGGCCCAACTGATTTTCTGACCGAAGGGAATTTGGAAGGATTGGCTGACCTTGGTGTTTGTGTTGGTGATGACCACGTTGAACCCCTGCATGGGTTCATAGCTTGACTGGTAGAAGGTGATTCCCTTGTAGTCCAACGGGTCGTTGACGATGATGGGACGCTTGTCAATCATGGTTTTTCCGTTTTCCTGTACGGTGAGGATGGAGCGGAACTCCTTCGGGGTTGCCCCGTCCGCGTAATACGCGACATTGAAATCGTCGCACTGCACGGTGAAACCAAGGGGGATGGGGCTGCCGGTTCTGCTTTCGTAGACGGTGTCGCTGGCGCTTCCCTCCGGAATCATGACGCCCGCCTTGAAGCCGAGCAGGGAGCCGATGATGGCCCCGGCGAAGATGACGAGGATGCTCAGGTGAACCGCGTAAACGCCCAGACGGCTCCACGGGGTTTTCTGAGAAAAGATGAGCGAACCGTCCGGTTTATTTTCATGCGCGGCTTTCCAGCCGTTCTTGGCCAGAAGGGCAATGGCTGTTTCCGTCAGGGCGGCGGTGTTTCCGGAGGCATGGAAAAGCTGGCGGTGGGGCATTTTTTCCAGCCGTTCGGGGTCGGTGTCCAGATTATTCAGCACCACCATCTGCCAGACGTTGGGGAGCCGGTCGATGGTACAGACGATGAGGTTGATGCTGAACAGGAAAAGAAGGGAGAGAAACCACCAGGAGTTGTACATATCCGGCACGTCGAGCATTTGAAAGAACTGCGCGGTGCGTTGGCCAAAAGACTCGATGTAGAACTCGGGCGGGTTTTTTTGGGGAATAAGCGTGCCGATTACGGAGGTCGTGGCAAGGATCAGCAGGGTAAAAAGGGCAAGCCTGACCGATGCGAAAAAACGCCACACCATGTTTTCTGTTTTTTTCATATGCGCCTTGTGACGAGGATTTTGGGGGAGGAGGGGCTGGGGAAAGAGGGACAGCCCTGTATTTTAATAGGAGTGTAACCAATTAGATTATAGTTTGTAATCTCTACCTGTGTTTGCCTTGGGCTGTCAATAAAAAACTCCCGGCAAAGGGGGCGTCCCATCTCCAGATGGGTTTCGGCGGTGTTGGACGCCGGGTTTTGTCCAGGGCATCGGGAAGCATGGCCAGTGAGTCCGTCTGTAGGTGAGACACTCCTTTTTTTGGTTTGTTCCGATCTTTTTGCGCCTGCCGCGTTTTCTTCCGAAGGATAAAAAAAGAGAACAAAATACTTGTCAAGCTCCGGGAGAAGGTGTATACATTTTCCTCTTTGAAAAGGGATCGGCCGGAAGAACTCAGGCTGTCTCTGTCTGGTGATTTCAAGATACCCGCTGGCGCGGTTTGTTAAAGCTGAGTTGAGCAGCTTGCCTGCTCGTACGAAACTTATACCCTCTGGGTGTAAAGGAGTTTTGTCATGTCAAAAAAATGTGCGATTTGTGGAAAAGGCCCGACCACCGGTAATAATGTCAGCCATGCCAACAACAAGAACAGAAGGCGTTGGCTGCCGAACCTGCAGCGGGTTAGAATGGCCACCTCCGGTGGTAACGGCATGCAGGTTCGTGTTTGCACCCGTTGTATCCGTTCCGGCGCCGTGGTCAAGCCTGCCTGATATTCTCCGACATTGATGTTCCCCGCCCCTGCTTCCGTTAAGAAGCCGGGGCTTTTTTTTGTTTGTCTTCGGGAAATCCCGGGGTTGGAGCAGCCCCAACGCCCCTAGGCTCTTCTGGCCTCCAGGACACCGTCAAGCTGCTGCACATGCTGCAACAGGCGCAAGAGATGTTCCCGGCTGTTTATCTCAACGATTATGGAAAGCTTGGCGATTCCGCCGCTTGAGGTTGTGGCTTCAAGGGTGAGGATGTTGGCGTCGTCGTGGCTGATCGCATTGCTGAGCGTGGCCAGCAACCCTTTCTGATCCCGGGCGACAACCTGGATCTGGGCCCGGTGGGTGGCCTTGATGTTTTCCGCCCAGTTGACCGCGATAAGCCGTTGCTGGTCCGAGGCCGCGAGGTTGGGGCAGGAAGCCTTGTGCACGGAAATGCCCCGGCCCGAGGTAATGAAGCCCACGATCTCGTCGCCGGGTACCGGCATGCAACAATGGCTGATCTTGGTGAGGACATTGTCCGCGCCGCTCACCAGGATGATGTTGTCCTTGTCCTGTTTTTTCCCTCCCCTGGCCGGAGTTGTTTCCGGCACAATGTCCTCGGGCAGGGTTTCCCTGATTTCCTCGGGTTGCAGCTCCTTGATGATAGTCTGAACCGTCATTTTTCCTGAGCCGACACGGCGCATGAGGTCGTCAAGGGAGTTGCAGGCAAGGGTCTTGAGAAGCTCCCGGAGGTGGCCGGTCTTGATCAGCTTTTTCAGGCTGAGGTTGTGCCGCTTCAGCTCACGATCGCAAATTTCCCGTCCGACCTGCAGGGTTTTTTCCCGCTCCTCCTGGTTGAGCCACTGGCGGATCCGGCTTTTGGCCCGGGCGGTTTTGACCAGCCCGAGCCAGGAGCGGTTCGGTTTTTGCTTGGGCGAGGTGAGGATCTCGACCAGATCGCCGTTCTTGAGCTGGGTTTTGAGCTGGGCGATGATGCCGTTGATCTTGGCGCCGGTGCAGCGATTCCCCACCTCGGTATGGATGCTGTAAGCAAAGTCGATGGGGGTGCTGCCCTTGGGAAATTCCTTTACCTCCCCGTTGGGGGTCAGCACGAAGATCTCTTCCTCGTAAAGCTCGCCCTTGACCGCATCCAGAAACTCCCTGGGGTCTTCCAGTTCCTGGAGGGTGGACACCAGTTGCTTGAGCCATTTGAAAAGCCTGGCGTCCTTGGAGGTGATGGCCTTGCCTTCCTTGTAGGCCCAGTGGGCGGCAATGCCTTCCTTGGCGACCTGATCCATCTCCTCGGTGCGGATCTGCACCTCCATGAACTCCCCGCGCAACCCCACCACCGAGGTGTGCAGCGACTGATACATATTGTTCTTCGGGGTGCTGATGAAATCCTTGAAGCGCCCATCCACCGGGGGCCACAGCGAATGGATGATGCCCAGGGCCTCGTAGCACTCCTTGACCGAGGAAACGATGATCCGGAAGGCAACCTTGTCGTAGACCTTCTCGAAGGGGATATTCTGGGCCACCAGCTTCTTGTAGATGCTGTAAAGGTGTTTGGGGCGGCCCAGTACCCGGAATTGCTTGAGGCCATGCTCGGCCAGTTTCCGGTTGAGCAGCGCCTTGACCTCATCCACATAGGTTTCCCGATCGGCAAGGGAGGTATGGGTTTTGGTGGCGAGATCCTCGTATTCGTCGGGATGGAGATGGGAAAAGGCAAGGTCTTCCAGCTCCCGCTTGAGCCAGTCTATGCCCAGCCGGCTGGCCAGCGGGGCATAGAGCTCCATGGTCTCTTGGGCGAATTCCACCTGCTTGTCGCGCGGAATATGCCGCAGGGACTGCATGTCGTGCAACCGGTCGGCCAGTTTGACCAGCAAAACCCGGATATCGGAAGACATGGCCAGGAGGAGCTTGCGGATATTTTCCGCCTGGTAGGCGAGGTGGCTGTTGAACTGGACATCGGTGATCTTGGTGGCGCCCCTGACGATATTGGCGACATCGTCGCCAAAGGTTTCGCGGAGGGTTTTCTCCGTGCCCTTGAGATCGGCGGCATGCTTGAGCACGCCGTGCAGGAGTCCGGCGCAGAGGGTGGGGACATCCAGGCGCATGGTCGCCAAAATGTCGGTGACCATGAGGGCGTGGTACAGAAAGGGCCGGCCGGAAAGGCGATGCTTGCCCGAATAACATTCCGTGGCAAATTCATGCGCCTTTATGAGCGGGGCGAGATCTTCCTCGGGCATGTAGCCCCTGGCCCGTTCGACTATTGCTTCTATGGTAACCATGCGGCTGCCGGCGGTAATGGTGTCGGTTGATCCCTGGTCATTGTGGCGGAGTCAGCGCGCCACGAACCAGGTCGATGATTTTTGCCTCGGCCTCGGCCAGGGGCAGGCTCAGGGTGTTGCCGGTGGCCCGGTCTCGGATCTCCACCTCCCCCTTTTCGCTGAAGCCCTTGCCCACCATGATCCGGTAGGGGATGCCGAGCAGGTCCGCGTCCTTGAATTTGCTGCCCGGCCGCTCGTCGCGGTCGTCCAAGAGTACCTCGATCCCGGCCTTGCCCAGTTGGCCGTACAGTTCGTTGGTTGCACCGGTGATCGCCTCGTCCTTGGGGGAGAGGTTCAAGAGGATGACCTGGAAAGGCGCGATGGGCAGCGGGAAGATGATGCCGTCCTTGTCGTGGTTCTGCTCGATGGATGCGGCCACGGTGCGGCTGACCCCGATGCCGTAGCAGCCCATGATGAAGGGCTGTTCCGTACCCTGGTTGTCCAAAAATGTTGCCTTGAGCGCCTCGCTGTAGTTGGTGCCCAGTTTGAAAATATGCCCCACCTCGATGCCGCGGGTCAGCTCAAGGCTGCCGCCGCAAAGCGGGCAGCGGTCTTCGCCGGTGACCTGGCGCAGGTCGGTGATGGTCTGCGGGGTAAAGTCGCGGCCCAGATTGGCATTGAGCAGATGGAAGTTCTTTTCGTTGCCACCGATGGCGAAGTTGTGCATCCGGGAGAGCTCTTCGTCCGCCAGCACCGGGATTTTCAGGCCGATGGGCCCGAGATAGCCGCTGGGCACGCCGGTGGCGTCGAAGATCTCCTTGTCGTCGGCCAGGCGCAGGTTGTCGGTGTTCACCCCCAAGGCATTGGCCAGCTTGACCGTCTGCACCTCGTGGTCGCCGCGGAGCAGGACCGCCACCGGCTTGTCCTCGGCCATGTAGACCAGGGTCTTGACCAGCTCCTTGGCTGAAATCTTCAAAAATTCCGTGACCGCGGCCACCTTTTTCTTGCCCGGGGTTTCGACCTTGGTAAGGGCGAGCAGGGGCGGCGCGGCCGGCGCGGCCGGGGTCTGGCAGCGGGCCTTTTCCATGTTGGCCGCGTATTCGCACCCCTTGCAGATCACGATGGTGTCTTCGCCCGTATCGGCCAGGACCATGAACTCGTGGGAGAAACTGCCGCCGATGGTGCCGGTATCGGCTTCCACGGCCCGGAAGGCCAGGCCGCAGCGGCTGAAGATCCGGTGGTAGGCCTCGTGCATCTTTTTGTAGGTCGCGTCGGCCCCTTCCTCGGTGGCGTCGAAGCTGTAGCCGTCCTTCATGATGAATTCCCTGCCGCGCATCAGGCCGAAGCGGGGCCGGATCTCATCCCTAAACTTGGTCTGGATCTGGTAGAGGTTCAGGGGCAGTTCCTTGTAGGAATGGACATTGAACCGGATCAGGTCGGTGATCACCTCTTCGTGCGTGGGTCCGAGGCAACTTTCGCGCCCATGCCGGTCGGTGAAGCGCAGTAACTCGGGGCCATACTTTTCCCAGCGCCCCGACTCCTGCCAAAGATCCCCCGGCTGGACCATGGGTAGGAGCAGCTCCTGGGCCCCGGCCCGGTTCATCTCCTCGCGAACGATGCGCTCGACCTTGCGGATGGCGGCAAGGCCCAGGGGCAGGTAGGAGTAAATGCCGGAAGAGAGTTTTCTGATATATCCGGCCCGGAGCAGGAGCTGGTGGCTGACCACTTCGGCCTCGGAGGGGGTTTCTTTCAGGGTGGGGATGAGCAGTTGGGAAAAACGCATGGGGCACCTGGTAAGCAGTTATGGATTATGGTGATTCGTTCATTGGGAACGAAAAAATATGACTCAATTTTTGAGATGTAAATGTTCAGCAGCACCGCAGATGCGCGAAAGAGGCCTGCGAAGTGTGCTGTTGCACATGAGCAGGCCGATGACAAAGCAGATGCGGTGCTGCTGAACATTTACAAATTATGCGCCGTCCTGGCGCGCCTCTTCGATCATTGCGTCGATCTCGGCCAGGAAAACAGCCAGGAGTTTGTCCTCTGCCACCTTCTTATACAGTTGGCCTTTCTTGAAAATAATGCCGACCCCGTGACCGCCTGCCACCCCGATATCGGCCTCTTTCGCCTCGCCCGGGCCGTTGACCACGCAGCCCATGACCGCGATTTTTAGAGGCGTTTCGATGTTCTGGATATGGCGCTCCACCTGCTCGGCCAGGGAGAAAAGGTTCACCTGGCAGCGGCCGCAGGTGGGGCAGGAGATCAGCTCCGGCCCCCGTTCGCGGATGTGCAGGCTGCGGAGCAGTTCAAAGCCGACCCGGATCTCCTCCACCGGATCGCGGGTGAGCGAGATGCGGAAGGTGTCGCCGATGCCTTCGTAGAGCAGGATGCCCAGGGCCACGCTGGATTTGACCGTGCCGGCAATGAGGCCGCCCGCCTCGGTGACCCCGAGATGCAGAGGGTAGTCGCATTGGGAGGACAACAGCCGGTATGCCTCCAGGGTGGTGAGGGCGTCCGAGGACTTGAGGGAGATCTTGATCTGGTCAAAATCCAGCTCCTCCAGCAGGCGCACATTACGCAGGGCGCTTTCCGCCAATGCTGCCGGCGTCGGATGGCCGTGTTTCGCCAGGATATCTTTTTCCACCGAGCCGGAGTTGACCCCCACTCGGATGGGCACAAGGTGCTGTTTGGCAGCGGCCACTACCCTGGCCAGCTTGTCCGGGCCGCCGAGGTTGCCGGGATTGATCCGGATGCCCTGGGCGCCGTGCTCCATGCTGGCGATGGCCAGCCGGGCATCGAAATGGATGTCGGCGATGAGCGGGATGGTGATCTGTTCGCGAATCCGGGTGATGGCCGCGGCCGCCTCCAGGTCCAGAACCGCCACCCGGATGATCTCGCAACCCGCCTCGGTGAGACGCCCGATCTGGGCCACGGTGGCAGCCACATCCCGGGTGTCGGTATTGGTCATGGACTGCACGGCGATGGGGGCGTCTCCGCCCACCGCTACGTTGCCCACCTTGATTTGGCGTGTTTTTTTACGGGTTATCATGGTGCGGGATTATACACGGTTGCTTTTCTTCCTGCATCCATCTTTTGCCGGGGAGGTAACACGACCAGATACATTCTTCAGCACGCACAGCATGTCAGCGCATGAAACTCGGTTTGCTGGAATTTACTTCGACGTGGGAAGGGAGCACCCCTGTTTTCTTTGCCTAACAAAAAGCCGTTGACAACCAAAACAAACCGCTACTAGGATAGGCAACAACATATATGTCTATGTTTGGGGAGAAAACACGGATTACCCTGATGTTATTAGGTAGTTTCATGTGCTGTCCCCGGAACTCCCATATGGAGCCCAAGTGCGGTAACTTAAAAAAATCTGATTACCATCGAACTTCAGCCAACATTCAAGCCTGGTAGGGCAACGTGTTGATAAGTAACGTTTTTTGTATTGTTCGTCTGGCGCAACCATGTCATTCCCGCGCAGGCGGGAATCCAGGCCATCTGGCTAACTCCTCTGGATTCCCGCCTGCGCGGGAATGACGTTAAAGAACTGGCTGAAGATTAGTGGTAATCAGATAAAAAAAAGACCTTGCCACATAGGCAACCGAGTGAAACAAAGGAGGAACACATGAAGAATCTTACAGCACTTGTCGCCCTCACCGTCGGCCTTTTGTTCACGACCTATGCCGATTGCGAGGCGCGAGGGATTCAGAAAATGAGTTGCGACGCCATCACCGACGATCTTCGCATCTATACCCCTGACAGATTTGTGCACAACTATTGTCGCTCCAGTATGGGCGGCAATTACGATGTCGGCAAATTCTTCCCCGAGAGGGGCGATTGGTTTTGCTACCGGAACAGCAACCCGAACCAGCCCTTATCGCATCCGGACCTGATGAACGCTTGCCGCTACACGCTGCTCAACGACAAGAGCGTGCGAGTGAAAGGCGTCTGCTTCATGTACAACAACCAGACCCCTCCCCAAGACCGCTATCGCTATCCGAAATGCCTCGTACAAGGCCAACAAATGAGGTGACCGAACAAGAACAACCAACAAAAAGGGAGCCCGTCGCGCCCCGGTCGGTTTCCTTTTGTGGATGCGGGGGAGGGTGACTGGTTTTTTTTGATGCAATTCGTTGGTCATCCTGGCCTTGAAAAAAAGCTGGGCGGCTGGTAGGGTGCGGCCATGAAACTTCTTGTCACCGTGCTTGGGTTGGTCTTTATTCTGGAAGCGATTCCCTATGTCCTTTTTCCCGAGGCCATGCAGCGGTGGCTGGCGCGAATCGGCCAGATGGAGGCCGGGGCCTTGCGGGCCACGGGACTCTTTGCCCTTGGGCTTGGCCTGCTACTCTGCTATCTCACCCAGCGAACCGGGCTGTTTCCCTGACCCAGAGTTCGGCTCCTCCGATTTTTCGCTCCTTCCCCGTACCAGTAAACGCAAATGGAATCCATGACCAGCAACGCTGATTTTTTTCTTGCCTCCTACCACTTCGTCCTGCCCGAGGAGAATATCGCCCAGCATCCCCTTGGGTGCCGCGATTCCTCGCGGTTGCTGGTGGTGGATTGCCTGACCTCAGAGACCAGGGACCGCCAATTTGCCGACCTCTGTGACTATTTTGCGCCAGGGGATCTTCTGGTGGTCAACAACACCCGGGTTTTTCCGGCCCGGTTGCTGGGCAGGAAGGAGACCGGCGGCAAGGCGGAGCTGTTGATCCTGGAATATCCGGTGCCGGAACCACAGGGGGCAGAAGGAGAGAGCGATGGCTGGCAACAGGCCGAGGTGGTGGGGCTGGTGAAAAGCGCCAAGCGGCCGCAGCCGGGAGGAAAGCTGCTTTTTTCCGAGGATCTGGTCGGCACGGTGCGGGAGCTGCTCCCCGACGGCAAGGTGCGGGTTGCCTTGCATTTTCGCGGAGATCTGGCCGGGCTTCTCGACGCGCATGGGCAGATGCCCCTGCCTCCTTATATCCGAAGGGAGGAAGGGCAGAGCGAAGAAGACCGGCAGCGCTATCAGACGGTGTATGCCGAAAGTCCCGGCGCCGTGGCTGCACCCACCGCGGGGCTCCATTTTACCCCTGAGCTTTTGGCAAGGATTCAGGCGCAAGGGGTTCGCGTGGCCCAGGTCACCCTGCATGTCGGCTACGGCACCTTTGCCCCGGTGCGGGTCGAGGATATCCGGGAGCATGCGATCCATGCCGAATATCTCATGGTTTCCGAGGAGACCGCCGCGCTGGTCAACGAAACAAAGGCTTCAGGGGGTAGGATCTGGGCGGTGGGCACTACTTCGGTGCGGGCCCTGGAGTTTGCCGCCCGGGATACCGGGCGGGTTGCAGCCCGCAGCGGCTTCTGCGACCTCTATATCTATCCGGGCTTTCAGTTCAGGGTGGTGGACAACCTGATCACCAACTTCCATCTGCCGCAGTCATCCCTGTTATTTCTGGTCAGCGCCTTGGCGGGCAGGGAGAAGATTCTGGCGGCGTACGGAGAGGCGGTGGAAAAAGGCTATAGATTTTACAGCTACGGGGACGCCATGGTCTTGATTACCAGGCATCCCCCGCTCAGGTGATTTTCCTCAGTCGCACTTGCAGGCGCAGCCTTCCTTGGCCGCACAGGACGGGGCTGCGTCGGAGCTTGCCGCCGGGCAGGATGAGGCGGCTTTTCCGGTGCTGCTGTAGCCATCGGAGTACCATCCCCCGCCTTTGAGTTGGAAGGAGCTCCGGGAGATAAGCTTTTTAAGGGTGCCCGTGCAGGCGGGGCAGGTGGTCAGCGGTTTTTCGGACAGGCTCTGCTGCGCCTCGATTATATCCTGGCAGGCCTCACACTGGTATTCATAGATAGGCATTTCTGGTCCCTCCGTTTTCAGTCCGGTCCGGTGAAACATTAAAAAAAGAGCTGGAAACAATTTTTTTTGTTGTTTCCAGCGAAACATCTGTAAACTTGCTATACTTTCCGATATGGGCATTCCCCGAAATGCGGTATAATTTAATGCCGCTTGATGGATCTGTCAATGTCTAGCGTCGGATTCCCCGGCGGGATTGAGGGAAGGGGTTGTCCCGGAAATACATAAAGAGGAACAGGCGTGCAGAGAATATTGATAGCCCAGGCTGGTCCGGGAATGGTTCTGGCCAAGGAAATCCTTAACCCCGAGGGGATGGTGCTCTGCGGGGCGGGAACGGCTTTGACCCCGGCCCTGATCGAGCGTTTGATCGGCATGGACATCGTTGACGTGACCGTGGAAGGGCATCCCGTGATCCTGGAGGGAGAAAAAACCCTGCAGGAGGAATTGCACGAAATCGATGTGCGTTTTCAGCGGGTTGAAGACATCGCCCCGCTCATGTATCTCAAGAAGAGGATTCAGGCAAAGCTGGCAGCCGCTCGGAATACTGAGGCGGCCGCGAAATAACCGGCATATTCTTTCCCCTGTCGTTACGGCCCCTCATGCCGTGTGCGAGGGGGCAATGGTACACATTCTGAATGGCGGCTTATGATGGATGAGCAAAAACGTGCCCAGTTCAAAAAGGTGCTGCGGGAGATAAAAAATCTGCCGACCCTGCCCGGTATTGTTGCCAAGCTGGGCAAGATGGCGGAGGATCCGGATACGACCACGGAGCAGATGGGCAGGGTGATCAGTAAGGATCACATCCTGGCCAGCAAGCTGCTCAAGCTGGTGAACTCGGCGTTTTACGGCTTTCCGCAGCGGATCAGTTCCCTGAACAGCGCCATCATCCTGCTGGGGTTCAATGTTATCAAGAGCTTGATCATCAGCGCCTCCATCTTTGAGGTCATGGAGGCGCAGGATGTTGAGTTGTGGGAGCATTCCCTGGGCTGCGCCGTGGTCTGCAACGTCTTGGCCCGGCATTTGGGGGTGAAAGATCCGGAAGAGATCAGCACCGCCGGGCTTATCCATGACATAGGCAAGGTTGCCATCAAGATGGAGTTGCCCAGGGAATACGAAAAAATTACGGAATTGTCCCAGGAAAAAAAGATTTCGAGACTTGAGGCGGAAAGGGAGATCCTGGGCCTTGATCATTCCGAGGTGGGAAGTTGGCTTGCCAAGAGCTGGAATCTGCCCAACAAACTGGTCGAGCCCATCGCCTGCCACCACGATCCTCATCTTGCCAAGGAGGAACAGCAGGCCAGCGCCATTGTCCATTTCGCCAATATCATGATCCGGGGGCTTGGCTACGGCCATGCCGGGGATATCTGGGTGCCGCCGCTGAACAACAAGGCCTGGAAACTGCTCGCTCTTGCCCCGGCGGATATTGATCCGCTGCTGCGGGAGGTGGAGGAAAAGCTCTGGGACGTCAAGGGCTTCAGCCTCGATATCCAGACCGGCCAGGAAGGAGCGGCATGAGGATTTTCTCTTTTCTGCGATTCCAGCCCAAGGCGCGGCGAAAATGTCCCGTATCCTGATTGCCGGCAGCGAATCGCTGATCATGCCGGAATGCCGGCTGCTCCTTGACGCCAAGGGCTACACCATGAAGCATTGCGCCAATCTCCATGATGCCCTGGCGCAGGTTCTGGAAGATCCGCCGGATCTGCTGGTGACGGAAAAAGGGTTTTCCGGCAAAAACGGTGATGTCGAATTGATCCGGGCCGTGAAGGCTTGTCTGCAAAAGGCCAACATCCCCATCTTTCTGGTTGTCGACGAGAGCCAGCTTCAGGTGGAATTGGACTGGGACAACTATCCGGTGGATGATATCATCACCAGGCCTTTTACCCCCGAAGTCCTGCTCACCCGGATCCGCCTTGCCGAATCCCGCATGATCCGGGCTTTTGATAATAATCCCCTCAGCCGGCTTCCCGGCAACACCTCGATTATTCGCGCCATTCAGCGGGTGCTCGGGGAATCGGACGGTTACGCGGTCTGCTATGTGGATATCGACAACTTCAAGCCCTATAACGACCGGTATGGCTTTTCCCGGGGGGATGAGGTGATCCTCATGGTGGCTCGGGTCATGGTCAACGTTGTGGATGAGCTGGCCAGGAAAGGCAGTTTTGTCGGGCATATCGGCGGGGATGATTTTGTGTTCATCGTCCGGGAAGAGATGGTGGAAGCGGTCTGCAAGAAGATTCTGCTCAATTTCGATCTGGTGCGGAACATGTTCTTGAGCGCGGAAGACATTGCCGTCGGCGAGTTTGTCGGCCGCGACCGCCAGGACCGCGAGACCCGTTTCGGGCTTTTGAGCCTTTCCATTGCCGCGGTGACCACCGGCGACGGCAGATACACCCATTACGGCGAGGTTTCTTCTGTTGCTTCGCAGCTCAAGCATTGCGTGAAAAAAATGGATGGCAGCAACTATCTGATTGACCGGCGGGAGACATAACACCCGGTTTGCTCTATCCGGAAACATGGGGACGGACCGTGGCTTGGAACAGATGAGAGATGCAGCACCTGCGCCGAATGTGGATGCAGGTGCTTTTTTTTGTCTTGCTTCTTTCCGGATGATGAGGCAAGCGTTCAGGGCAGAAAACTGTTCTGCAATGGTGGACAAATTGACGGGGTTGTAATTGTGGAGCTTGAGTGTTGGCTTAAAAAAACTTGCTTTGATATTTGTTTTGCGATACGTATTACTCTGTATGAAATTTACTCGTAATGATTAATTGTGGAGGATATGAAGATGGGGAAATCACTTGTGGAAATGGCGGCGGATCTGGTTCAGTCGCAATGTGCTTCAAAGGCTATGAATACAGAGGAAATAACCCTGGCCTTGCAATCTACGTTTAATGCGTTGCAGGTGTTGCAGGCAGGTGAAGCAAAACTGCAGGCTGGTATTCCAGATGGATCTGCCGTGGCGCTGAGTGCTCCAAGCATGGCCCCTGAAAAATCCATTCAGAAAAATAAAATAGTCTGCCTGGAATGCGGGCAGGAATTCAAGATGCTGTCGCCAAAACATCTGCGCTCCCATGGCTTGACCGGCAGGGAGTACCGTGAAAAGTGGGGTTTTCCTCTGCGGCAGCCGCTCTGCGCAAAGGCCCTTTCCGAACGGCGCAAGAAAGCCGGTAAGGACCGGGGGCTGCCGGAGAATTTGCGTAAGGCCATTGCCAAGCGCAAGAAAAACGGCCAGGCCAAGAAGGCGGCCGAGAAAAAATAGCCCAACCAGGGGTGTCCCATCTGGTCCTTTCAGGAGGGCCTCTGACCTGCGGGTCGGAGGCCCTCCTTTTTTGTCATGGCAATCATTTCTCCCTTTGGCCCAGGGGGTTGCCCCATGGCTGGGATGGCTGTTGACTTTTTCCCGAATACGCAGCATAGTCCCGGTATTTTGTACATCGGGTCATGGGTGGTGTATAATCCACCTATTCCTTTTTTTGTGTGAGACGAGCATGATCGGTATTTTTGATTCGGGCGTGGGCGGGATGACGGTGGCCAAGGCTGTGGAGCAGCTTTTGCCGCAATACCGCATTGCCTATTTCGGCGACCTGGCCCGAACCCCCTATGGTTCCAAGAGCCCGGAAACCATTATCGCCTATGCCCGGCAGAATACGGAGTTTCTCCTCGGCCAGGGGGCGAAGATCATCATTGTCGCCTGCAATACCGCGGCCAGTGTGGCCTCCGAGATTCTCCAGCAGGAGTTTCCCGTGCCCATCTTCGAGGTCATCACCCCGGCGGTGAGCAAGGCCGCAGCCACGAGCCGTTCCGGCCGCATCGGGGTGATCGGCACCCGGGCCACCATCAAGAGCGGGGTGTATGAAAAAAAGATCCTGGCCGAACAGCCGGGATACACCGTCTATTCCCAAGCCTGCCCCCTCCTGGTTCCCCTGGTTGAGGAAGGCTGGCTGAACAAAAAGGAAACAAAGATGATCCTCCGCCGTTATCTCCAGCCGTTGCGACTGAGGCAGGTGGACACCTTTGTTCTGGGCTGCACCCATTATCCGCTGCTGAAGGATCTGATCCAGCCGCGCATCGGTAAGCGGGTGGCGATCATCGATTCCTCGGAGGTGGTGGCGGAAAGCGTGGCCCTTTTTCTCAAAAACAATCCGGCCATCGAGCAGCAGATCGACCGCAACGGGGAAAGCCATTATTATGTTTCCGACGTAACCGACGCGGCCGTCGATATTGCCCGCAAGGTCTTTGGCCGCCCCATTCACTTGGAAAAAGTTGCCTCTGATATCTTTAACAGGAGTCATTTGTCATGAACCGCATTGCTTTTTGTCTGAAACCCTTGCTCTCCCTGGTGGTTGGCGGTATGTTCCTGGCGTTTTTTCCAGGGGCCGGACAGTGCGCTGCCCCGACACCCCTTGAGCTGGCGCAAAAGCTCCAGGCCCGCTATGAAGAGACCAAAACCATGACCGCCGATTTCAAACAGTCCACCTCGGTGCCCATGAGCACCCGTAAGCGGCTGGGCGCGGGCAAGGTGGTGATTTTTAAGCCAGGCCGCATCCGCTGGGATTACCAGACGCCGGACAAGCAGGTGTTGATCAGCGACGGCAAGAAGGTCTTCATGTATCTTGCCGATTCCGCCCAGATGATCGTGCAGCCGGTTTCGCAGTATATCAACTCCGATGTCACCTATGCTTTTTTTGTCGGCACCGGCAATATTGTCCGCGATTTCAAGGTGCTGCCGCCGGAAAGGCAGGGGGATGCAAGCCTGAAGGCGATCAAGCTCGTGCCCAAGACCGCGCATCCGCAAGTGGATTACCTCCATGTCTGGATCGACGACAATTTTATGGTGCGCCGGCTTGAGATTGTCGATCATTTCGGCAGCATAACCGATCTGGCTTTTTCCAATATCAGACGGAACGAACCGGTGCCGCCGGAGACTTTTGTTTTCACCCCGCCGCTGGGCACGGAAATCATCGAGCAGTAAAAAAACGTTCAGCAGCACCGCATCTGCTTTGTCATCGGCCTGCTTGTGTGCACCAGCACACTTCGTAGGCCTCTTCCGCGCATCTGCACCACTGCTGAACGTTTTTTGATCCGGTGGCGCCGAAACTTTTAATGCTTCTAGCGATTATGAGCAGCAAGGATGGCTGAAAACGCAAACCAGCCGAGCCCCGCGTTTCGTCTGGGGCTGATCGCCATGCCCTGGGCGTTGTTCAACCGGCCCTCCGTGCAATTGGGCGCGCTCAAGGGCTATCTGGCCCAGGCCGAGCCGGATGTGCAGGTGAGTTGTTTCCATCCCTATCTGGGGTTGGCCAAGTCCCTTGGCCTTGACCTCTATCGGGAAATCTCCCAGGATGTCTGGCTCTGCGAGGGGTTGTACGCCGGCCTGCTCTTTCCGGAGCAGCGCGGGGCGCTGCGTGGGTTTCTTGCTAAAAGGCTCAGGCGCTGCAAGGCGGCGGGAGACCATGATATAGAGAGCCTCTGGCACAAGGTGGAGGCGCATCTCCAGCACTGGCTTGCCCGGCAAGAATGGGAGCGGTTCGATCTCGTAGGGTTTTCCGTCTGCTTCAACCAATTGCTGGCCTCGCTTCTGGCGGCTAGATCGCTCAAGGCACTGCAGCCGCAACTGCCCATCGTCTTTGGCGGCTCTTCCTGTGTGGCGGAAATGGGCAGTTCCCTGCTGGCAACGTTTCCCTGGCTCGATTACGTGGTGCACGGCGAGGGGGAGCTGGTGCTTGCCAACCTCTGCCAAGTGCTGGCCGGGCGCCAGGCCAGTCTGGCGCCCCAGGTCTTGGCTCGAAACCAGCAGGCACACAAAGAGGCATTCTCCGGCCACCAGTTCAAGTCCCTTGCCGAGCTGCCGCCCCCTGACTACGCTGATTATTTTCTCGACCTGCGCCAAGAGTTTTCCGGGGAGCCCTTCGTGCCGGAGTTGCCGGTGGAATTTTCCCGGGGCTGCTGGTGGGGGAAATGCACCTTCTGCAATCTCAACCTCCAATGGCACGGCTATCGGGGCAAGAGTGCGGAACAGATGGAGCGAGAGGTGCTGACCCTTTCCCAGCGGCATGGCTGCCTTGATTTCAGCTTTACGGATAATGTGTTGCCCGGACGGGAAGCCGCGCCTTTTTTTGCCAAGATGGCCTCCGGCACACGGGATTTCCGCTTTTTTGCCGAACTCCGGGTCAACCAGCGGGGGGAAACCCTCAAGGGGTACCGGCAGGGCGGGCTGATGGCGGTGCAGGCCGGGATCGAGGCGCTCAGCCAGGGGCTGCTTGAAAGGATGCGCAAGGGGGCCACGGTCATGGAGAACCTGGCCCTGATGAAGGAGAGTGTTGCCCTGGGCATCCGGCTGGACGGGAATCTGATCACCGGCTTTCCCGGGTCCACCGAGGCGGAGGTGGCGGAAACCCTGGCCAATCTTGAGTTTGTCCTGCCCTTTACTCCTCTGACCGGTGCGGCTTTTTTCCTCGGCCATGGCTCTGGGGTGGCTGAAAATCCCCAAGATTACGGCATCCGCGCCATTGTTCAGCACCCGCACAATCGCAAGCTCTTCCCGCCGCACGTCTTGCCGGGCTTGACCCTGCTGCTCAACGACTATCGCGGGGACAGGGCGCACCAGTGCAGGCTCTGGCAGCCGGTGGTCAAAAAAATCCGGGACTGGCAACGGTTTCATGCGGCGCGGCGCAGCCCGGCTCATCTGGTTCCGCCGCTTTCCTACCGGGATGCGGGCAATCTGCTCATTATCCGCCAGGAGCTGCCCGGGCAGGCGACCCTGCATCACCGGTTGCGCGGTACTTCCCGGGCCATCTATCTTGCCTGCGACACAGTGGTCGAGTTCGCTGCGCTTGCCCGTCTGTTTCCCCAGCTCAACACGGCGCAGTTGGCAACTTTTCTTGAGGAACTCACGGCAAAACGGTTGCTCTTTGTCCAGGGAACAAGGTACCTTGCCCTGGCGGTGCATACCACTGCCGCAGGAAACGGTGTATGATGAACACACACAGGATCGCCCAGCTCCCCGTGAAAAAACTGGTGATCGGCGGGTGCCGCAGCGGCAAGAGCCGCTACGCCGAGCAATGGGTTGCCCAAAATTTTTCAGACAAGGTCTTTGTCGCCACCCTGGAAGCCCGCAACGACGCGGAGATGGACCAGCGCATCGCCCTGCACCGGCAGAGCCGGGGCATCGGCTGGCTGACCGTGGAAGAGCCGCTGGATCTGGCTGGGGTGCTGGACAAAAACCAGACCGGCTCCGAGGTGTTTTTGGTGGATTGTCTGACCATGTGGCTTACCAACATGATGATGCAGGATTTCAGCGACGAAAAGATTCAGGGGGAGGTCGCCCGGTTGTGCAAAACCGTGGCCACTCTCGACACCTCGGTGGTCCTGGTTGCCAACGAGGTCGGCTTAGGCATCGTGCCGGAATCGCCTCTGGGCCGGCGTTTCCGCGATCTGGCCGGCTGGACCAATCAGCAGATGGCCCTGGTCTGCGAGCAGGTGGTTTTCGTCGCAGCCGGCCTGCCCCTGCGGCTCAAGGGTTGAAAATGGAGACGAGCGTGATCAGCGCCCAGGGCGTCCATGGCGGGGATATTCTTTCCATGGCCAAACAGTTGGGCTGTGGAGTTGGCGATCTCATCGATATGAGCAGCAACCTCACCCCGTTGGGCATGCCCACAGGACTGCGGGAAGCGCTGATTGACAAGTTGCCGGAGATCAGCTTTTTGCCGGAGAGCGGCAGCGAGACCCTGGTCAGGCTCTTTGCCCGGGAATACGGCTGCGACCCTCGACAGGTTCTGGCGGGCAACGGCACCACCGAATTTATCTATGCGGTTCCTGCCAGCGTCCGGAGCAAGCGCGCCCTGGTGGTTGCCCCAACCTATGGCGACTACCAGACGGCTGGCGACTGGGCCGGGCTTGGGGTTGAGTTCTTTTTTCTCAAACCAGAGGAGGATTTCGCCCTTGATTTCAACCGTCTTTCCGGTTGCCTGACCGGGGGCGAGCTGGTGTTTCTCTGCAATCCCAACAACCCCACCGGCAGGGTGGTATCAAGCCGGGAGTTGTTCGATTTCATCCTTGCCCATCCTGCCACGGAATTTCTCATCGATGAATCCTATCTGCCTTTTGTGGATGAGCCAACCCTTGCCGGGTTCCCTCTGCCTGCCAACCTGTTGCTGCTCTGCTCCTCCTCGAAGATTTACGGCATCCCCGGACTGCGCCTCGGCTTTCTTGTGGCCAGCGAGGAGAAGATGGCCCGCTTTGCCGCACACCGCAAGCCCTGGGGCGTGAACCGCATGGCCCAGGTGGCAGGGGAGTATCTGCTGGAGCATGGTGACGGGTATGTCCGGTCGGTGCGCGACTTTCTTGCCCGGACCCGGCCGGGTTTTGTCGCCGGGCTCGCGGCTCTGCCCGGGGTGCGGGTAATCCCCGGCTCGGCGAATTTCATCCTCTGCCAATTGACCGGCTCGCTGACCGCAGCCCAATTGCGGGAGGGCATGCTCGCCCAGCGCATCATGATCCGGGATTGCCGCAACTTCACCGGGCTGGATGATCACTATTTCCGGGTCTCGCTGCAAGAGCCCGGTCGCAACGAACGGTGTCTCGCCGCGCTTGCCGGGATCCTCGGAGAAAACCCATGAGAATAGCGATCATCTCCGATACCCACGACCACATCCTCAACCTGCGGGCTGCGGTGAAATACTGCAATGCCTACAGCGTGAGCATGATCATCCATTGCGGCGATCTGATCTCTCCGTTCATGCTCGACGAGCTTGCCCGCTTCAGCGGGGCGGTGCATCTGATCTACGGCAACAACATCGGCGACCAGCATGTCATCTCCCAGTCATGCGGGCTGCGCTTTCCCACGATCAGCCACCACGGCATCCTGGGCGCGGTGGAAGCCGGGGGGCTTAAACTTGCCTTTACCCATTATCCGCAGATGGCCCGCGGCATCGCCTGCCAGGGCATGTTCGACGTGGTGTGCTGCGGGCATAACCACCGCTATCAGGTGGAAAAGGTCGGCGAGTGTCTGCTGGTCAATCCCGGCGAGCTGCTGGGCAAGGACGGGCAGCCCGGGTTCTGTATCCTGCAGTGCGAAACAAAAGAGGTGGAGCGGGTAGAGATCGGCTCCGCCATTGCTAATGATTGAAGTCTTTATGAGAACAACAACTTTCAGGTGAGTGTGACGACAATGACCGATAATGATAAAAGCTTTGCCGAGATGTTTCAGGAAACCGCAGCCACCACCAAGGAACGGTTGCGGCCGGGCCAGAAGATCGAGGCCACCGTGGTGCGCATTGCCAGGGAATGGATCTTTCTTGATCTGGGCGCCAAGAGCGAAGGGGCGGTGGCCAAAAACGAATTCACCGATGCAGAGGGCAACCTGACTGTGGCCGAAGGCGACCGGGTGCAGGTTTATTTTCTGTCCGAGAAGAACAACGAGCGTTTGTTCACCGCCAAGGTGAGCGGCGGCGCGGTGGCCGGTCACCTCGACGAGGCGTGCCAAAACGGCATTCCAGTGGAGGGCACCGTGACGGGCGAGACCAAGGGAGGCTTTGAGGTGCGCTTTTCCGGCAGCGTCCGGGCCTTTTGCCCTTTTTCCCAGATGGAGATGCGCCGGATCGAAAACGCCGAAGAATACATCGGCAAGAAATTTGCCTTCCGGATCACCAAATTCGGCGAGCACGGCAAGAACATCGTGGTTTCCCGCCGGGCTCTGCTCGAGGAGGAGCGGGCCCAGCAGAAGGAGGGGCTGCAAGAATCCCTGGCCGTCGGCCAGACGGTCAAGGGGGTCATCACCTCCATCCGCGATTTCGGCGCCTTTGTCGATATCGGCGGCATCGAGGGATTGATCCCGGTTTCCGAGATCGCCTGGGGACGGATCGAGGATATCCATGAGCGGTTGGCCGTGGGTCAGGAAGTCTCTGTCACCGTGCTCAAGCTCGATTGGGACCAGGACCGCTACTCTTTCAGCCTCAAGGATTCCCTGCCCAACCCGTGGGAGGAGATCGGCGGGATGTTCCCCGAGGGCAGCGTCGTCACCGGCAAGGTTGTTCGTCTCACGGAATTCGGCGCCTTTGTTTCGCTTGCCCCGGGCATCGACGGCCTGGTGCATATCTCCAAACTGGGAGCGGGACGGCGCATCAGTCATCCGCGCGAGGTCGTGCAGGTGGGGGATGCCCTTGAGGTGAAGATCGACAGTGTGGATTCTGAGAAAAAACGGTTGTCCCTTTCCTTGCCCCTGCCTGCCAAGGCTGAGGGGGGTGAGGCTGCCAAGGCAGGGGGCAAAAAAGACAAAGGCGCGGGTGAGGGCGAAAACCGGGATGATTTTCGTCAGTACATCGCGGAAAAGAAGAAGGATGCCAAACCCATGGGCACCTTTGCCGATCTGTTCGGCAAAGGGAAGGGGCAGGGGAAATAACCCGGGGGTGCGGTCTGTGTGCTCTATTTCTCCCGGACCGGGAGAGTTGACCTTAGCGTCAGCAACCGTCGTTAGGATCCTGGCTGTTTGCAGCCCAGCGGTACAGGTAGTCGTTGAGTTTCAGTTGCTGTTCCAGGGTAATGCCATCCCAGGCGCCTTGTTTGGCGCATTTCGGCGAGCGGGTTTCAAAGATCCGGTTCCAGCCCGTCGAGTTTTTTGATTCCACCCAGAGAAAGGGGGCGCCTGTATCGTTGTTGCGGGTGTGGCAACTCTTGCAGACATCCTTGAAGAGCTTGCCGCCCTCGCCCCAGGGGCGGCTTTCCCATTCCAGCGGCCCGTCGTTGAGAACCCGGCAGGTCTGGGTGGTGGCGTCGTAGCGGGTTTTGGGAGCAGCGGCCGCCTGGTTGCTCAAGGCGGGAATAAGGAGCAGGGCGGCGAAAAAAAGTGCGAAGTGCTTCATGGATGTCCTCCTGTTTTTTCTGTACCGAACGATACAATATAAAGTACCATATAAGTCATGTTTTATAGTGTCAATTGTTTTTCTTGATCGATTGGTAAAGAAATTATTGGTAGGGGGAATCCGTGGCGCGGTCAAAGGGGTTTGATGAAAACCAGGCGCTGGAGGCGGCATTGCGTCTTTTTTGGGAAAAGGGCTATGCCGCAACATCGCTGCAAGACCTGGAAAAGGGAATGGGCTTGAACCGGGCCAGCATCTACAACGCCTTTGGCAACAAGCGCAGCCTGTTCAAAAGATGTTTGGCCCGCTATGTGAGTCGGGTGGAGGCTAAGCTTGGCAGTATTACCGGGGCGGCGGCGTCAGCGCGGGAAGCGATTAAGAATTGGCTGGCCTTTGTTATTGATTTTCACTTCAGCCCGGAAACGCCCGGCGGATGTCTGGTGATCCTTTCCGCGCTCGAGCGCTATCAGCATGACCGGGAAACCAAGGACATGGTGGCGGCATTGTTTCGCCACGAGCGGGAAGTGATGGTGCGGGTTCTTGAACAAGGGGTGGAGCGGGGAGAATTTCCTGCGGGATTTGATTGTGCCGGAGCGGCCTGGGCGATCACCGCGGCCACGTCGGGGATGGTTGTGCTGGCCATGGCGGACGCTCCGGTGAGTGCGCTGCAGGAGGTTTCCATGTCGACTTTGCGGCTGCTCGACGGGAAGTGAGCCGGATTATCCGGGCGCTTCCAAAACCTTGCGCACCGTTTGGGCCAGTTCCCGCCCCGAGACCGGGTTCGTCAGGACAAAGGCTTCCAGGGCGTGTGCAAAAAGGGGCAGAGCCTTGGCGCTGCCGCCGCAAGCGGTGAGCTGGTACTGGTAGCCAGGATTTTGCAGGATCAGCGGCGGCCCTGCCGCTGGCGGACGACCTCAAAAAGAATGACCCCGGCGGCAACGGAAGCGTTGAGGGAGTTGAGACTGCCGGCCATGGGGATGGAGACCAGCTCGTCGCATTGCTCGCGAACCAGGGGGCGCATGCCCTTGTCCTCGCCGCCTATCACCAGGCAGACGGGGCCTGCGAAGGAGGTCCCGTACACGGTGTTTTTTGCCTCGCCTGCCGCTCCGTACACCCAAAACCCTTTTTCCTTAATGGCCTGCAGGCTGGTAACCAGGTTGGTGACCAGGCAGAGCTTGAGATGGGCCATGGCTCCGGCTGCCGCCTTGGCGGCGGTGGCGTTGAGCGGGGCCGACCGGTCCTTGGGCAGGATGATGCCGGTTGCCCCGGCTGCCGCGGCGCTGCGGATGATGGCCCCCAGATTGTGCGGGTCCTGGATGGAGTCCAGCGCCACGATGAGGGGCTGTTCCTCTTCCTTGGCCTTCTTGAGCAGTTCATGCAGACTGCAGGTGGACACCGGCGCTGTTTTCGCCAGCACCCCCTGATGGGTTTTGTCCGGAGAGCTGGGGAAGCGCTGGCCGGGTAAAAAGCGGATTTTGACCCCCTGCTCTTGGGCCAGGGCGATGATCTCCTGGAGCTTGGCTCCGCCCTTGCCTTGCTGGATCACCACCTCCCGCACCTTTTTCGGCTGCAGCCGCAGCAGTTCGAGGATGGGATGGATGCCCCAGAGGATGTCGTCAGTGTCCGGCGGGTTGCTCATGGCTGAAAGGCTCAAGGTGAAAGGTTAAAGGCGCAAGGCCTCGCAGATAAACGTGTGAGATTCCGATCCCGTATTTCTGGAAGATGGGTCAACACTGAAACCCGGCTTTCGCCGGGTGAGCGCAGGTCCGACCTTTAGCCTTGCGCCTTGAACCTTTCACCTTGCGCCTTTAACCTTCTCCCAATCAATGGGGTGGCCATCCGGGGTGCGGCGCCCTTTGCAGCGTTCGGCGATAACCACGGCGCGCAGGGTATCCACCGCCTCATCCAGTTGGTCGTTGACCACCAGATAGTCGTAACGTTCTGCATCCGTCATCTCCAGCCGGGCGTTGCGCAGGCGCAACTGCACGGTTTCCTCGGGATCGGTGCCCCGGCCCCGCAACCGTCGTTCCAGCTCCGCCCAAGAGGGCGGGGCGATGAAGAGGAATACGGCGCCAGGGTGCCCGCAATCACGGAGCTGCCGGGCTCCCTGGACATCGATGTCGAGAAACACGTCGATCCCCTTGGCTTGCTGGGCCTCGATGGCCGCCCGGCTGGTGCCGTAGAGATTGCCATGCACCTCGGCCCATTCGAGAAAGGCTTGATCTGCGCGCATCCCTTCAAAGGTCGCCCGATCGACAAAGTGGTACTCCCGGCCGTTGCTCTCTCCGGGGCGCGGGGCGCGGGTGGTGTGCGACACGGAAAAGGCGAGGTTGTCCACCTCGGCCAGCAATTTTTTGAGGATGGTGGACTTGCCCGCACCGGAGGGCGCGGAGATGACAAACAGATTGCCTCGGCTCATTTGTCCGCCTTTTCCGGCTGCTCGTCATCGCGCCGGTCGAGGGAGGCCATGAAGCGCAAGGTGATGGTTTCCGGCTGCACCGAAGAGAGGACCACGTGGTTGCTGTCCAGGATGATGATGGAGCGGGTCCGCCTCCCTTCGGTCACATCGATGAGCCGCCGCTGTTCCTTGGCCTCTTCCCGCAGTTTTTTCATGGGGGAGGACTTCGGGTTCACCACCGCCAGCACCCTGCCGGCAAGCACGGCGTTGCCGAAGCCCACGTTGATCATTCTTTGGTCCATGGTCTTCCCTTATTCGATGTTCTGAATCTGTTCGCGGAGTTTTTCCACCTCGGTTTTCAATTCCACGGTGAGATGGGCGGTGGGTGCGTCGCTGATCTTCGAGGCCAGGGTGTTGATCTCCCGCAGGAATTCCTGGAGGAGAAAATCAAGCCTGCGGCCCACGGGCTCATCCGCCTCAAGAAAGCCGGAAAACTGGCTGATGTGGCTTCTCAGGCGAACCACCTCCTCGGTGACATCCGCCTTGTCGGCCATGATCGCCACCTCCTGGGCCAAGCGGAGGGGGTCAAGGTCAACCCCTTGCAGGAGAATGGCCAACCGTTCCTTCAGTTTCTCGGTCCGCCGCTGGACAATACCGGGGATATCTTGGGCAATTCCCTCCACGGTCTTGGCAAACTCCTGCAACCGCTGGTGCAGTTCGTTCTTGAGCGCCTCGCCTTCCTGTTCCCGCATACCTTGCGCCATGGTCAGCGCCTGGGTAAGGGCCCCGGAGACCTGCGGCCAGACGGCCTCGAGGTCTTCCTCCTCCTCATGGGCAACGATGATCTCCTTGTAGCTGTGGATCATGGCCAGGGTTGGGGGATCACTCAAGGAGAGATCCTCACGGATCGCCTCCAGGCATTGGTGATAATTGCGGGCCAGGGGCAGATTGGCGGCCAAGCGGATATTGTCGCCCGCCTCCGCGCCGGGGTTGACGTAGACATCCACATGACCCCGGCTGTAGTAAGCGGAGATCTCTTTTTTGATCCGATCTTCCAGGCCGAGATACTTGCGGGGAATTTTGATGCTCAAGTCCAGGAACTTGTGGTTCACCGAGCGGACCTCCACGGTCCAGCTCTTGGCCCCGGCTGCTTCACCCCGGCCATAACCAGTCATGCTCAACGGTCTTTTCATCCGATGGCCTCAAGAAGTTCGGCGGTGGAGGCCGTGGCCGTGCCCACCTTGCCCACCACGATGCCTGCGGCGAAATTGGCGATGGTGGCGGCATCGGCAGCGGATAGGCCCACGGCCAAGCCCAGGGCCAGGGTGGCGATCACCGTGTCGCCTGCGCCGGTGACATCGTACACCTCCTTGGCCATGGTGGGGATGGTGAAGAGGGGGCGTCCCTTTTCGTACAGGGCCATGCCCGCCTCGCCCCGGGTGATGAGAACCGCGTCGCTGGCCAGCTTTTTCTGCAGGAGATGGGCCGCGGTCTGCAGGTCCGTCTCGGTTTTGATGGCCATGTCGGCCATGCGCTCGGCCTCGTGCAGGTTGGGGGTGATGATGGTGGCGCCGCGAAAGCGTTCCGGATGCTGGGGCTTGGGGTCGATGATCAGCGGGATGCTTCGTTTTTTGAGCCGGCTCCGCAGGTGGTCCATCAGGGGCAGGTTGATCATCCCCTTATTGTAGTCCGAAACAATCACCGCATCAAAGCTCTCCAGGTTGTCGTCGATGAAACGGCAGATCTCCGCCAGCCGCTCCGGGCTGGGTTCCCCGGTTTTTTCCCGGTCAAAGCGGACCACCTGCTGGTGCTGGGCCACGATTCGGGTCTTGAGGGTGGTGGGGCGGTTTGCGGTGCGGACGATGCCCGCGGCAGGCGAGCCGATGTCCGCCAGCAGACTCAAAAGATGGTCGCCCATGGCGTCGTTGCCGATCAACCCGCAGAGGGAGGCGCGGCTGTTCTGGGCGTAGATGTTGTGCAGGACGTTGGCCGCCCCGCCCAGCAGCAGGTTTTCGTGGGTGACATCCACCACCGGCACCGGCGCTTCCGGGGAGATCCGGGAAACAGAGCCCCAGATGAAATGGTCGACGATGATGTCGCCGAGCACCAGGATATTGGCGGAGCTGAATGTGCCGACAGCGGCGCGGAGTTGTTTTTTCTTTGTGCTGGACAGAGTCACGGACCGGCTCCCGGGGTCAGGTTGCAGAATGGGCACGGCTGGGGCAATAGGGTGCAACCAGCCGGAAGGATACAAGAAACGCAATTATAGACCGCTTGGGGATGTTGGGCAAGGAAAGAATGTCCCGGAACGCGCTTGTCGGTGATTGAAAAAAAAGGCCCTGCCGGGGGGATGGTCCCGGCAGGGCCTTGCACAGCAAAAACAGCCCCGGCGAAGCGGCTGTTTCTTAAGGAGCAGTGGAATTAGTCCGTGATCTCACATTTGCCCTGCTCGCATTCCACGTCGGCGATCAGAACACGGCTTTTGAGCCCAGCCTTGTCCAGAGCGGCTTTGGCCATTTCCGCCCGGGCTCCGGTGGAGCAATGGATCAGCATCTCCTTGCCCTTGGGCAATTCGCCGACCCGTTTTTCGATTTCGTCCAAGGGGATGTGCTTGGAGTTCTTGAGTACCCCGTCCTTCACCTCATCCGTGGTGCGGACATCCAGAATGAGCTGATTGGCGCCGTCATCCATGGCTTTTTTGAACTCAGCCAGGCCAACCTCGTTCTTGCCCAGTTTCCGGACCCAGGAGATGGAGGCAGGGGTGGGGCCGGTGGCCAGCTTGTTGCCCTTGTCCGTCCAGGATTTAACCCCGCCCGGCCAGATGGAGCCGGTTTTGACGCCCCATTTTTTCATCAGGTTATAGCCCTGCTGCGCCTCGACAAAGGAGTCGGCATAGACCACGACAGGGGCTTTGATCGGAATATCGTCCTCTTTTGCGGCCAGAGAGGCCAGGGGGATGTTGTGCGCTTTGGGGATATGGCCCGCTTCGTATTCTTCCTTGGAGCGCAGATCCACCAAGACTATGTTGCCTGTTTGGACAAATTTTTCCGAGGCGGTGACGCTCTTGCCGGCTTTTTTCCAGCCGGGGATGCCTGCAAGCATGACGCGTACATCGGTGTGACCCATTTTTTTCGCCAGACCGGCGGATTTAGGGCTCATGCCTCACGTGAAGCCCCCGCAATAGAAGATCAGGGTGGTCTTCTTCAGGCGGGCGTCGGCGGGCAGGTAGGCGTCGCCGGTCTCAGCGTGCACCGTGTCGGGAAGCGAGATGGCGGTGGGGATGTGCCCCTCGTGGTAGCGGGCGGCAGGCCGGGAATCGACCAGCACATACTTGCCCTCTTCCGGCCCCATGGCAATGAGCTTGGCAAGTTCATCGACCTTCATCTCCGTTACCCCCGCCGGGAGAGCGGCGAGCTTTGGCTCCACGGAGGTGGCGAAGCGGTCCGCCCCGCGTAGTTCAAACTTGACGATTGCGGCCTCGCCTTCAACCGCGTGATCCATCCCCTTGGTTTTGTCGTCGAATTTGAGGAATTCGTTTTTGCCCTTCACCTCGATGGAGATGGTTTTGGCCTTGTTGGATTTGCCGGTGATCTTGCCGGTAAAGGCGTTGGCATCCTGGGCTGCCGCCTGCGGGGCTGGGTCCGCCGCAAAGGCCGGCGAGCCGGAAAGGCTCGGGCCGCCTGCGAGAAGCCCGGTAATGAGCAGGAATGGAATCCATCTGCGTAACGGTTTGTTGTGCATAATCGTTCTCCTTGAAAAAATGATGATTATCCGGGTTGGTTCGTGGGGCATTCGGTCCTGGTTATCTCTGGTTTCCTCCCTGGTTGGTGTCCGTCTTGTTGTTTCAGCCGGTCCAGAGCCTGATGCACGCTCCGGAGCAGGGTTGCCGGTTCGAATGGCTTGGTGATGCAGGCCAGGCAGCCGTGTTTTGTTAAGGCATCGCCCGTTGTGTCGCGGATATCTTCCGCCAGGACGAGATAGGGTATGGCAAGACTGCTTCCGGACAGGGCATGCATGAAGGTGGCGCATGCCTCCGGCGAGGCCGAATCGAGATCAACGATCAGCAAATCAACGGGGTCCGGGGTGTTGGCCAAGGTCTTGAGCAACGCAACGGCTTCCTCCGTGTTTTCCGCAAGGCTGACGCGGTAGTCCGCCTGTTTGAGCATGAGGCCGAGGCTGTGCTGCAGATTGGGCCTGTTTTCCGTGAGAAGGATGTGTTGTGTGGCCATGCGTTCCACAGTGTAAAATTGTTTTGCTCAAAAAAGGGACTGGCCATGCTCTATGCTGAAAGAAGCAATATGGGTGCCAGAGGTGGTGTTTTCGTGGTATCTATTTGGAATTATAATGAATACTGTTTTCGGCGGGCAGGGAATTTGGGGCAATGGGGTGCAAGGAGATTTGCGCGGGAGAACTGAGTGCAGAGTGCTTCGTGCTGGGAGCTGAGTGTTGACGGCCGCCTTCCCTCACTCACCCCGGTCCGCTTGTTTGAGCCGCCAGTTGAGGGCCTGACGGGTAATGCCGAGCATCTCCGCGGCAATGGCCTGATTGCCGTTGGCCCGGTTCAGCGCCTCCAGCACCAGGAGATAGCTCGCCTCCTTGATGGAGGGAAGCTGCGGGAGATCGGCAAACGGGGTCCGGGTTTCCGGGTGGTTTCTGACCTCTTCTTCCAGATTGGGCCTTCTGAGCCGGAGGTACTCCTTGAAGGAATCCATGGACAGGGTGCGATTCTTGTGGGTGCTCATGGCGTCAAAGACCATGTTCTGGAGTTCCCGGATATTGCCGGGGAAATCATAGGTGCCCAGCAGGGAGATCAGTTCTTTGGGAAAGCTCGGTTTTTTCTTGTTGAGCCGGGCCGCCCCCTCCTCGAAGAAATGATCGACCAGCAGGGGCAGGTCGTCGAGCCTTTCCCTTAAGGGAGGGATGTGGATGCGGTGGGCATGGAGCCGGTAGTAGAGATCCTTGCGGAAACCGCCGTGTTCCTGCATCTCCTGGAGGTTCTGGTGGGTGGCGAAGATCATCCGGCAATCGGTGCGTTTGGGGATGTCCGAACCCAGGGGCAAAAACTCCCGCTCCTGGAGGAGGCGGAGCAGCTTGGTCTGCGAAAGCTGGGAAAGGTCGCCGATTTCATCCAAAAACAGGGTGCCCCCCGCGGCCTGCTCGATGAGCCCCCGCCGGGTCTGGTCCGCCCCGGTGAAGGCCCCTTTCTTGTGGCCGAACAGCGTGTCGGAGAACATGGTGTCGTCGAGGCCCGCCACATTGACCGGGACAAACTCGCCCTTGCGGTTGCTCAGCACATGCAGGGCCTGGGCGATAAGCTCCTTGCCCACCCCGGTTTCGCCGGAGATCAGCACCGGTTCGCTGGTGTCGGCAATGGATTCCATGTACTGGAAGATGGAGCGCATGCCCTTGTTGTGGGTGGTGATCCGGCTGAAGGCCTCGGGGCGGTCCAGCTTGTCCTTGAGGAAATGCTCCTTGAGCAGGTCGTTTTCCAGGCGCAACCGGCTCAGGTCAACGGCCCGCTGCACCCCGGCGATGAGGCGGGTCTCCTCGCTGACCTTGGTGTAGTAGTCAAAGGCCCCGAGTTTCATGCATTGCACCGCGGTGTCCACCAGATCAAGACCGGTGATGATGATCACCGGGATCTGCGGATGTTCGCGCACGATCTGCGGCAGCAATTCTTCTCCCGAGAGGTGGGGCATGGTGAGATCCAGAACGATCACCCCGATATCCTCGGCGGCCAGGGTTTCCATGACCTTGCGGCTGTCGGCGCAGCAGCGGATATTGCTGAGTCCCACGGAGCGCAGGGTCAGGCTGAAGCTGTGCAGCCAGGCCTCTTCATCGTCAACCAGCAGAATGGGCCGAAACGGGGAAAGCTGTTTATCCATGGGAAAAAATCCTCCTGAAAATTCCTGCCAAGCTAAAGGGCAGGGCGCGCCGTTTACCCTACCCGGCTTGCGCCATTTTGTCACCCGGCTTTGGGAGAGAGGGCCGATGCTTTTTCCCGCCAGGCCGGAAAGGAGATCGTCGCGGTGGTGCCTGCTTCCGGGCTTGAGGCAAAGCGCAGTCTGCCCTGGTGTTCCTTGATGATCCCGGCGGAAACCGAGAGGCCGAGGCCGGTGCCGCCGTATGACCGCTTGGTGGTGAAGAAGGGGTCGGTGATCTGATTGATGATCTCTTGGGCGATGCCGGTGCCCTGATCGTGGACGCGCACCTCCACTTCGTCGTTGTCCGCGTCATAGCGGGAGGCGATGGCTATGGCCGCCTCCGGATTGGTCAGGGCCTCGCAACTGTTCTGGATCAGGTTGATCAGCACCTGCTCCAGCCGCTGCCTGTTGCCCCGGATGGGCGGCAGGTTGGGGGCCAGATCGGTGCTGAAATTCCGGGTGGCGTTTTTGATTTTGTTGTGGTTGAGGCGCACCGCCGCTTTGGCGATCTCGTTGATCTCCACCGGTTCCATGTGGCGGCTGGTGTCCTGCCGGGCATAATCCTTGAGATCATGGACAATATTTTTGATCCGCCGGGCGCTTTCCTCCAGTTCGAGGAAAAGGCGGGGGATCTGCTCGCACATCTCGCTGTATTGCAGCCCGGCAATGAGAAAATCGCCGTGTTCGCGGTAGTATGCCTCAAGAATCGGCTTGGCGCTTTCCCAGGCCTTGAAGAGCATGGAGGTGTTCAGCATGGCGATGCTGTTGGGGTTGTTGATCTCATGGGCCACCCCGGAGATGAGCACCCCCAGCGAGATCATCTTGTCCGCCTGGACCAACTGCTGCTGCTGGAGCCTGGTTTCGTCCTCGGCCCGCCTGCGTTCGGTGATGTCCCGGATGATCCAGATGGAGTTCCACTTATCCTTGATCCGGGCCTCGGAAAGCGAAAGTTCGATGGGCAGTTCCGAACCGTCCTTGCGTCTGGTGATCAGCTCGATGGTTTCGCGGATGGGTCCGTCGCTCATCGGCTTTTCCGCAACCGCGTCCCGTTGGCCGGATTCGGAAAGACGCGGGGAGATCAGGGTGTGGATCGGCTTGCCCAGGGCCTCGGCCGCGGAAAAGCCGAAGATCTCGGCGGCGGCCTCGTTCCAGTAGGAAATATTGCCGTGGTGGTCCATCATGGCGATGGCGTCCTGGGCAGAGGCGGTGAGGTTTCTGAACTTGTCCTCGCTCTGGCGCAGGTCGGCTTCCGCCTCCTGCTGCCGGGTACGGGTGATCGCATAGCGGCTGGCCAGGGTGGTGAGCTCCTCGGCCAGATTGACCACCTCGCGAGGGCCGGTCCAGTTGAATTGCACGTTTTCCTGCCCCTTGTTCAGGATGGAGTCCAGGCCGGTGAGGATGGCGTCCTTGATCCGGTCGATTTTTTTGGCGATGGCGTTGGCAATGAGCGAAACGATCACCGCGATGGTGATTACGATCCCGACGATGTTATAAATCAGGGAAAGCTTCCATTCCCTGGCCGCGCTGCGATCCACCGGCGTGCCCAGCCACAGGGCCGGGGGGAGATGGTCGTTGAAAATGAGCGGCAGCCAGACAAGGCTTTGGCCGGAGCCGTTCTCCCAGACAAAGGGGCGGTTCTCCGCAAGATGGGAGGCAAGATCGGGGAAAAGGGCAAGGAGGTCGGCGCCGGGTGTGACCGGGTGCATCGGCTCCAGATCGGGAAAGGTGGCCGGAACATGGACAATGATGCCCGCGGGCGTTACCCTGCAGGCATCGACATGGGCATCGAGGAACAGATCCGGGGCAAGGTCCAGGATGAGCACCCCGGCCGCGCCGTCCTCCGCTCCGGGAATCGGGGTCGCAAGACTCAGACGGGTGGCGGCGGGATCGGCCTGATCCCCGGTCAGGAGCGTGTCGACCTCGGATGTTTTGAGCGCCAGCCCTTTCTGGAGGAGCTGGGATTGTGCTTCGGGCTGTGCCGCTTCGGTGAGGGCGGCTTCCAGGGAATCGCTGTTTCTGCGGAGGGAAATCAGTTGGTTGCCCGAGGGATCGAGCAGCCGAACGCCGAGGATCATCTTTTCCGTGTTCAACTGCCCCCGGAGCAGCTCTGCAAGCCGTTGGCGACCGGCAGGGTCCAGGGAGGAGGGGGTGAGCCCGGCGCTCAGGGGGGTGGCGGCTGCCTGGAGGAGGCTTTTTTTGATGCATTTCACCCTGGCATTGAGGGAAACAAAGCTGCTTTCGGCAGCGGCGGCGGTCCGTTTTGTCTCCACTGTTTCGTGCTGGTTGATGTGGGCGCGGAGATTGACTCCCACCAGGGTGAGGATGGGCAGGATGCCAAGGGCAAGGAGGATGATGAAGATGATGGTCCGCAGTTTCATGGGAGGCCTTGGCTCTGGTTTTTGTTGCGTAACGGGCGTTGCCCTGTTTTTCTGAGAGAAAGCGAGGCATTCTTCAACGGAGGGATAGTAGCATGAAAGACATTTTGATTGCAATCACCGGGGCGGATCTTGAGTTTGAAACGGCCCGGAACATGGCGAAAATCATCGCCCGGCAAGGGAACGCTGAAACCGATTGCCTGGCCTGGTCCGATGCCCGCCGGCAAAGCCATTCTCCGGGCTGCGTGCAGTGCGAGATCAAGGGGAAGCCGGGATGGGAGGTGTATGGCGAGAATCATGGCGGGCGGCTGAAGATCATCTTCAACGACAGGGAATATGTGTTCATCCATAGCTAGCAGGATGTTGAAAAAAGCCGTCCTGGCTTTTTTTAACCACGCTCGGCCAGAAGTGAATTCTGTTTGATCTCACGCAGGGTGTTGAAAAACGAATTTTTCAACACCCTGCTAGGGCTTATAATCCCCGTCCGGTTCCTGCCAACATTTCCCCCAGCCCCCGGCGGAAGAGGATTCGCTTCGCTTCCCAGGGCGCCTCCGCAAAGGTCATCCCTCTGCCGATCTCACGGTCTTCGAGCCGGTAGCACCAGAAGCCGTTGGCAACCCGCATGATTCGGCTGATTTCCTGCGGGAGCAGTTGGGCAAGCTCCTGATCCTGGGGATCGAGCAGGTCGAGAAAACGGGGGGCAAGCAGGCCGCCCATGGTTTTGCTGCTGTCCTGGGACATCTCTTCAGCCACCGCGGCCAGCTCTTCTCCGGCCAGCAGCCTTTGCCGGGCTTTTTCACAGAAGGCTTCCTGCTCCTGCCAGCGGGCGGGGCTGTCCATGGGGCTGGCGTAGCGGAAAATGCCGCCCAGGGTGAGGCGCTCCGGCACAGTGATCAGGCCGCTTTTTAGTTGGTTGAGGGTTTTGGGGATGCTGTGTTGCCGGGCGTGATCATACTCCTGCAAGCGCAAGGCCAGTTTGGCCTCCAGGCCCTTTTGGGGGGGAGATCCGCCCAGAGCTTTGCAGGCGATGTTTTTCAGGGCAGGCATGTTCGGGGGGAGAAGCTCGGGCGGGGCGGAGGCAAGGAGTTTTGTTTCGCCCGGCTCGGCTTTGCGGACAGGAGACAGGCGGGGAGCCCGCACCGCCTCGGCCCCGGCCAAAGCAGCATTTTTTTTCAGGAGATGCCCCAGGCTGAAGAGGGCGACCCCCTCATAGCCGTTTTCTCCGGCGATCCGCGCCTCCTTGCCGAGCTGGGCGGAGTTTTTGCCTAAAGCGCCCAGTCCGGCCCAGAGGCTGACCTGTGAGGGACGGGGGGTGGTCGCGGTAATCTCCCGGAGCTGGGCGTTCACCCGGTCGGCATCCCCGAAATAGGCCATTGGGTACAGTCTGTCCACCAGCCCCTCCGCGGCCCAGGCCTGGTATTCCTGGCCGTTTTCCAGATAGGCGGCCGCGGGCTCGGGAAAGACGGCAACGGAAAGGACTATACCGGTTGCGCCGCTGTGGTTCACAGCCTGTCGGACCTCCCGAAGAAGCTGGGTGACCTGGCCTGCGCGGAACTCGTTCCAGAAGAGCGCTGCCGTGGTAAGCACCCGGTCCGTTGGCGACAGCTTCCCTTCAAGCCAGTCGGTCACGGTTCCAGCGTTGATTCGCTCCGGCAGAAGCCTGGGGTCAACGCCATGGGATCGTTCAAATTGTTTGGCAAGCGAGTCGCTTTTCCCGTAGCCTGGGCCAGGGTAGCGGATGAAGTCAAGATGGATACCGGCCACCGGGTAGCGGGCCAGCAATTCCCGGACCACTGCGACAAACAGGGTGCGGTATTCCGTGGAAGCCGGGTCGGCATAGCTGCCTTCGATCCAGCCCAGCCGTTTTTCCCGGGCGGAATAGCCGGAAACCGGCCGTCCGGTGTTGTCGGAAAGGATCCAGGGCTGGCCGGGGTGTCCGGGGTGTTCCGGGGATTCCGGCGGGGTGTCGCCGCCCCAGAGATAAAAAACATTGAGCCAGGCATGGAGGGGCAGGGGGGCGCACTCCGTGAGCAACTGGGCCAGGGGGTCGAAATCCGTTGGGGCCTGGGCCAGATTCCCGGCCCGAGGCGCGAGGTTGCTTCGATACAGGGCGTCGGCCCGGCCCCGGACCTGCACCAGCAGGTGGTCAAGCCCTGCCTGCTTCGCCTGCGGGCAGAGGGCGGCAATCTTCGCCGGGTCGTCCAGATCGAAACGGACCACCCAGGCCGCGGTCCGCAGTCGTGGGGCGCAGGCCGAGACGAGCAGCAGCAGGGCCAGGGCTGGGAGCAAGGCGCGCAGGGAACAGGGTTGTGGTCTTGGCATCCGGGTTGACCTTTTGGCGGCGGGATGGTACTTTGCGCGATCGTTTCAGGCATGGGAAGGCCATGCCGCCCACTGTATTGTTACCGCGCTGCCCGCATATTGCACCAGGAAAAAAATGATGACCGACCTGAAAAAATTCCCCGAAGGCATGCAGCCCCTGGGCGACTCCCCGTTTCCTTTTGCCTGCAACCCCGAGGTTCCCTGCTTCACCCGCTGCTGCCGGAAACTGACCCTGTTTCTCTATCCCTACGATCTCATCCGCTTGAAAAAAAGGCTGGGGATCACCTCGGAGGAGTTGCTCAACACCTACACCGGCGTGGCCCAGGGGGCCAACCCGCTCTTTCCCGCCATTGTCATGCGGATGCGGGATGACGCGGAAAACAGTTGCCCGTTTCTCGATCCGGAACGGGGGTGCCTCGTGTATGAGGACCGTCCTTCCGCCTGCCGCACCTATCCCCTGGAACGGGCCATTGACCGCAACCCGGAGCGCGGCCAGCCCCGTGCCTACTATTTCATGACCGATCACTCGTACTGTCTGGGGCATCAGGAAAAAAAGGAGTGGACGGTGAAGGAATGGCTCCGCGACCAGCAGTTGGTCTACTACAACGCCATGGACGATCTCTGGGCCGAGATGGACACCCTTTTTTCCTCAAACCCCTGGCAGAGCGAGGGCGCGGCCGGACCCAGGCAGCAGTTGGCCTTCATGGTCTGCTACAATATCGACCGTTTCCGCCAGTATGTGGCCGAGCACAACCTGCTCAACCTCTACCGGTTGGACAAATCCCGCAAACGCCTCATCGAGACCGATGACGAGGCCCTGCTCACCTTTGGCTACGATTGGCTCAAGCTGGTGCTCGGCAACAAGCCCACCCTCCAGTTGAAGCGATAAGGCAACGGGCAATTCCTTGCCGTGATGCGGGACGTATTCGTGAAAACCAGATTTGCACATCTCCGCGCCTATCTTCCGGTCCTCGCCTTTTTCGGCGGATTTTCGTGGGATGCGCTCACCATCGGTCGGGCTGTAACGCCCTTGGATCTTTGGCTCCTCTCCGGCTACCTCGCCTGTGCAGCCGTAATCCTCTGGTGGCTGGGGCACCGGCGCCACATCCTGGCCGCAACTGCCTCTGGAGATGTCCCGCAGATCGCTGAGTCCCAATCCCCCTCTTTCCTGTCATCCTGGTGGGACCGCGCGCCGTACCTGCTGCTCCAGTTCCTCTTCGGTGGGCTGTTCAGCGCGCTGTTCATCCTCTATTTTCAGAGTTCCAGCCATCTGGCCGCCATGCTGTGGTCCCTTGGCCTTGGCGGACTGCTGGTGGCCAACGAATTTATTGACGGCAAATACAGCCGCTTCACCCTCACCTGGGCGCTGTTCGGGCTTTGCGCCATGCTGCTGTTCAATTTTCTCCTGCCGTTTCTGGCCGGCAGCATCAGTATGGCCTGGTTTTATCTCAGCACCCTTGCCGGGGCGGGTCTCACCCACTGGCTGCGCAAGAAAACGCCCGGGTGTCCCGGCCGGGCTGCGCCGGTTTGGGTCATCGCCGCCATGCTGGCGGTGGCCTATCCCCTGGATATGATTCCGCCGGTTCCCCTGGTGAAGCGGGATATTCAGGTGGGGCGAAATTTTGCGCGGGTGGCGGACGAGTATCGCCTCACCCTGGAAAAAGCACCCAGGTGGGTATTCTGGCGGGATTTGTCGCACGAGGTGCATCTTGCGCCGGGAGAGCGGTTGTACTGTGTTTCCTCGGTTTTTGCGCCGGGAGGGTTAAGCACTCGCCTCTATCACCGTTGGGAGCATTATGATCCCTTCCGCGGTTGGGTTACTGTCTCCCGCATGGGCTTTGGCCTCTTTGGCGGCCGTGATGGCGGTTTTCGCGGCTACACCTACAAGCAGGAGGTGGCTCCGGGGCAATGGCGGGTGAATGTGGAAACCGAAAGCGGCCACACGGTTGTCGTTCATGCTTTCAGCGTGGTGACCGATGCGCCGGTTGAACCGGACCGGGAGACGGTGCTGGGTTTGTGAGGATAATTTCTCTTCTTCCTGCCCGTTCGTATGTGTTACCCTTCGTCTGCAGTACTGACCTCTTCCGGGATCAATCTTTGGATGAAAAAAATATTTTTTCTTATTCTGCTTGGCGCCGCAGCCCTCATGGCGAATGGCTGCGCCCCGGTGCGAACGGTCCCTCCCGAAACAATGGGGCCCGATGTGTACCGGATCAGTGCCTGGGGCACCTCTAAAAAAATTCTTCGCGAAACAGTGCAAACCGCCAATGAGCGTTGTGCGCAAGAGAAGAAACAGTACCTCTTCGTGAAGAATATTTTTCAGTACGGTAGCAGCCTGGGCATCGACATGGTCTCCTATGAACTGTATTTTACCTGTGTCGAAGCCGAGGATCCACGCCTGAAGCTCCGGAAATCCCCGCTGGGTCCCGCGGAGGAAAAGGCGGAAGAACCGGCGATGCAGACGGCCGTCCCGGACAGGGAGCCCCCTGTCCGGGAGCAGCAAAGTCCTGTCGAGAAACCGGTGGAGGAGAAGGGTGTAATCAGCCCCGGCAAGGAAGCGGCTCCTGTCCCACAGAAGGCAAGCCCTGGCCAGGAGCCGGCTGACGAGAAGCCCGTTGTCAGCCCCGGCGCGGAGGCGAAGCCCAAGGTTCCCGAAGAGCAGGTGCGCACGGAGACGCCCGAAGTGGGCGAACCCGAAAACCTGCGGAAGGACGGCTCCGCCCTCACCGACGAAGTCGAGCGGGACATCCCCGTCATTGTAGAACCCTTGCTCAAATAACCTGATTTTTTGCCCGGTATCGAGACGGAAATGCAACAGCGGAGGACGGGCTGGGGAGAGGGGTGAATCCCCTTGTGGCGTCCGGACGCTGGAGTGTGTGATAGACTGACAAGAAACACGAACCATATGGAGGTACGCCATGCGATTCTCTCTTGCCGCGCTCCTGGTGTTGCTGGGGCTCATTGCCGCTCCGCCGCTTTTTGCCGCCACCGTCGAATACGACCTCGTCATTGCCGAACAGGAGGTCAACCTCACCGGACACCCGACTACGGCCATGACCATCAACACCACCATTCCCGGTCCGCTCCTGCGCTTCACCGAGGGCGACCTTGCCCGCATCCGGGTCCATAACGGTATGGCGACCGAGACCTCGATCCACTGGCACGGCCTGCTGGTGCCGCCGGGCATGGACGGCGTGCCCTATGTCAGTTTCCCGCCCATTGAGCCCGGCGCCACCTTTACCTACGAATTCCCCCTCCGCCAAAGCGGCACCTACTGGTACCATTCCCACTCCGGTCTTCAGGAGCAGCGCGGCGTCTACGGCGCCATCGTCATCTCCCCGCGCGGGAGCATTGCCCAAGAGGTTCCGGAACAGGTGATTCTTTTTTCCGACTGGACCGACGAAGATCCCCATGCGGTGTTGCGTACCCTGAAACGCGGCAGCGACTGGTTCGCGGTGGCCAAGGGCAGCGGCCAGAGCTTGCTGGGCGCAGCGCGACTCGGCATGCTGGGGGATTTTCTGAAGCGCGAACTCCAGCGCATGCCGCCCATGGATATCGCCGATGTGGCCTACGACCGATTCCTGGCCAACGGCCAGCAGGAAATAGTGTTGCCTGCCGCGCCGGATCAGACGCTACGGCTGCGGCTGGTGAACGGCTCTGCCACCACCTATTTCCACCTCGAATTCGCCGGGGGGCCGATGACCATTGTCGCGGCCGACGGCCAGGAGGTGGAGCCGCTGAGCGAGCAGCGGCTGCTCATGGCCGTGGCTGAAACCTACGATGTGCTGATCAAGGTCCCGGCCGGCGGAGCCTACGAGTTCCGGGCCACGGCCCACGACGGCTCGGGCTTCGCCTCGGTCTGGCTCGGCGAAGGCTCGCTCCGCCCGGCGCCGGACGTGCCCAGGCCGAACCTGTATCAGACCATGGGCCATCTCGGCCTCAAGGAGGTGTTCGCCTTCACCCCGGCCGGGGGGATGGGCATGGCTGATGAGGCGGTGGCAGCCGGTCGCTTCGATCAGCCCGGCATGATGAGCATGCATGACATGGCAACCATGGCTGACACCCCGAATCACGGAGCCATGGACCATTCGTCTGCCACGCCGGCCAGCGAGCCGGATCACGGAGCCATGCATGCAGGACCGCCCGCGCCGGCCATGGCGCACGGCCACGGCGGCCATGGGATGCCGCCGCCGCTATCCGTGATGGACCCCAACGGCAAGAAGGGCGCGGCCGACTTCACCCTGCTCGGCGCCGATGCCGCCGGTGCCCCGGACCTGGCCATGGATGGCATGGCCCCCGCCCGTCCTTGGCCGCCCTACGAGCGGCTTCGCGCCACTAAGCCCACCGCCTTCGCGCAGGACAAGCCCGTCCGCGAGATCCGTCTCACCCTGGACGGCGACATGGAACGCTATGTCTGGGAGATGAACAATGCCGCCCTCGCCCCGGACGACACCATCACCATCCGGGGCGGCGAGGTGACCCGCTTCATCATGATCAACCGCACCATGATGCACCATCCCATGCACCTGCACGGCCACTTCTTCCGGGTGTTGAGCGGCAGGGAGGATGAACGGGCGCCGCTCAAGCACACCGTGGATGTGGCGCCGATGGCCACCACGGTCATTGAATTCTATACCGACGAGCCCGGCGACTGGCTCTTCCACTGCCACTTGCTCTACCATATGGAAAGCGGTATGGCGCGGATCGTTCACTACGAGGATTTTGCCGCCGATCCGGCATTGCTGGCCGGCCGGGCCAAGCTGCACCAGAATACCTGGTTCGCCTGGGGTGAGGCTGCGCTGCTCAACACCATGACCGAGGGCGGTCTCACCCTCGCCGACCGGCACCAGATTTTCAGCGCATCGTGGGAGGCGGGATGGGAGCGGGTGGAGGAGACCGAATGGGAGACGCTTCTCACCTGGGAGCGTCCGTTGAACACCTTTTTTGCCCTCTTTGTCGGCCTCGATCTCCTTGGCGAGCGGGATGAAATCGAGCACCATCGCGGCGTGGCCGGAATCAGCGCACTGCTGCCGCTCATGGTGGAGTCGCGGGCCTGGCTCGATGTGGACGGCGGGGCTCGGGTCAGTCTTGAAAAAAATCTCCCCCTGACCCCGCGTCTGAAGCTGACGGGTGAGGCGGAGTACGACACCCACGAAAAATGGGAAGGGAGTGTCGGCCTCGCCTACCTGATCAATCAGCCGCTTTCCTTGGTGGGCCGCTGGCATTCGGCGTATCAGTGGGGAGTGGGCCTGGAACTGCGGTTCTGATGGCAGTATCGGCAGGGAGAAAACGGGGGAGGATTTTCAGTGTGCGTGATGCGCGGCGCAAGGGATGCGCGGGGACACCATGGCGGGATGTGGCCCTGTTGTGCATCAGGTTTTAATATTGATAATAATCCCCGCCTCATGCTCAAGATTGTCCAGGATGGTCAAGAGATTGTCGAGGTCCAGGGGAACCTCCTGCGTCACTGTACACACCGCATCGTCTGAACAGTCATAGATGTCCAAGGCAAAGCCTTCTTCGGTCTTGGCAAGGACCAATTGCACGGGCACCCCGCTGGCATTCAGATCTTCATTGGTCTGTTGTATCAAATCGTGGATGGATTTTTCCGCCAGTGGCGGCCGGGGTGGAAGTTCTTCCCGAACCCCGGATTCCTTGCGCTTGGTTTTTTTTCTCTTTTCCCACTCCTGCCTGAGAACCAGTGGATCAACGCGCCGCACCCTGCCGATGGGCAGCGGTGGTTGGAGGTCTTTTCGTATCGGTTCCGGGTCAGTGGGGGGAGGGGTTGGATTTTTGAGTTCATACACCGCGAATGCATTTTTATACGGAATATCCCGGGTTGCCGGCGGCTGGGCGAGGTTGAGCCCTTGGCCTGCAACGGTGGCTTCCGCAACGGAGGCGGCAGTCGCCGTTGGTGTGGCTGCTGCGGTGGCAGGAACAGCTTCTGTTGCCACCGCAGCCGTTGCTGTCCCGGTCGCCACCACTGCACTCCCCGGGGCAGGGGACGGAGTTTGCCCGGCGATCCCGGCTGTAGTCGCGGTTTCCGCGGGGGTCAGCGGGGCGGTCAGGGTTTGCGTCGCTTGATTAACCGTCAACGCGGCCTGTTGGGCTGGGGTCAGGTTTTGGCTCTCAATCGCGGTTTGCACCGTTTCGTTCACTGCCAAGGCTGCTTGCTGGGCAGGGCTTAATCCTTCAGATTCCGTCACCGTGGTTATTCCGGTAGTCGTCCCCGTCGCCAGGAGTGGTTCGGCCGGGGAGGTCGGCTCAAGAGTCAAGGTCCGCAGTGCCTCGCTGCCCAGCAAGGCCGCTTGTTGGGCAGCGGTCAAGTTTTGAGTCGCCGCGGTCGCCACGGCAACAGGATTTTTCACGATGTTCAGCGGGGAAGTGGCAAGGGGGACAGAGGTCTGGGTGCGGCCTTGCAGGGCCGCAGGCAGAACGGGATTGGTGGTGTTGATGTCGTCAATCGCCATGTCTTTTTTTCATCTCCGTGGGGTGTTGCCCCTTTTCGCGGAGCAGACGCATGTGGCTGATGCTCTTTCGAATCTCTATAGTATGAATAAGCAGAAATGCAGGTGGCGTCAATAGCGGCCAGGAATATGGCCTTACCGTCGATCGTCCCTGCCACATCCCTCGCAAAATCCGGCGCGATCCCTGAAAAGATTATTTACGGACAAGCTCTTAGTTGGCCTTCTTCACAAACTGGGTCAGTAGCACAATCCTCTGGCCATTCACCCGCGCCTCGATCTGCTCGGGGTTATCCGCCACCAATGAGATGCCCCGCACAACAGTGCCGCGTTTGGCCGTAAAGTTGGCCCCTTTGACATCCAAATCCTTGATCAGTGTGACCGTGTCCCCTGTGGCAAGCAGGATGCCGTTGCTGTCGAGATGCCGGACTGCTGCTTCCTTGCTTTCCCCTTCGCCCGTTGCTTGCGCCCAGGCCTGGGTTGCTTCATCCAGAAAGAGCATGTCGAGCAGGTCCTGCGCCCAGCCTTCACCGCTCAAGCGCTTGAGCATTCGCCAGGCCATTACCTGCACCGCGGGCACCTGGCTCCACATGCTTTCGTTCAGGCAGCGCCAGTGATGTACGTCAACCTGTTCCGGATTTTCGAGCTGTGCGCGGCAGGTTGCGCAGAGAAGCACGCATTGGTCCGCACTGCCGTTTGAGCTGGGAGGCACTTCAAACACCCCAAGGCTCTCTGCGGCGCCGCATAATTCACAAAGGGATTCGCTCCGGGCCTGTAGTGTTTTTTGCGTATCCATTGGTTGGGGTACCTCAAAGGTGGATGGGGAGATTGGGTCGAACAAGCCGGAAGCAACGGAGCATGGCATGGGGGGTATGCTGCGTCGATGTCTTACGTCCAGGGGGTGCGGAAGCCGAAAACAGGGGGTGGCACACCCTCCTGCTAAGGCGCGCTGCCGCCCTGTACCACCCTGGTCAGCTCGTTGACCACCGCTTCCAGCTCGTCGGCCTGGGCGGACAACTCCCCCGAGGCAGTGGTTGACTCTTCGGAGGACGCGGCAACCCGTTGGGTGGCGTTGCTCAAGGAGCTGGTTGCCTCCTGCATTTGCCGGATCTGCTCGGCCAGATTTTGGGTGGCCTTGGTGATGGCGGTGTTTTTGTCGCCGATTCCCGTGGCGGACTCGATAATACCCTCGAAATCGTTGTTCACGTTTTTCAGGGCGTTGGTGCTCTGGATGATGCGCTGCACGGTGCCTTCCAGCAGATGCTGGGTGTCCTTGGCTGCCGTGGCCGTGCGCATGGCCAGGTTTTTGACCTCATCGGCCACCACCGCGAAACCGGCTCCGGCCTCGCCGGCCCTGGCTGCTTCCACCGCTGCGTTCAGGGCCAGCAGGTTGGTCTGGAAAGCGATGGAGCCGATGGTGGTGATGATATGGCCGATCTTGTCGCTGTCCTGCTCGATCAACCCCATGTTGTGGGTGAGATCCACCAGGGCGCGGAGAGACTGGCCGGATTTCTCGATATTTTCATTCATCAGTTTTTCGCTGCCAGCGGTCAGTGCCGCTGTTTGTTGGCCTACTTCGCTCATCGAAGTCAGGGCCGCGGCGGTCTCTTCCGCCACCGCCGCCTGTTCCGAGGCGTCTTCGGCCAGAGTATTGCTGGTGTGGGAGATCTTGGCCGCGGCTTCCGCCACCTGGTGGGAGTTGTCGCGGATGGTCTCGGTGATGCGGGAAAGAAGCCGACTCAGCCCGGAAGCGGTGAGAAAGGAGAGAAACATGCCCACGCATACCGAAGCAATGGTGAGGGCGGCAACGCTGTACTTGGTGGCGGTGGCGGCGGCGAGCATGGCTTCATCGGTGAGCACGTTCTCCTTGGTTGTGCTCCTGATTTCCTTGAGCAGGCGCTGCACCTCGCTCAGGGCCGGCAGGGTCTGGGCGAGAAAGATTTCCTTGGCTGCGGTGCGGTCCTCGGGCCGGAACTGTTCCTTGATGGCCACGGCGGTCTGATGCAGGTCGCGGTGCGGTTTTTCGATGCTCAACAGGATCGGCGCCAGGGCCGGAAACTGTTTTTCTGCCTGTTTGCGGCCCTCGCCGTAAAGCCAGGCGCCGAAACCGCATTTGTGGTCGTCGGTTTCCGCCTTCAGGGTGGTGACGCGGTCATCGACGATCAAGGCGTTGACCTGATTGACCCAGTTGAGATGGTCCACCTCGCGCTGGGCCAGGATTCCGTCCAGTTGGTTGCTGCTGATAACTTCTTCCGCCCCGGTGATGATGCGGTTGACTCCCAGATAGGTAACCACTCCGGTGACCACGAATAGCGCCAGAATGCAGCCGAAGCCGATGGTGATTTTCTGGTTGACGCTCAGATTGTTCCAGCCCATGCTTTTCTCCTCTGTGGCGGGATGCTGTTTCCGTGTCCGGCCTGTTCAGCGGCCGGTACTCATGGAAAAGAGGGTGTCCAGCCGCAACTCCGTGAAAAGATCATGGATGGGCTGAGGGACTCTGGTCAGGCGGATTGTTCCCCCATGGGCCGCCATGTGCTTGTAGAAAAGGAGCAGCTTGCCGATGCCGGAACTGCCGATGCGGCTGACGCCGGCCAGATCGACGACCAATTCCTTGAGTTGGGAGTGGGGGAGGGTGTTGAACTGCTGTTTGAGAGTCGCAGCGCCCTCTTCGTCGATGGTTCCCGACAAGGTGAGGGACGCGGTTTCTCCTTGGGTTGCGGTTTCGCAGGTCATGGTCATGATTTTTCCTCCGTTCCGGCAAGTCCTCGCTGGGGACAAGGGGAACAAAAAATAGCAAAAATTGCTGGTCGCAAAAAAGACCAGGAAAACTGTTGCGCAATACGATCTAGCAGGATGATGAAAAAAGCCGGGACGGCTTTTTTCATCATCCTGCTAGTGAACCACAAACTCCGCTATTTGTGAAGAATTCTCTTTCCCTCCATTGCTATCTTTGCACGAGCCGATCCGGCAATTTCGCGGGGAGAAATTTGTTCGGGCTTGTTGGGAAATCGTCAGGCTGGTTTTTTCTTCTCCCGGATCGAAATACTGCGGAAAGAAGCGATCAGGTGACGTCCCTGGTCCTGCCAGGAGACATGATCCGCCAGGTGAATAATGATGGCGATGCCCCGGCCGTTGGATCTGCGAATATTTTCGTCGGTCCGCGGATCTTTGAGTGCCTGGAAATCGAAGCCCGCACCTTGGTCCATCACCTCAAGGACAAGATGTTCCTTGACGCGCCAGCGGACAGTGACGGTTTTGCCCGGGTCTTTTCGGTTGCCGTGGCGCCAGGCATTGATTACGGCCTCGTGCAGCGCCAGGTTAATGCGGAATTCCGGATTGATGAAATGGTGCTGTATGAGCGCGGGTTCCATCGTGGCATAGACCTCGGCTACAAACCGGTCGATCTCGCCGTTGTCCGCCGTGCGGATTGAATGCTCCCGGCCGAGGAGAGGCGGGGCGGGGGGTGTTTTCTGTGTTGGAGTCATGCTCGATCCAGGGAAGAGTGTGACTGGGAGAAACGGGTTACACCTCGGTCTGAAACCGGACACCCAGCATGGTCAGGTCGTCCGGGAAGCGGATGTCATTGGAAAAAAGCAGCATTTTTTCGATAAGATGCTGCATCTTCTGGTCGGTGTCCGGGAAGCCCTGTCTACTCACCAATGCAGCCAGTCCATCGCTGCCAAGCATGTTGCCGCGGGCGTCGGCGATTTCGATGGCGCCGTCGCTGAAAAAGAGCAGGCCGTCGTCGTGGCAAAAGGGGATGAGGCTCGCTTTGTATTGGGTTTCCGGCATCATGCCCAGCGGCAGTCCAGCCATCTGGATCGGCTGGGTTTCTTTTCCCCGCGTCAGCAGGAGAGGCGGGCTGCCTGCCCCGCAAAGGGCCACGGTTCGGGCTTCCAGATCGATGAGGCCGAAAAGGCAGGTGGCAAAGGACTCTCCGTCCCGGACCAACTGGCAGAGATTGCGATTCACGGCGGTCATGAACGTGGCCGGCCGGTCCAGCAAGCGGCGGTTGCTTTCCCACAGCGAGTGCAGGTGCATGGCGTACAGGGCTGCCGCCACCCCGTGCCCCATGACATCGGCGAGCAGGAAGGCATAGCGGTTTTGATCCAGTCGTTCCACCGTGGAATAATCACCGCCGACGATGTCATGGGGAGCATAATGGAAAGCCCAGCGCAGGCGCGGGTCGTCGTTGGCCGGCATGGCCATGGACAACGCCTGGATCTGCCGGGCCCTTTCCAGGTCCCGCATCCGGTGGGAAAGATCCTGAAAAACCTCCACCCCGCCGATGACCGTGCCCTGTTCGTTGCAGATGGGCGAGACGCTGACCTGCACCGGCAAGCGGCCGCCTTCTTTTTTTTGGGCGAACACCAGGGAGGGGGAGGTCGAACCGGCGCCGGTGATCATGGCCCGGTACAGGGGGCAGGATTCCTTGCCGCACAACTCCTTGCCTTCCTTGTCCGTATGGCGGAGGATGTTGTCCTTGCATGATCTGCCCAGGACCTCCGAAGCCCTCCAGCCGGTGATTTTTTCCGCGGCTTCGTTCCAGTAGACGATTCGCCGCGCCAAGTCCGTGACATAGACGCCGTGGCTGATGCCGGCCAGGATCTGGTCCGCGGTGTAGGGAAGAGTGTGCAGGGGAGGGTACGGTTGTATGTTCCGGTCATCCATGCGTCATCTCACCCCTGCCCATTCTGCCGCCAGCGCCCGCCCTTGCCCCCGTTCCGGGGCTGGATCTCCGCCTTGGTTTTCAGATACATCACCGCCGCATAGCCCAGCAATCCTTCCACGGCCGCATCGAATTCCTTGCACGGCCGGACGGTGAAATCCGAGGGCGGCTCGATATCCACCTCGCCCCGGCCGGCAAAATGCAGGGTCAGGGAAACCGGGCAGGTGCCGTGGAATTCGCGCACCTTGGTTTTCAGGCTTTCCAGCCTCTGTCTGTTCACCTGCTCTGATTTAAGCAGGATGCGGGCGCCGTTGGTGTATTTGCTCCGGGCCTCGCTTAAGCTGTCCACGGATTCGGCGATGATCTTGGCGCCCTGTTCCTCCTGCTTGACCGTGCCCAGGACGATGAGCGGTTCGTCGGAGGTGAGGAGATGGCCGGATTTGGCAAAGGCCTCGGGGAACACGACCACCTCGGTGGCCCCGGCCCGGTCTTCGAGCACGATGAAGGCCATGCGGTCGCCCTTCTTGCTGCGGTGGTCCTTGTATTCCCGCACCAACCCGCCCACGCGCACCGGTTGGTTGTCGCCCCAGTCGCCCAGGCCGGTGAGGTCGGTGTCGGCCACGGCCATGATTTCTTGGTGGAAGTTGTCCAATGGATGGCCGGTGAGGTAGAAGCCCACGGTTTCTTTTTCAAAACCGAGCCGTTCTTTCTCGGTCCATTCCTGGATGTTGGGCAGGTCGATGGAATTGGCCTTGCTCCCTTGGGCCTGGGGCATGGCGGCGAACAGCGAGATCTGGCCGCTTAACCGATCCCGCTGGGCGGATTGCGCCTGCTCCATGGCCATGTCCAAGATGGCGAAGAGCTGGGAGCGCTTGGCCCCCAAGGAATCGAAGGCCCCGGCCTTGATTAGGCTTTCGATGACCCGCCGGTTCACCTTGCGGGAATCGACCCGGTCGCAGAAATCCTCCAGCCCGCCGTAAGGTCCGTCCGCTGCCCGCACCTCCATGATCGAATCCAGGGCCGCGCCGCCCACGTTCTTGACCGCAGCCAAGCCGAAGCGGATGCGGTCGTTGACCACGGCAAAGTCCTTGTCCGACTCGTTGATGTCCGGCGGCAGCACCTCGATATCCATGTCTCGCGCCTCGGTGATGTAGCGCACCACCTTGTCGGTGTTGCCCACGTCGCAGGAGAGCAGGGCGGCCATGAACTGGGCCGGGTAGTGCGCCTTGAGCCAGGCGGTCTGGTAGGCGATCAGGGCGTAGGCCGCGCTGTGGCTCTTGTTGAAGCCGTAGCCCGCAAACTTGGCCATCAGGTCGAAAACATACTCGGCCTTGTCCGCGGGGATATTGTTCTTCTTGGCCCCGGCCAGGAATTTTTCCTTCTCCGCCTCCATGACCTCGGCCTTTTTCTTGCCCATGGCCCTCCGGAGGTTGTCGGCATCGCCCAGGGAGTAGCCGGCCAGGACATTGGCGATCTTCATGACCTGTTCCTGATAGACGATGACCCCGTAGGTCTCTTTCAGGATCGGTTCCAACTGCGGCAGCGGATAAATGGCCTGCATCCGGCCGTGCTTGGTATCGACAAACTGATCCACCATGCCGGATTCCAGCGGGCCGGGCCGGTAGAGGGCCACCAGGGCGATGAGGTCGGAAAAGACCTCGGGCTTCATCTTCATCAGCAACCCGCGCATGCCGGAGCTTTCCAACTGGAACACCCCCAGGGCGTCGCCCTTGGCCAGCAGGTCGTAGGTCTTGGTGTCGTCCAGGGGGATGCGGTTGATGTCCGGCTTATGCCCGATATCCGCGGCGATCAGCTTGAGGGCCCGGTCGATGACGGTGAGGGTCTTGAGGCCCAGAAAATCGAATTTGATCAACCCGGTCATCTCGGTGTGGATCATGTCGTACTGGGTCAAGACCTCGCCCTTGGGTCCCTTGCAAACCGGCAGGTATTCCACCATGGGCCTGGGCGAGATGACCACCCCTGCGGCATGGATGGAGGTGTGCCGGTTGAGGCCTTCCAGGGTCTGGGCGATGCGCAGGAGTTCCTCCACCTGGGGGTCGCGTTTTATCAGCTCCTGGAGGCGGGGTTCGGCCTCGATGGCCTTCTTGATCGTGATTTTCAGCTCTTCCGGGATGAGCTTGGCGATGCGGTCCACGTCGCCGTAGGCCACGCCCAGGGCCCGGCCCACGTCGCGGATTACGGCCCGGGCCTTCATGGAGCCGTAGGTGACGATCTGGGCCACATGCGCCTCGCCGCCGTAGCGTTGCTGCACGTATTCGATGACCTCGCCGCGGCGCTCCTGGCAGAAATCCACGTCAAAGTCGGGCATGGACTTGCGCTCGATGTTCAAAAACCGCTCGAAGATCAGGCCGTAGGGGATGGGGTCGATGTCGGTGATCCGCATGGAATAGGCGGCAAGGCTGCCCGCGCCGGAGCCGCGGCCCGGGCCCACCGGAATCTCATGGTCCTTGGCCCAGTTGATGAAATCGGCCACAATGAGAAAATAGCCGGGAAAGCCCATCTTGATGATGACGTCGATTTCGTGGGTCAGCCGGTCGCGGTAGGTCTTTTCAATCTCCGGGGTGAGTTGATCGATCTCCCGCATGTCGCTGAACCGATCTTCGAGCCCGGCCAGGGCGGCCTTTTCGAACAGGGAGTCAAGGCTGTCGCCCTCGGGTACCGGGAAGATGGGAAAATGGGACTCGCCAAAGGTCAGCTCGACATTGCAGCGCGCAGCCAAGCGGACCGTCTCGGCGATGGCCTCGGGCGAATGGGCAAACCCCCTCTTCATCTCGTCGGGTGATTTGAAAAAAAGCTCGTCCGTGGAGAAGCGGAAGCGGCTGGCATCGTGCATGGTTTTGCCGGTCTGGATGCAGAGCAGCACCTCGTGGGCCTGGGCCTCTTCCCGGTTGAGGTAGTGGCAGTCGTTGGTGGCGATGAGCGGGATGCCCAGCTCCTTGGAAAGTTCCTTGAGCCCCTGGTTGACTATCGTTTGTTCCGGGATATTGTTTTCCTGCATCTCCAGATACAGACGGTCGCCGAACAGACCCATGAGTCGACGCGCCTCTTCCCGGGCGCCTTCCATGTCGCCGGCGGTGATGCGCATGGGAATGCCGCCGTGCAGACAGGCGGTGAGGGCGATGAGCCCTTCGGCATGGGCCTCCAGCACCTCCAGATCGATGCGCGGCTTGTAGTGGAACCCTTCCAACTGGGCCAGGCTGGCCAGCTTGAGCAGGTTCTGGTAGCCGGTGTTGTTCATGGCCAGGAGCACGAGGTGGAAGGCGGCCTTGCCCGCGCTTTTTGCGGATTTGTCGAAGCGGTGGCTGGGGGAGACATAGAACTCGCAGCCGATGATGGGCTTGATCCCGGCCTTTTTGGCCTGGACGTAGAACTCCAAGGCGCCGAACATGGAGCCGTGGTCGGTGATGGCCACGGCGTCCATCCCGTATTCCTTGCACTTGGCCAGCAGGTCGCCGACCCGGATGGCCCCGTCGAGCAGGCTGTACTGGGTGTGGACATGGAGGTGGACGAAATTGGCTGGCGGGGTTTCCGGCATGGGGAGTTCCAGGTAAATGAGATTATTGCAAAAGTTTAATGTGTGGTTCGACAGGCTCACCACGCGCAGTGTTAACGGCGACGGAAAAAGGCAATGATTCAGACATAATTTCCGTTCGCCCTGAGCCTGTCGAAGGGGGCGTTCAGGGTTTATTTTGCGTCAAAAAACTGCATCCGGTCCAGGGCGGCCAGGCTTTCCCACAGGTCATCCTCGCTGTGGGGCTCCAGGGTGACCAGGGGCTGCAGCCGCTGCGCCTTAAGATAGCCGAACAGGCCGGAAAAATCAAAACTCCCGCGGCCCGGAGCAAGGTGCGCATCCCGGTCGCCATGGTTGTCGTGCAGATGGATGTGGCCGAGCCAGGGAGTCAGGGCGGGCAGCCAGTCCTGCCAGGTGTTCTTGGCAAAGGCGGCGACATGGCCCACGTCGAGGCAGAACCTGGCAAAGGGCGAGTCCAGGGCGGCGAGCATTTGTATATGCTGCTTGGGCCCGGTTTCATAGGTGTTTTCCAGCATCAGCGGAACCTGATGGGCGGCGGCTTTTGCCAGCAGTTCCCGCCAGGTTGCCAGGGAGGTGTCGAACCAGGCAGCCTGTTTGTAGCCGTGTTTGTTTTCTTCGTAGTTCAGGTGGCAGACCACCGCGGCAGGACGAAATATCTCGATGAGGTCAAAACCCTTGCCCAGCTTGCTGCGGGTGGCCGCCAGGATATTTTCGTCCAGCCCGCCCGGAGCGAGATCGAAAAAAGGGGCGTGCAGGGTGCAGCCAAGTCCGGCACGAGCCAGCGCCTCGGCAACCTCCCGGTATTCGGCCTCGGTGGCGGTGTACAGCGTATCGCCTTCCAGGCTGATTTCCGGCTGGAAACGGTGGGCGAGAACAGCGTCCAGCTCCTGCTGGAGCCGACGAAAGGGAAAATTGATAAAACAGCGCGAGGTGATGTGTTTGTACATATTTAGTGCCGAGTTCTGAGTTCTGAGTGCCGAGGCTGGATTTTTTTCTCAGCACTCAGAACTAAGCACTGGTCTCTGGCTCAGCACTTTCTGTTAATTTCTTGGCCTCGTCGATGAGCATGATGGGGATATCTTCGCGGATCTCATAGAGAAGCTTGCAGCTCTCGCAGACCAGGCCGTCTTTTGTTTCGGTGAGCTTTACCTCTCCCTTGCATTTGGGGCAGGCAAGGATATCTAACAGTTCCTGACTGATCATGGCACGGCTCCGGCGGATGGTAATCGGGGCGGGTGGGGTTGTTCTTCGCGGCGAACAACACGGGCGTCGGCACTCTTCATAAAACTTTCTATTTCTTGTAAAATGCGCTAGGATATCGGACCTTTTCAGGTGGCTGGATAATGCTGGCCAGATCCTGTGTGAAGATAAAATGACCCGCCAAGAAAAGCAAGCCTTTCCGTTGGCGTGGTGTTTGCTTGGGAGAAGAGCGAAAGTGAAGGGAATAATCCTGGCAGGTGGCTCCGGCACGCGGCTCTATCCGTTGACCCGTTCGGTGAGCAAGCAACTGTTGCCGGTCTATGACAAGCCCATGATTTATTACCCCCTGTCCACCCTCATGCTGGCGGGGATTCGGGAGGTTTTGCTCATCACCACCCCCGAGGATCAGGGGCAGTTCATGGAGCTATTGGGCGATGGCCGTCAGTGGGGCATTACCCTGGAGTATGCGGTGCAGCCCAGGCCCGAGGGCATTGCCCAGGCCTTTGTGATCGGGGAAAAGTTTATTGCCAACGAGCCGGTCTGTCTCATTCTTGGGGATAATATCTTCTATGGACATGGCCTGGCCAAGACCCTTCTGGATAAAGGGGCCGATCCCAAGGGCGGAATGGTTTTCGGCTACTATGTGCGTGATCCCGAGCGCTATGGGGTGATCTCCTTTGCTCCGGACCGCACCGTGCTTGATATCGAGGAAAAGCCGGCCAAGCCCAAATCCCGCTACGCCGTGACCGGCCTCTATTTCTATGACAGCCAGGTGGTTGAAATTGCCCGCAATCTCAAACCTTCGGCCCGGGGGGAGCTTGAGATAACCGATGTCAACCGCGCTTATCTGGCCAAGGGGCAGTTGCAGGTCGAACTTTTGGGCCGGGGCACGGCCTGGCTTGACACCGGCACCCATAATTCCCTGCTGGATGCGGCCAACTTTATCAAGGTTGTGGAAGATCGGCAGGGGTTGAAGATCGCCTGTCTTGAGGAGATCGCCTTCCGGATGGGGTATATCGATGGAAAGCAGTTGGCGCGGCTGGCCGAGCCCCTTAAGAAAAACGGCTACGGCCAGTATCTGTTGCAGATTCTCGATGAGGGACAGGGGCAATGAGGTTCGTGCCCTCCGAGATACCCGGGGTGTTGCTCGTCGAACCCCAGGTTTTTGGGGATTCCCGCGGCTTTTTCATGGAGACCTGGCATGCCGCGAAGTTTGCCGCGGCCGGGCTTGATTGTAATTTTGTCCAGGACAACCACAGCAAGTCGGTGCAGGGAACCTTGCGCGGGCTGCATTACCAGATCAAAAAGCCCCAGGGCAAGCTGGTGCGGGTGATCAGCGGCGAGGTGTTTGACGTGGCCGTGGATTTGCGGAAAAGCTCCCCTTTTTTCGGCCGATGGGTCGGCGAGATTCTTTCCGCGGAAAACAAGAAGATGCTTTGGGTGCCGCCGGGTTTTGGCCATGGCTTTTATGTGTTGAGCCCCGAGGCCGAGTTTGTCTACAAGTGCACGGAATTCTATGCCCCGGAAGATGAGTGTTGCATCCGTTGGGATGATTCCGAGTTGGCTATCGCCTGGCCGTTGCTGGGGCAGCCCCCCCTGCTTTCGCCCAAGGATCTTGCCGGGGTATCGCTGACCAAGGCGGAGTTGTACCCATGAGGGTGTTGCTTGTCGGCGGCAGCGGCCAGTTGGGCAGGGAACTGCAGCACTGCAAACCGGCCGACATGGAATTGCTGGCCTTTGGTTCCGCTGAGCTGGATCTTCGGGAGGCCGAAGCTGTGGCGGCCAAGGTGAGCGGTTTTCTTCCCCGGGTGATCATCAATGCCGCCGCCTATACCGCAGTGGACCGGGCGGAAAACGAGCGGGAAGCAGCCTTTGGCGTCAACGGCCAGGGCGCGGCGAACCTGGCCCAGGCGGCCCGCGCGGTGGGCGCCTATTGCCTGCAGGTGTCCACGGATTTTGTTTTTGACGGAGCGCAATCCCGTCCCTATCTGCCCACGGACCGGACAAATCCCTTGGGGGTCTACGGGGCCAGCAAACTGGCCGGCGAGCAGTTGGCCCTGGCGGCCTACCCGGAAGGGGTGGCCATTGTCCGCACCGCCTGGCTCTATTCCGCTTGTGGCAATAATTTTGTCACCACCATGCTGCGGCTCATGGGGGAGCGGGAAACCATAGGGGTGGTGGCGGATCAGGTCGGCACTCCGACCTGGGCACGCGGCCTGGCTGAGGCTCTCTGGCAGATGTCTCGGGTGCAGCCCAAGGGGATCTACCATTGGACCGACGCCGGGGTGGCCAGTTGGTATGATTTTGCCGTGGCCATACAGGAAGAGGGGCTTGGTTGCGGGCTGCTTGCCCGGGAGATTCCCGTTCTACCCATCAATACCGCTGATTACCCGACCCCGGCCAAGCGGCCAGCCTACAGCGTGCTGGACAAGACCGGGACCTGGGCAGCTCTGGGGATGACACCGTCTCACTGGCGGGTTGCCCTGCGGGGGATGTTGCATGAGTATTCAGTGCTGAGAACCGAGTGCTGAGTGTTGAGGGGCTGGAATGGCGGGGATAGGTCGATTTGAGGATATTGTTGCTTGGCAAAAGGCTCGTGTTCTCACCAGAGAAATCTATCTGGTTACTGCTTCTGGTGGGTTTGCAAAGGACTTCGGATTGCGGGACCAGATCCGCCGGGCGAGTGTGTCGGTTATGGCAAATATTGCCGAAGGTTTTGAACGGGCCGGCCGGGCAGAGTTTCATCAGTTTCTGGTTGTGGCCAAGGCATCATGTGCCGAAGTGCGCTCCCATCTTTATGTTGCCTTGGATGTCGGATATATTACGGAAGACCTGTTTCGTGGATTGTCGGACATGACGGAAGAAGTTGGAAGAATAATCGGCGGTCTCCGCCGCACTGTCAATCAAATCAAGAGTTAAGCACAACAAACATGCCCTCAGTACTCAGCACTCAGCACTCGCCCCTAAGCACTCAGCACTCAGCACTCGCCCCTAAGCACTCGCTTTTGATCACCGGCGGGGCCGGTTTTATCGGGGCCAATTTTGCCCATTACTGGCTGGCTCAATATCCGCAGGACCGGGTGGTGGTGCTCGATGCCCTGACCTATGCCGGGAATATGGCCAGTCTTGCCGGGTGTCTGGAGCTGGAGAACTTTCGCTTTGTCCACGGCGACATCGGGGATCAGGACCTGGTCGAAACCCTGTTGGCAGAAGAAGGGCTTGACACCGTGGTCAACTTTGCCGCCGAATCCCATGTGGACCGCTCCATCCACGGCCCGGACCCCTTCGTGACCACCAACGTGGTCGGGACCCACAGCCTGCTCAAGGCCGCGAAAAAGGTCTGGCTGGACGGGGGCGGACGGCCGCACCGGTTCCATCACGTTTCCACCGATGAGGTCTACGGCTCGCTCACCTCGGAGGAGCCGCCCTTTACCGAAACTTCACCCTATGCCCCCAACTCGCCCTATTCGGCGAGCAAGGCGGCCTCGGACCATCTGGTGCGGGCGTATCACCACACCTACGGGCTGGAAGTTACCACCAGCAACTGTTCCAACAACTATGGCCCCTACCAATTTCCGGAAAAGCTGATCCCGCTCATTATCCTCAATCTCCTCGAAGCAAAACCGCTGCCCATTTACGGCGACGGCCTGAACATCCGCGACTGGCTTTATGTGGAGGACCATTGCCGGGGCATCGACTTGGTTCTGCGCAAGGGCAGGGTCGGGGAGGTGTACAATATCGGAGGCAACAACGAATGGCGCAATATCGAGATCGTCCGGCTGGTCTGTAGTTTGGTGGACGAACGGCTTGCCGCTTCCGAGAGCCTGCGGCAGCGTTTTCCGCGCTCTCCGGTCTGCCAGGGCCACACGGCGGAGTCCCTCATCACCTTTGTCAAGGACAGGCCGGGCCATGACCGGCGCTACGCCATCGATGCCGCGAAAAGCCGGAACGAGTTGGAATATGCGCCCCTGGAATCCTTTGAAACCGGGATCCGGAAGACCATTGATTGGTATTTGGCCAATGAGACATGGTGGCGGGCGGTGATGAACGGCAGCTACCGGGATTGGCTGGAAAAGCAATATGCCTAGTGACAAACTGCCGCTCTCCGTGGCCATCATCACCAGGAACGAGGAGGACCGTCTGCCCGAGTGTCTGGCCAGCGTTGCCTTTGCCGCTGAGGTCGTCGTTGTGGATTCGGACAGCACGGACAGAACGGTGGAGATTGCCCGCGAGTTCGGCGCCGTGGTGTATGTCGAGCCCTGGCAGGGATTTGGCCGCCAAAAGCAGTTGGCCATTGACCGCTGCCGCCACGATTGGGTGCTGGTGCTCGATGCCGATGAGCGGGTTGGGGTAGAGACGCAGTGGGAGATCAGGGAGGTGTTGGCTGCGGGAACCTGTGTCGCCTACAGCTTTCCCCGCAAAAATTACTTCTGCGGCCGCTGGCTCAGGCATGCCGGCTGGTGGCCGGACCGGGTTGTCCGGTTGTTTCGTAAGGATTCCGCCGGGATGTCCGAGCGCTCGGTGCATGAATCCCTGGAGGTGCATGGCCCGGTGGGGGCTCTGCGTTATCCCCTGATCCATTACGCCAACAAAGATCTGGCGCAGACCCTGGACAAGGTGAACCACTATTCTTCCGCCGGAGCCAACGAGCTGTTTGCCCAGGGGGAAACAGCCTCGGTCGTCAAGGCGCTGCTGCGGGCCGTCTGGGCTTTTCTGCATGGCTATATTCTCCGGGGCGGTTTTCTTGACCGGGGCGAAGGTTTTATCATGGCTGTTTCCGATTTTATGAACGTATTTTTCAAGTATGCCAAGCTGCGCGAGCTGCACAAGCAAAAAGAAAAAGACACGCCGTCCTGATGCCGATTCCGTGAATATCCTCATTGTCAAGACCAGCGCCATCGGCGACGTCATCCATACCCTTCCCGCCCTCAATGCCCTGCGCCGCAAGTATCCGGACGCCCGGATCGACTGGCTGGTGGAGGAGGCTGCGGCGGATCTGGTTATCGGTCATAAGGCCCTTGATACCGTGCTGGTCTCACGGCGCAAGGCGTGGATCCGGGACCTGAAGCAGGGCCGGGTGCTGGCAGCCTACCGAGGGTTTGCCGACTTTGTCAAAAAGTTGCGGGAGACGGAGTACGATCTGCTCATCGACTTCCAGGGGCTGCTGAAAAGCGGAATCTTTGTCGGGCTGGCCCGGGCCACAAGAAAGGTCGGCTTCGGCAAGGGGATGGAGCATGCCGAATGCAGCTACCTCTTTCTCAATGAGCCCATCCCGCCGGTGAACATGGACCAGCATGCGGCCATCCGGGAGTTGCTGCTGCTTAAGGCGATCGGTATTGAAAGCGAGGAGATTGTCTTTGATCTGCCGGTTACCGATGAACAGCGGGGAAAAATAGAGCATTTGCTTGCGGCCGAAGGAATCGATCCGGCCAAACCCCTGGTGGCGATCAACCCCATGACCACCTGGGAAACCAAGCACTGGCGCAATGACCGTTTTGCCCGGGTTGCGGACGCCCTGCTTGACAAGGGCATGGCCGTTGTTTTCAGCGGCGGCCCGCAGGACGTGCGGGGCATCGAAGAGATTCGTGGCGCCATGACCGGCAAAGCCGCGAGCCTGGCCGGCAGGACAACGCTCAAAGATTTGGCCGCGCTCTATGAAAGGGTGGCTGTGCTCATTACCACCGACACCGGCCCCATGCATCTTGCCGCCGCAACAGGCGCGCCGGTGGTTGCCCTGTTCGGGCCGACCGCGCCCTGGCGTACCGGGCCTTTCGGTGAGGGGCACAGGATTCTGCGGGCGGATATTGCCTGCAGCCCCTGTCTGAAGAAGCAGTGCGACCGCGGTCATGCCTGCATGACCCAGATCACCGTGGATCAGGTAGTGCAGGCAGCGCTGGCCGTGTCTAAAGGCAGGAGCTGAGCGCATGGATATCTCCATTGTTATCGTGAACTGGAACACCAGGGCGTTGCTGCTGGATTGCCTGGCCTCGGTGTATGCCATGGCCGGGGATCTGCGCTTCGAGGTTTTCGTGGTGGATAACGCCTCAAGCGATGGCAGCGTCGCGGCGGTGCAGGCCCAGTACCCCCAGGTCACAATCATCCAAAACGAGAAAAACCTCGGCTTTGCCGCCGCAAACAACAAGGCCTTGCGGATCATGCAGGGCAAGTATGCGTTGCTGCTTAACACCGACACGGTATTGACGGAAGGGGCCATTGCCAAACTTTTTGCATACCTGGAAAACCATGGGGAGGCAGGCATGGCCTGCGGCCAGTTGCTCAACGCGGACGGCTCCAAGCAGAACTCCATTGCCAATTTCCCGGGTTTGTTGGGCCTGCTCTGCAATGAAACCGTACTGCGGTTGCTGTGGCCGCGAAGATTTCCCAGTAAAAGGCAGGAATATCGGGCGCCCATTGAGGTGGAGTCCTGTATCGGCGCCTGCCTGATGGTGCGCAAGGCGGCCATGGATACGGTGGGACTGCTGGACGAGCGTTATTTTTTCTTCATGGAAGAGACTGACTGGGCTCTGGCCATGCACAGGGGGGGGTGGAAATCAATTTTTGTCCCTGATGCCCATATTTACCATTTGCAGGGGCAAAGCGCCGGGCATAATGTCCGGGCCAGGATCATGTTTTACCGGGCCCGGTATCTCTATCTCCGCAAGTGGTTTCCTCACCTCTGGCCGTTCCATGGCCTGTTGCTTGTGACGCGTCTGCTCATCAATGTCCTATTGAACGGGCTTGGCCTGATCATGACCCTGGGATTGCATGGGGGCATCCGGGGGAGATTGGCGCTGTATCTGCAACTGCTTTCATGGCATGTGCGGGGGTGCCCCTGAGGCCTTTATGGATATCCCCTTGATCACAGGCAAGACAACGATAACCGGTTCACCGCGCAGCATTCTGCTTGTGCAGCTCGGCGATATCGGCGATGTTGTCCTCTCTACCCCCTGCATCAGGGCGTTGCGGGAAAATTATCCGCAGGCCAGGATCGTGGTTGCCGTATGGGACAAGGCTGCCGAGCTGTTGGAGGATTGTCCCTGGCTTGATCAGGTTATCGCGGTTACGAAGCGGTCCCGGTCGCTTCGGGAAGAACTTCGCTTTCAGCGCGATTTTTTTCGCAACCTGCGCAGCCTTCATTGCGAACTGGCCATTGACCTGCGAACCGGAACGCGCGGGGCCATAATGGCCTTTCTTTCCGGGGCGTCCCAGCGGCTCGGTTTTTATGCCGGGGATGGCAGGCTGTGGCGGAATCGCCTTTTTACCAGTCTTCTGCAGCGGGAATACACCCCTGATTTGCATGTTGTCGACTATCTCCTCGGATTGCTCGCCGCCTTCGGGATTACAACCGGACAGAGAACCCCGGCGCTGGCCGTTGCTGGGGGTAAGCAGGAGGAAATCCGGCTGCTTTTCGAGCGAGAGGGGATTTGCCAGGATAAAAAGCTTGTTGCCGTGCAGCCGTTTTCCCTCTGGCAATACAAGGAGTGGGGCAAGGAAAAATATATCGCCCTTATCCAAGGGCTGGTAAAGGAACACGGGGCGGCGGTGCTTGTCACCGGCTCGATCTCGGAAAAAGACCGGGCCGAGGAAATTGTCCGGGGCTGTGGCGCGGGATGCTATAATTTCGCCGGGAAGACCTCCATCGCCATGTATGCGGCCTTGTTGCAGCAATGCCGGTTGTTCATAGGGGTTGATAGCGCCGGCCTGCATATCGCAGCGGCGGTGGGAACCCCCACGGTCGGGATATTCGGGCCGTCCTCTCCGGTATCCTGGGCGCCGAGAGGCAAGCAGCACCTCATCGTCCAGAAAAACCTGCCGTGTGTCCCGTGCCGAAACAAGGGGTGCCATGACAGTGAGAAGAGTGCCTGTCTGGAAGAATTGACGCTTGAAGAGGTCCGGGCGGGAGTCGAGTCGCATCTGCGCAATACGTTGTTGTAATCGTTCGCACTAGGTGCCCGCTTTGTTTTTCAGGGACATCATAAACGCAAAAGAAAAGGGGTCCTGGAAAGGGCGGAATGAAATGGATTTGAATGCGGCATCAACCGATAATTCCAGTAAAATTGTTTCTTTTTTAGCCGCAAGTATTCCGGTACTCCTCGGGATTTTTGTTTTTCTGGTCCCTTTTCCCCACACAACGACGATCAAGGAAATATGCTATTATTTGTCGGTGTTCGTGGTTGTTGCGCTGATCCTGTTCAGAAAAATACAATTTTCTTTTCAGACCCCCCTGGCTGTTCCCGGGATTCTTTTTGTGGCCTGGTGTTTTTTGGGTCTTTTTTTCGCAGTGAACCCGGCAAACAGCATGCATGATATCTATGCGCATTTATTGAAATATATTCTCCTCTATTTCATTCTGGTGAATGGTTTTTGTTCACTGAAAAAATTGTCGGTTCTCTCCTGGATACTCATCGTTTCCGCTTCAAGTCTCTTTGTCTGGCGGCTGTACTATTACTATGTAAAGCTCGGCACCCCTTTTGCCGAGAGATTCGGCGCAAGCTTCACCGAGGTGACCACCAATCTGGTCGGAATCATCGCCGTTGTTTCCATTGTTTTCAGCATACACAACATCTCCCAGGCAAAGGGGTGGCCCGGGAGAATGTTTTTCGCAAGCTGTATTCTGCCCGCCCTGGCCGTAATTTTTCTGGCGCAAACCCGAAGCGTATTGATTGCCTTGGTTGTTTCCTTGACGGTTGTTCTTTCTGCGCGGAAGAAGGTTCTCGCCGGAGTTTTGTTGTTGCTTGGGGTGATCCTGTCTGTCAGTCCTGCCGGGGGAAGATTTACAAGCAATATGGCGGACAATCTGAGAATTAAACACGGACTGCTTGTGTGGGAGGTTGTGAAGGATTATCCCGTAACCGGGATCGGTTTTGGCATGCAAACATTTGGTGGAGATCTGGATTTGCAACGCTACAATGCCAGGTTGCCGGAAAGGTTTCAGGGGCAGGAGATCTTGTTGAATCCCCACAATATGTATACCGACATTGCGGTGCGTACCGGCATTCCGGGGATCATCTTTTTCCTCGGGGTCATCTTCGTTTTTTTTCGGATGCTGTGGCAGTTCCGGAAAAATGGCGCGAGCGACAACATTGTCTCGTGGGTGAACGCTGTTATTGCAGCAGGGGTGTCATTTTTTATAATTGGATTTTTTGAACCGGTTTTTAGTCATTATCCCGAGTCGGTTCTCTGCGTGATTTTTGCCATGGGGACAATATTGTGGCGAAGCAACAGGGACAGTCGGCCTTCAATGGCAGAATAGGAGTTGTGATGGTGCCGGCCGAAGTGAAGAAGATCGCAGTGGTCATCCCGAAATATGGGCTGGTGGGCGGCGGCGAGCAGTTTGCCTTGCACTTGACGGAAAAAATCGCCCAAAACCCACGCTATGATGTCCACGTTTTTGCCAATAAATGGAAGGCGGTTTCAAACAATGTTTCCTTTCATTTTGTTCCCATGATCCGATTCCCACGCTTCCTGACCACCATAAGTTTTGCTTTTTTTGCCAATGCCGCAATCGCCCGCCAGGATTTCGATCTCATCCACACCCATGACCGGATATTTCATGCCGATATCTTTACCATGCATGGCGTGCCGCACCGTTTCTGGGTCCGGGAGGTCCGGGAAAAAGGGATGAGTCTTTTTGACCGCGTAACCGCATGGGTTGAACAGCGGTTGATCGCCGATCACCGGTGCAGATTTCTGTTGCCAGTATCCAGTCTGGCTTTGGAGAAATTCAACCGGGAATTTGGTGTGGAGAGAAATCGGGTTCGGGTGATCCATCCCGGGATCGAGCTTGCGCGGTTTGACCTGCCGGATCGTGCGGAGATACGGGGGGAGATCCGAAAAAAATTCGGGATAGGGGCCGATGATTTCCTGGTGTTGTTTGTGGGTATGAACTTTGCGCTCAAGGGCTTGCAGGCCACAATTTCCGCGCTTGCCAAGGCAAAGGGCAAACTGCCGGGCAAGGAGATGAAACTACTTGTCGTGGGGAAGGGAAATCAGGACAAATACCGCAAAATCGCGGCTGACCTCGGGATAGGCGGGGATGTTCTTTTTGCCGGGGTGCAACGCGAAGGCATCGAGAAAATATATGCGGCATCGGAGGTATGTGTCTTGCTGTCCGGCTTTGACACCTTCGGCATGACCGTGCTGGAGGCCATGGCCGCTTCGCTTCCGGTCATTATCAGCACCCAGGTTGGGGCCAAGGATATCGTAATCGATGGCGAGCATGGTTTTATTGTCGCCAAGGAGGATGCGGAAACAGTGAGCATCCATTTGATGTCGTTGTGCGATGAGCAGCGCAGGGCAAGGATGGGCAGGGCCGCGCGCCAGCGGGCCGCAGAGCATTCCTGGGATGAGGTTGCAGGCAAGGTTGTCACCATCTACGAGGAGATATTGTCCGCACCCCCCTGAGGCAATAATCCCACAAGGTGCCAGAGGTTTCCGGCACCAGGTGGATTTTGACGCGTTTGCCCGTGCCGCGGTCTTGTTGCGCCAACCGCTCAAGGTGCGAGGCGAGCATGGGAAAGAGGTTGTATCGGTTCAGCACGGCATCCCGGGCTTCCTGGATTTTCTGCCGGGACTCCTCGTAGCGCTTGCGTGCGAGGCATTCTTCGATGATGGCGATGGCCTGTTCCGGTTGTTGGAGGTCGATCCTGGTGAGAGATTTTTCGGGGAAATATTTTTCGATATTGGGGCAGCCGTAATAGATGGGGTGGCAGCCGGCCAGAAACGGATCGGAGATCTTTTCCGTCCAATAGTCGTTGACCGCGCAATTTTCAATGGCGATGTGATACCTGTACGGAGCAAGGGCGTCCCATTTGTCCTCGATCTCCCTGATTCCGCGCCCGAACACGTCAATGCGGTCGCCGAAATGATTTTGCAGGGCGCTGACAAAGGCAAGGCGTAGCCGATGCCCGTCACTGAAGGCCTTGGTGGAAGAGATGACGGACAGTTCTTTTCTTTTTTCATACTGGGTGATGGCCGAGAGTTCGTCATAATCCTTTGACCACGACAGATTCATATGGTCCTTTTGGCGCCGGCCGACATGCCAGGGGAGCCCGGGTTGGTCGATGATTATGCCGGGATGGTTGAGATCGGCGCGGCAGGTGATGACAGTCGCAAATTGGTCGAGGAATGCGGGGCGGTACTGCTTGAGAGTGGGGGGTTCCGCTGTGATCAGGATGGTGTTTTCTTTTGGGCAGTAGGCGGATTCCCCATGGGGCATCCCTTCTGTATTGAGATGGTTATAACCTGACAGTCAGCCTCTTTTATGAAGAGGTGGTCATGCCTCCCTTGGTTGGGGTAAAGATGGAGTTGCGAAGCTTCATCAACCTCAAGACAGGAGAGCATCATGACCACCAAACACAAAGTAGCACGAAGGAAGCTCAGTTTGCTAGAACTCGCTTCGGAATTAAACAACGTCAGCAAG
>NZ_JALKCW010000004.1:0-79261 GCF_046883345.1 Hydrosulfovibrio ferrireducens | reverse complement strand
GCTGACGAATATTTCGAAACGCTGGACGATGCCGATTAAAAACTGGAAATCGGCGCTGAATCAGTTCAGCATCATGTTTGAAGACAGGCTGCCGGAATTTTGATCACAAAAACCATTTACACAAAATTCTTTACACACCCTTACGGGGCAATGTGGGATGTTATGCGGAATACGGATAAATCGTGCGAATTCTTATTCGTCCGCTGTTTCGCCGCAATTTCCGGGCAACGTATGCACCGTCAGCTACAATCGCATGCACCTAACAGATTGTCAATGCTGAAAAAATACGGGGATAGTTGGCGTGCGCGGAGAGGAACAAGGGAGTATTGGAATGGACAGGCAGACAAGGCGGGAACCCGAACAGGATTTCCCGCCTTTCTCCCTTCAGACTTGCGGTTTCCTTACAGCTCTTCCAGCATTTTGCCCAGCCCTTCCGGGGTATCAAACTGGAAGCAGCGGTGTTCGTAGTCAGGCGGGATGATCTTGCCCAAAAGCCCGGTAAGCACCGTCTTGGGGCCGACCTCGATAAAGACCCGCACCTCCTCGGCCATCAGCTTCTCCACAATCTCCAACCAGCGGACGGTGGAGGCGATCTGACGCGCCATGATCTGCCGGATCGCGGCAGGGTCGCTCTCGGAAGCGGCAGTGACGTTGAAGAGAACCGGCGTGGCCGGGGCGTTGAAGGTCACCTTGGCCATGGCCGCCTCGAAATCCGGGACCGCGCCGGCGATCAACTCGCTGTGCCAGGCGCCGCTCACCTTGAGGGGAATCGCCTTGCCGCCCTTCTCCTTGACCAAGGGCGCGGCAACGGCAAGGGCCGCTTCCTCGCCGGAGATCACGATCTGTCCGGCGGAGTTGTGGTTGGCCACGGTGATCTTGCCAGCAGCCTTGGCGCTTTCCACGATCCCGCGCACCGCCTCGATGGGCAGTTTCACCACGGCCTGCATGCCGCCGGGATTTGCGGCAGCCTCGCGCTCCATCAAGCGGCCGCGTTCGGTGACCAGACCCAGGGTCTCCTCGGCACTCACGATCCCGGCGGCAGCAAGCGCCCCGTACTCGCCCAGGCTGTGACCGGCAAAAAATGCCGGTTTCACTCCGGCTTTGGCCAGGGCCTGCCAGCAGATGAGGTTCATCACGGTCATGGCCGGTTGCAGATGCACGGTGCGGGTCAGCTCCTCCATGGGGCCGTCCTGGCAGAGGCGGGTGAGCGGGAAGCCGCTGATTGTTTCCGCCATGGCCATGAGGGCGCGGGCATCAGCGTCCGTTTCCAAAAATTCCTTGCCCATGCCCAGAAACTGGGAGCCCTGCCCTGGAAAAAGAACCGCTATTTTTTGTTCTGCCATGCCGAACTCCGATCATTTATTTTTTTTCTTGTGATATCTGCCAGTCGTAGGTCGGGTAGAGCGTAGCGAAACCCGACACAATAAATTTAGCGCAGAAGGCAACTGATACAATACCGCCGGTCACGGGCAAGAGGCGCGATTTTTTTCTCTGCCGTCGTAACCCACGGGCGGCGAAGATTCTTGTGTATGAGGCGAGTATCAGGTGTTCCGATAACGTTACTGTCGGGTTTCGCTTTGCTCTACCCGACCTACCAACTGCCATAACCGAACTCCGATCATTTATTTTTTTCTTGTGATATCTGCCAGTTGCAAGACAAACAAAACACCCTTCGACAGGCTCAGGGCGAACGGATGCTTTTTATGCGTATTGATATATTCCGCTCGTGCTGAGCCTGTCGAAGCACCGGACCTCAAGAATCTTCGGTGTTGCTCCGGAACTCTTCACTTTTCATTTTTCACTTTCCTGCGGCGGATACAACAAGCTGCCCAGAATGAACAAGCCAACCCCGACACAAATGGCTGAATCCGCCACATTGAAGGCCGGCCAGTGGTGGCTGCCGACATAAAAATCCAAAAAATCCACCACCGCGCCGAAACGCAACCGATCGATGAGATTGCCCACCGCGCCCCCGGCGATCAGGCCGATGGCATGGGCAAAGATCTTGCCCTGGTTGCGAAACTGGCGGTAGGAAAAAGCCATCACCCCAAGGGCGAGCGCGGCCACGCCGACAAAGAACACCTGCCGCCAGATGGTCTGGGCTCCGGCCAGCATGCCAAAGGCCGCCCCGGTGTTGGTGAGATAGGTCAGGTTGAACAGGCCGGGGATGACGGGCAGCAGCTCAAACATGGCAAAGCGGTCCATAACCCAAGCCTTGGTTGCCTGATCGAGCACAACCACCGCCAGCAGCCAGGCCAGTGGAATGATGGGCGAGCCGGGCTTTTTCAATTGCTCACCACAGCGGTGCAGCGGGGGCAGAGGCTGGGATGCTCGGTATCGCTGCCCAACTCCTCGGAACGCAGCCAGCACCGCTCGCATTTTTCACCCCTGGCCGAACGCACCAGCACGGAAAGCTCCGGCAATTCGGTGCTGACAAAGCCCGGTTCCGGCAGGGAAGCCATCAGCTCCATCCTTGAAACAATGGCCACGCTTTGCAGGGTTTCCCAATGAGCAGCCAGAAACTCGCCCAGCTCGCCAGCAGCAGCCACCACCACCTCCGCCTCCAGGGAATGGCCGATCACCTTGTCGCGCCGGGCAATCTCCAGAGCCTTGGTCAATTCGCTCCGCACCCGCAAAACCTTGTCCCACTTCTCGGCCAACGCTTTGTCGCCAACCCGTTCCGGCTTCAGCTCCGGAAACAGGGCGACACAGACATTGTCCTCGCGCTTGGCAGCACCGGGGAGAAAATCCCACACCTCGGCGGCCATGAAGGTGAGGACCGGGGCCATGAGCCGGGTCAGACCATCGACAATCTCATACAGAGCAGTCTGGGCGGCCCGCCGCTCGCGGGAATTGGCAGGCAGGGTGTAGAGCCGGTCTTTGAGCACATCCAGATACAGGGCGGACATGCTCACCGTGCAGAAATTGGTCAGGCCATGGAACACGGGGTGGAACTCAAAAACCTCATACCCCTTGAGCACCTTCATCTTCAACAACTCAAACTGATACAGAGCCCAGCGGTCCAGCTCGTCCATCTCGCTGTCGGGCACCGTGTTGGTGGCCGGGTCGAAGTCGTAGAGATTGCCGAGGATGAAGCGCACCGTGTTGCGGATCTTGCGGTAGGCATCGGCCAGTTGCTGGAGGATGGTGTCGGATATCTTGATGTCGTCGCGGTAATCCTCGGAAGCCACCCACAACCGCAATATCTCGGCCCCGTACTTCTTGATGATCTCCTCCGGGGCAATGACGTTGCCGATGGACTTAGACATCTTCTTGCCCTGGCCGTCCACGACAAAGCCGTGGGTGAGCACGGATTTGTAAGGCGGGATGCCCCTGGTGCCCACCGAGGCCAGAAGCGCGCTCTGGAACCAGCCGCGATGCTGGTCGCTGCCTTCGAGATACAGGTCGGCAGGCGCAGCCAGCTCTGGACGCTCCTCCAAAACGGCGGCGTAGCTCACCCCGGAATCGAACCAGACATCCAAGATGTCTTCTTCCTTGATAAAGTCAGTGGAGCCGCATTTGCGGCATTTGGCATCCGGACCGATGAAATCGGCCAGCTCATGGCTGAACCAGGCGTCCGCCCCCTCTTTTTCAAACAGACCGGTGATGCGGCCCATGATGGTTTCGTCGTTGAGCACCTCGCCGCACTCGCCGCAGTAGACCACGGTGAGGGGCACGCCCCAGGTGCGCTGGCGGGACAGGCACCAGTCCGGCCGATTCTCCACCATGCCGAGGATGCGCTCCATGCCCCATTGAGGTATCCAGCGCACGTCTTTGATCGCGGCCAGGGCCTTGTTGCGCAGCTCGTTGGCCTCCATGGAGATGAACCACTGCTCGGTGGCCCTAAAGATCACCGGCTTCTTGCAGCGCCAGCAATGGGGATAACTGTGGGAGATCTTGGCCTCCTTGATCAGCGAGCCCTGTGCTGCCATATCCGCGTTGATCTGCGAATTGGCGTCAAAGATAAAGAGCCCGGCATAGGGTCCGGCCTCCTCGGTGAAACGGCCATCGTTGCCCACCGGCGAAAGCACGGGCAGGTTGTAGTTGATCCCGGTCATGTAGTCTTCCCGGCCATGGCCCGGTGCGGTATGCACGCAGCCGGTGCCGGTGTCCAGGGTCACGTAATGGGCCAGGACCATGAGCGACTCACGATCGAGAAAGGGATGGCGGCACTTCCGGCCTTCGAGCAGCCTGGCGGAAAAGGTGGCGATGATCTCATAATCGTTCATGCCCCATGCGGCCAAAGCCTGCTCCACCAAGCCCTCGGCCAGGATCAGCACCTCGCCTGCCACCCGAACCGCGGCATAGGGGTAATCGGGATGGAAGGCCACCGCCAGGTTGGCCGGCAGGGTCCAGGGCGTGGTGGTCCAGATCACGGCGGAGACCTTCTGATTGGCCAGGGCGGGAATAGCATCGCCCAGATCCTCGGCCACCGGAAACTTCACATAGATAGACGGCGAGGTATGGTCGTAATACTCCACCTCGGCCTCGGCCAGTGCGGTCCGGCAGGAGGAACACCAATGCACCGGCTTCTTGCTGCGGGTCACCGCGCCGGAGAGGAGAAACCGGTTGAACTCCCGGGCAATACTCGCCTCGTACTTGTAATCGATGGTCAGATAGGGGTTTTCCCAATCGCCCAGCACCCCGAGACGCTTGAACTCATCCTTTTGCCGCTTGATCCATTTCCCGGCGTAGTTGCGGCAGGCGCCCCGGAAGGCGAGCTTGCCGATCTCCTTTTTTTTCGAGCCGAGATCCTTGTCCACGTTGAGCTCGATGGGCAGACCGTGGCAATCCCAGCCCGGCACATAGGGGCAATGAAAACCCGCCATGCGCCTGGCCTTGAGGATGATGTCCTTCAAGATCTTGTTCAAGGCGTGGCCCATGTGGATGTGGCCGTTGGCATAGGGAGGGCCGTCGTGCAGGATGTAAAGGGGTCTGGACGCGGTCTGCTCCTGCACCTTGGCGTAGAGATTGGACTCTTCCCAGGCCTTAAGAACCTCCGGTTCCCTTTGGGACATGTTGGCCTTCATCTTGAAATCGGTTTGAGGCAGGTTCAATGTCGCCCGGTAATCCATGGGTGATCTCCATATGTTAACTTAGTGCAGAGTGCTAAGGGCCGAGTGCTGAGTGTTGAAATTAAGCGGATAAACATACCAGCTCGCCCGCAAGTTGCAAGGTAAAATCGCCGGGATTCCGGGCGGTTCGCCCTGCCGACCGGCTTTGGGTTTGACATTCCCCGGCCTGATTCCTATATTGGGTTGATTCATCAAAAATGAAGAAGATTAACGCAGAGGCGCAAAGGCGCTAAGTTTTCTTTTCCCTGTAGTTCTCTCTGCATCTCTGCGTCTCTGCGCCTTTGCGTTAAAAGAATTCCCCACTGGAGAAATCACATGCCTAAAATTATCGCCCTGGCCGGCAAGGGCGGGGTCGGCAAGACCACCATCTCGGCCCTGCTCATCAAATACCTCACCGAACGGGGCATGACCCCCATCCTGGCCGTGGATGCCGATGCCAACGCCAATCTCAACGAGCTGCTGGGGCTTACGCTTAACGCCACCATCGGCCAGATCAGAAAGGAACTCAAGGGCGATATGCCGCCCAACATGACCCGGGACCAGTACATGGAGATGAAGGTACACCAAGCCCTGGTGGAAGCCTCCGGATTCGACCTCATGGCCATGGGCCAGCCCGACGGCCCGGGCTGCTACTGCGCGGCCAACCAGCACCTGGCCATGACCATGGACCATCTGGCCGACAACTACAAGTACATCGTGGTGGACAACGAGGCGGGCATGGAACACCTCAGCCGCATGAACCTGCGCGATATCGACTATCTCATCGTGGTCTCCGACCCCTCGGCCCGGGGAATCATGACCGCCAAACGCATTGCCGAACTCACCGGCCCTTTGGGGGTCACGATCAAGAAAAAATGCCTCATCGTCAATCGGGTGCCGGAACCGGCCAGCGAGGAATTGCTGGCCAAGATCGACGAGGCGGTGCAATCCACCGACCTGCCCCTGGGCGGCCTGTTGCCCGCAAGCAACGAACTGGTGGCCCAGGAGATCGCGGGCAAATCGTATCTAACGCTCAATGCGGATGTGCCCGCAGTGCAAAAGGCCTTCGCCATCTTCGACGCGTTTCTGCAATAGGACAACATTGCCTCCCTGTTCCGGTTTCGGAAAAATTTTCCCGACCCCGGAACAAGCGATCCCCTTGCGCCAACCACGAACAACCTGGCACCTTGCAACTTTTTACCGACACTCCATTAATCCCCTCCCCCCTGGCGGGGAGGGTGAAGGAGAGTGGGAACTTGCTAGTATATCAGCAGGTTGCAACACCCCCACCCCCAACCCCTCCCGCAAGGGGAGGGAAGTTTTCAAGGGTTATAAGGTCCTGGCAAACTCACTCTACTTACACCGAAGTCGCCTCGCCATGCCTTTTGGCACGAGTTTTGCTTTACAACAAAGCGGCAGCTCCATACCCAAAACATCATGCGAGGCGCACCATGGATTTACTGGCATCTTTCTACAACGGCATAAGCGGCGTAAACGCCATGAGCCAGAAGCTCAACGTCACGGCAAACAATGTCGCCAATGTCAACACCAACTCCTTCAAGACAAGCCAAACCCAGTTCGCCGACATCTTTGAAACCACCCTCGGCTCCATCTCCGTGGGACACGGCGTCCAGCTTGGCAACATCGGGACCTCCTTTAGCGACGGCATGCTTGGAACCACCGGCAAGGCCACGGACATGGCGCTCAGCGGCCCGGGTTTCTTCATGGTGCGCCCTCCCGACGCCACCATGGCAAACACCTACACCCGTTCCGGAAACTTCGATCTGGTGAATCACCTGGGCGCCGAGCCCAACGCCTACAATCTGACCACCCAGACCGGCCAGTTCGTGCAGGGCTATAACCTGAGCGCCTCCAGCGGCTTGCCTACCACGGTCGGCGATATCCTGGTCAAGAGCATTGCGCCCCAATCGGCGACCAGCCAGGTGCAACTGATGCTGAACATCCAGAACAATCCGGCCTTGCAAGAGCCAACCGCCAGCCCGATTACCCTGTTTGACAGTTGGAACGGGATCGACACCGCCCAACCCATTGCCGCGAGCAACTACGACTTTAAAACCGCGCTGAAGATATACGGCCCGGCCGATGAAACCATTCCATTTTCGACTCCCTCGACCACCTACGATCTGACCGTCTATTTCGATGCAACGGCAAACCCCAACGAACAGGAGTTTCTCGTCACCTGTAACCCCGCTTTGGATCAGCGACTGAGCACCGGCGGCACCCGGTACGACAGCGCAACGGACAAGGGGGCTGGGGCCCTGCTCTACGGTGTGCTCTCCTTCTCAAACAACGGCGACCTGAGCAACATCCAGTGCTGGAACGTGCCGCCCGACGGCAACGTCGATCCGGCCGGTGTCACCAACCTGCTTACCCTTGCCAGGGGCGAATCCTACTACAGCTTCGACTTCAACTTTACCGGCACCCCGGTCAACAACTCCTCGACCCTGAGCTTTGGCAATACTCCCAAGCCGCTGGCGGTGGTCAGCCCCGCCCCGGCCTTCAGCTCCGCCACCACCTCGGGGCTCATCAGCGCCACCTCCACCTGGAACACGGTTTCGGACAGTCTCGGCAACACCGTGCAGGCCGGTGACACGATCACCCTTCAGGGTACCACCGGCGACGGAACCGCGGCCTCATACACCTACACGGTAAATTTTTCCCAAACAGTGGCGGATTTTCTTGCCGAGCTGGAGGCCCAATTTGCCTGCACCGCGGGAATAACCAACGGCCGGCTCACCCTCACCGACACCCAAGTGGGAGAAAGCCAACTGGCGATCTCCTCGATCACCCATGCCAACGCCGGCGGGGCCACTCCGCTCACCGACCCGGCCATTGCCCAGATCTTCGGCAACCAGAATTCCACCTTCACCGTTGAGCTTGAAGACCGGTATCAAAGCGCGGGGTTGACCACCACCAGCTACGCGACCCCTTCTTCGATCCTGTATCAAAGCCAGAACGGATACGGCAAAGGCAGGCTCCAGGACATCAGCGTGGACAGCCAGGGCTTTATCACGGGGCAATATTCCAACGGCCAGAACATCACCCAGGCCCAACTGGTGCTGGCCAACTTCATGAACCTGCAAGGATTGCGTTCCGTGGGCGACAACAACTTCGTTGCCTCGGATGAAGCAGGCATTGCGATGATCGGCACCGCCGGCGAGCCATCCTTCGGCACCGCCACCAACTACACCCTGGAGATGTCCAATGTGGATATCGGCAGGGAGATGGTGGACGTCATCACCACCCAGCGGGCCTTCCAGGCCAACGCCAAAAGCCTTTCCACCGCCGACGAGATGTATGAAAAATTGATCCAGATGATCAGGTAATCTTTGGCATCCCCCTCTCCCCAACCCTCTCCCGCGCGGGAGAGGGAGCTCACTTCCGCGCTATGCCTGCGCCGCCTCCTTAATGATTTTTGCCGCCCACTGATTAAGGCTTTTGCCTGCAAGCGCCGCAGCTCGTAACGCTGCCGCGTGTACCTCTGGCTGCACCCGCAGCATGAGCTTGCCGGATGCCGGTTTCTGCGGTTCTCTCCCGATCCTTTCACAGGTTTCGATGTAGTCGTCAACCGCTTCTGCAAAGGCGGCATGCAACTCTTTTACTGTATCGGCATGAAACCCGACGATATCGTGGATGCCCACTATATGGCCGACGAAGATATCATCGCGCTCGTCAAACTCAATCCGGGCCGCATATCCCTTGTAGTTCATAGTGTTCATTCTTTTACCCCCGCCGCCAGAAGAAAGGCTCTGGCATCTTCAACCTGATAGGGCTTTGCATCCTTTGAAGGATGCGGCCGATGAAAGGTGCCAACCGTCTTGTTGATCACAAACCGTACCCGCGAACCACGGCCTTCGATGGTTTCCGCACCAAGCGCAACAAACAAAGCCTCGATACGGTTCCATTCCACGGTTTTACATGTCGGAACTGCAAAAATTGCCTCAAGCGTTTTCTTGTGCTTACTGTTCATGCCCTATAATAGCGGAGCATCGCTCAGAATGCAATCACATTTTGATAGCACATGGCGTTGTCACAATCTTTCTGAATCAAACATGATGGGGTCGCAACAACAGCCCTTCGACAAACTCAGGAGAGCCTCGTCGAAGCACCTGTTTAAAGCAACCCCCCCTCTCCCCCCGCGGGAGAGGGCTGAGGAGAGGGGGAGCTAGCCAAGATAAGGCCATCTGCACCTTCACCCACCCCCCTGCCCCTCCCGTCGAGGGAGGGGAGTCTCCCCATAAACATCGTCTTACCCACAAAAAAAATCCGGCGGCTCGGAATATTCCGAACCGCCGGATCAGGCAGGAGACCTGGGGTGTGACTATTACCGCTTGATGTTGATCAGATCGGCCAGCATCTCGTCGGTGGTGGTGATGATCTTGGAGTTGGCCTGGAAGCCGCGCTGGGTGGTGATCAGCTTGACGAACTCCGCACCGAGATCCACGTTGGACTGCTCCAGCGAGTTGGGCGAAATCGTCCCCAAGCCGTTGGTTGCTGGCGGACCGGTGATGGGCGCGCCGGACTCGCTGGTTTCCCGGAAGATATTGCCGCCCTCCTTGTTGAGTCCGGCCAGGTTGTTGAAGCTGGCCAGAGCCACCTGGGCCCGTTGCAGCACCTGTCCATTGGAATAGTTGCCGGTGATGATTCCGGCGGTATCAACGGAAACCGACTGCAGAAAGCCCGCGGCAAATCCGTTTTGATCCTGGAAGATGGTGGTTGAGCTGTTGGCGTACTGGGTGGTGGACAACGCCTCGGTGCTGAAATTGATGCTCATGGTATCCCCGATCAGACTGCCATCCTCGCCGCTGGCATCGGCGGCAATGGTGGTAAAGAGGCCGGCGCCGAAAGGAGAGGAAACACCAGGCAAAGCATTTGTTATCGAGGTAATTTCCAGTTGACTGTGATACCCGGCGGCCGCAACATCATCGGCCACCCGGTCGGTGAGCACCAGACGCCCTGCGCCATCGATGGAGGCCTCGGCGTCAAACTGCTCTTCCAGCCAGGTCAGCAGATCCTGCATGGTGGGAGGGTTATTGGGTGCAGTAAGGGGTGAGCCAAAGTTGGTGCCTGCCGTAAAGGTTGCATTCACCGGGGTATTGTCTCCCCGTGCTCCGACAAAAACCAGGGCATCCGTGGCGGTAAGAGCAACCCCCGTACTGTCGAATACGCTGGTCAAAGGGGTGCTGGCATTGATCGGCGTCGTGCCGGGAAAGGTTGTGGTGGCCCGAGCCGTGGAAACCACCTGCTGTTTCGCGGTGGTGACATTAAAGGTGTTGGTGGTGGCGGTGCTGGCGCCGAAGGGATTCGCCCCGGCGCTGAAGGTAAAGGTGGTGACAGCCAGGCCGCTGGCGCCGCCGGTGGCATCGGTCATCTTTATTTTCCCTGCGGCGTCGATGGTGGAAGTAACCTTAAAGGTGGCATCCAGCGCATTGAGCAGATCCTGTACCTTGTCGGTTGCCGCGAGGGTATAGGTGCCGCTCACTGCGACTCCGCTGTTATCATACCCGGCAAAGGTCACCACCGCCGGAGTAATCGTATCAACCAGGGTGCCGGTGGAGTCATACACCGTATTCCAAAGGGTTTCCTTGGTGATGGGCGTTGAGGTTCCGGCGGTGGCATAGGCTGCACTGCCGCTGACCAAAACCTGACTGACGGCGGTGGCCTGACCGCTGTAGCGGGCGCCGAGATTGAGCTCAATCATCTGGTTGGTCGTAGCGCCGGTGAAATTCGCGGCAAAGGAGTAGTACTGGTCCGTATTGCCCAAGGTAAGCAGGTTGGTGCTCTGGGCCGGGTCCACCTCACCGTCGGGCGGCACGTTCCAGGCGGTCATATTGCTGATGGCGCCGGAGGTGGAGAAATCCAGCACCCCATAGAGCAGGGCGCCTGCCCCCTTATGGTTCTGGTAGTTGTAGGCGGAATCCGGGGTGTAGATGGAAGCCTCGTCATTGGTGCCGTCCAGGGCGCCGGTGGCGTCACGGCCGGTGCTCAGCACTCGCTGGTCTTCGCTGGGCTCGCAGGTGACCAGGAACTCCCACTGGTTGTCCTTGGTGGTGCGGTCGAAATACACGGTGAGGTCATGGCTCGCACCCACGGAGTCATACACCTTGATGGCGGTGGTGTACTCATAGGCATTGGCATCGATTGGCGAAGTGGGCACCGGCAGGGAAGGGTTGGTGCCATTCCAGGCGTCGAACAGACGCTGCTCGGTGGTTTCGTTGTTCTTGCGCGAATCCACGTTGGCAATAACCTGGATACCGGTGGTTGAAACCGGAGGGGTGGTTTTGCCGAGGTTGATATCGCCGATGGTGCCCTGCCGCTCGCCGGAGGTGGTATCCAGGGTCCAACCCTGGACAAAATTGCCGGTGGGGTTGACCAGGAAGCCTTCCTTGTCGAAACGGAATTCCCCAGCCCGGGTATACATGTCCGCCTCGGCGCTGCCCGCGGCCCGGAGCATGAAGAAACCCTGGCCGCCGATGGCCAGATCGGTGGCCGTGGAGGTGGACTCAAAGGAGCCCTGGGCAAAGATGCCGTCGATGGTGGTCATGGTCACACCGCGTCCGACCTGGGCCGCGCCCGCTGCGGTGGCAACGGACTGGGACAATACATCCTGAAAGGTCGCCCGGCTCGATTTAAAGGCGATGGTGTTGACGTTGGAAACGTTATCACCCAAAACGCTCATGGCGTTGCCCATGGTGCTGAGACCACTGATACTTGCGTACAACGAACTTGAAACGCCCATTATGCTACCTCCTGTTTTCTTGTGCTGTAATGTTCATGGGTCTCACTTCACCACCAAGATATCCGCCACGTTCATGGGTATCGATTTATCCACGGTTACCTGGGCCGTGGCTCCGTCAAAATTCACTCCGGTAACCAGGCCGGTTGAACGGTAATCAACATCTACTTTCTGCCCCAAGGCATTGATGGCAACCACGTTGTAGGTGTACAATCCATCGGCGACCACGGTCCCGCTGGGGGTTGTCGCATCCCAGGTCAAATCATGCACGCCCGAGGCGGCATAGCCAAGCTCAACGGTGTCCGCCATGCGGCCTGCCGAGTCATAAATTTCAATCCTGCAGGATTCGGCGGCATCGGCCAGGGTATATTGCGTGGTCGAAACCTTGCCTTCCACCACGCCCATGGTGTTTCCGGCCCCCTGCACCTCTTTGCCGATCAGGGTCAGAAGCTGGAGATTGTTCTGCGACACCTGGTAGCCAAGGAGTTTTTCCAGGTTATCGGACATCTTCATGGTGGCTTCCATGTTGGAAAACTGGGCGAGCTGCGAGGCCATGTCCGTGCTGTCCATGGGCTCCAGCGGATCCTGATGTTGCATCTGGGTAATGAACAGGGTCATGAAATCGTCACGATCCAGGGTGCTCTTGCCCACGGTGGACAGGGTCGTGGTGTCCTGAAGCGGCAAGGTTGCGCTGGTGCTTGCTGTGGTAGTCATGCTCTTTTCCTCTCTTGTTTTCAGGCAAACAGATCAACACCGTTTTCACGGCCATTTTCGGGCTGCGCCCGCTGGTAGAGAATATTCTCGGGCAGGTCCGCCAAGGTTGTCCTCCGCTGACCAGCGCCTTTTTCCAGCGAAGCGGCCTGGAACTGCTGCCAGGCTTCATTGCTGTCGCTATCCTTGTTCAAGGACACCATGCATTCGCCAAGGGCAAACCCCTGCTTTTCCATGTTTTCCCTGAATTGCTCCAGATTGCTTTCAAGCACCGCCTTCACCTTGGAATTTTCCATGCTGAAGGAAACAGCCACTTGGTTGTCGCGCACCGTCATCTCCACCTTAACCTCGCCCAATTCCTTGGGATAGAGCTTGAGAACCAGATGATGCTCCTGGTTGCGCAACCCCTGTAAAACCCCTTGGGAAAGCAGGGTGAAACTCTGCTGCTGGAGGGTGTGGGGCATATTGGGAACGTGCACGAAAGGCCGTGCCGCCTGGCTTGAAACAGCGGCTTGACCCACAGCCTCGCCCTTGGCAGCCGCACCGCCTTCGGCTTGAAAGACGGAGCTGCTTTCGACAAAGAGTTCCCCGCTGGCAAAGGCGTTCTTACCGTTTTGCGCCCCCTGCCCGTCCCTGCCCATGGCGGAAAAAAACTCCGCGGTTTCCCCGTCAAGAAGCGGCGCACCATCCGCATTTTCGGTGGCCATAAGATCCTCGGCCTGGGCCAGCTTCTTTTCCTGCGCCGCATCCGCGGCAGCTCCCTGTTGCACCTTGACCTTGGAAAGATCAACGCTTTCCATGAGCTTTTCAAAAACCGAAACCAGCGTCCCCTGAACAGCGGAAGAAAGACTCGGCCCCTTGGTTTCAAAACCGGACCGGGTCAACACCTCCTGCAGATCGGCAAGAAAGGCAATCGGGTCAGCCTGCAGCTTGTTGGCCTTCACATCGCCAATGGCCTGCTCCAGCATGTTTTTCAACCGGTCCAGGGTAAGGGTTACCGGCGGGCCGGATTCGACCAGACCTTCAACAACCGGCAAGCGTTCGGGCAACAGGGCGCGTTGCAACTGCTGGGAGACCCCGGCGTTGGCAAGGAGATCCTGCAATTCCGCCGCTTCAACCGCGGTGATATCGGTAATTCCGTCCCCTGCCAACCCCTGCAGGCCGGCAAGAAATTTTTGCAGATCAAGGGTATTGTCTCCTCGCACCGAGGCATCGCTGATCTTGCTCACCTCGGGGACTGGCACGCCAAGACGCTCAAGAAAGCTCTGGAGAAGCGGCAGATCCGTTTCCGGCGCGGTCACGGGCACTTCCTCCTGCAAGGCCTGAAAATGGCGGGAAAATGAATCAAGGAAATCGACCAGGGACAACGTGCCGTCCTGGCCCTTCATTTTTTCCATGAGCGCGTTCAACTGGCTTTCGTTCATGCCCGCATCCTTGGCGATCTTCTGGAGAAGGTCGGGATCAGGCACCGGAAATTTCCACTCGCCAGGCCCCATTTTTTGATCGGCCGCACTCTTCTGGAGATCTTGGACAAACAGCCCCAACAGAGCGGCCATGGTTGTTGCTTCCTCAGACCCTTCTTTTTTTGCCGAAGTAGCGGCCTCCGCCTTCCGATCAGCGGCGGAGGCAAGGGCGGCCTTGGTTTTCTGCATGCCGAGAAGGCTGCTTTTGCCCCTCCGTTCGGTGGCCATCTTTTTTTCCATATAGTCGGAAAAGTTAGACCCGGCTTTCTTGCCGGCGGGGGTTTTCACTTCCACCGCCGCCGTTATCTGGGACTTGGGGGCCGGCACAATGGGAATCATGAGTGCGTCCACGGAATTTCCTCGCTGATAAAATTGATCTTCCTTCGTGCATGGTATGGAGCACGCTTGACAATCAACCAAAGCAAAAGGTGTGCCATGCCGAAACAACACAATCAACGAAATGAATATAATAACGAAGAATCAACACGTTAAAAGAATTTTAAAAACGCCGATATTCCCCAAGAATGACCCCTTGTTGCCGCAAGAGAGGAAAAGAATTCCTCCAGACAAAACAGACCAGGGGACAAGAGAGCTGGGTTGGGCAAGAATTGCCGGGAGATGAAAAAGAAGGGCAAATGACACAGTTCCCTCGCCACTTGTAGGGGAGGATGAGGATGATGCAACTCTGCCAGAGAAAAGAACCCTGCGACAGGCTCAGGGCTTTTGCAAGAGCCGCCAAGGCAGGTTGTTCTCCGCCAACTTTCCAGACAAAAAAAGCCCCTCCGGCCAAACGCCGAAGGGGCTACAAAACCAAAATTAAACAACGCGGCTCAGGGCAAGCCGAGAAGTCTGCTCACCCGCACCGCTTTGTCCTGGGTCAGCTTGGGGATAATCTTTGCCACCACCTCCGCCTTCATGGCTTTCAGAATTTCCACCACCTCATCATCCTCCATTTTGTCAAGCAGAGGGGCCACCTTGGACGGGCTTATGGCGCTGTATATCTTGACCAGATTCTTAAACTGCTGATCCCGGGTCTTGCCTGTCCCGCCAAGCTGACCCTTGAGGTCTTCCTGCAGGGCATTGAGCTGGGTGTACTTCTCGTCCACTTCCTTGGCCAAGGCAGCGAGTTCCTTCTCTTTTGCGGCCAAGGCCTTTTCTTTTGCCGCCACGGCGTCTTCACGCTCCTTCAGTTGGACGGAAACGGAAATTTCCTGGGGCGTGAGCTTGACCGGAGATTTATCCTCCTGGGTAAAGGCGGGGATGGTCACCACCAGGGTCAACAACACGACGAGAATTGATATGAGGTAGCAGCAATTGCGTTTTTTCATGATTCCATCCGGGGTCGATAACGCCCCTTCCCTGCTCAGTGGAGATTCCCCTTGCGTCCGAAACGAAGCACCATCTGCTCGTCCGCCTCGTTCTGCTCCTTCTTCAATGCGGCCAGGAGAAATTTCTGATAATCCCGTTCCCTGGCCTTTTCCATCACCTTTTTATCCCGCATCTTGGCGGCAAGCTCTTCCCTGGCCCGGACAACAGCCGCCTGTCCGGCTTCCACCCGGGCAAAACCGGCCTCGACCTCCTGCTCCTTGCGGAAGATCCCTTCCACATAAAAAGCAAAGACCGGGGCAGACATTTTCCGGTGCTTTTCTTCCTCAAACTCGGCAATCAGTTCCTTTCGCTCCTGCTGCAACGCGGCAAGCCGCAGCTTTTCCGCCGCAAGCAGGGCAAGCTCCCTGGCCAGTTTCTGCTGGGCAAGCTCTTCCAGATTACGCCGCAGCCCGAGAACCGTTTCAAGCTTGAAATGATACGCCATTTCGCCCTCTCATTATTTTATCGCGCCCGGAAGAACGCTCTGGCCGTCGCCGGCAAAAATCTCCGCCAACTGACGGCCGCTTTCAGCAAAGGAAACCTTTTCTTCCACTTGCTGCTTGAGATAGCCGTTCAACCGGTCGATCATGGCAATGGCGTTGTCGATTTTCGGATTGCTGCCCTTGGCATAGGCGCCGATATTGATCAGATCCTCCGAGCGGCGATAGGTGGCCATGACCTCCAAAAATCTGCGGGCGACGAGCACCTGATCCCTGGATACCACATCGGTCATGCACCGGCTGACGCTGTTCATGACCTCGATGGACGGGTAATGCCCCTGGCTCGCCAGATCGCGGCTCAGGACAATATGGCCGTCCACAATGGAGCGCACTGCGTCGGCGATGGGCTCGTTCATGTCGTCGCCCTCCACCAGCACCGTGTAGATGCCGGTGATGCTCCCCTTGCCCATGCAGGTTCCGGCCCGCTCCAGCAGCTTGGGAAGCTGTCCGAACACCGAAGGGGTATAGCCGCGGGAGGTGGGCGGCTCGCCGATGGCCAGGCCGACCTCCCGGCTGGACATGGCAAAACGGGTGATGGAATCCATCATCAGGATCACATCGCGGCCTTTGTCCCGGAAAAACTCGGAAATGGCCGTGGCCAGATAGGCTCCGCGCATCCGCACCAGGGGCGGCTGATCGGAAGTGGCCACCACGACCACGGAACGGGCCAGCCCCTCGGGGCCGAGATCCCGCTCGATAAAGTCCTTCAACTCGCGGCCGCGCTCGCCGATCAAGGCGATGACGCTGATGTCGGCTGCGGTATGCCGGGCGATCATGCCGAGCAGAGTGGACTTCCCCACCCCGGACCCGGCGAGAATCCCGATGCGCTGGCCCTTGCCCAGGGTCAGCAACCCGTTGATCGCCCGAACCCCCACATCCACCGGCTCGAAAATACGCTCCCGCTCCATGGGATTAAGGGGCTCGGCGTAGAGGGGATACTGGGTCTCCGGCTGCAGGGGTCCCTTGCCGTCCATGGGATTGCCCAGACCATCGATAACCCGGCCCAGCAGGGATTCGGCCACCGGCACCCCGGCCTGCCCGCCCACCAGCCGGATAGCGCTGCCCGGCTCAACCCCGCGCATCTCGCCCAGGGGCATGAGCAGCACCCGGCCTTCGCGAAAGCCAACAACCTCGGCCAGCACCGTGCTCGCGCCCTTGAAAACCGAAACCTCGCAGATGCTGCCCACCGGAATTCCGGGCCCCAGGCTCTCCAGAACCATGCCGATGACCTGATTCACCCGGCCGCCCACGCTCACGAGCGAGGTATCTTGGGCAACCTGGAGGCAATGGGAAAGGTTCATGGGATTATTACCATTTGTAGTTGTTCAGGCTGAAGACTAAAGTTTTTTTTAGTCTTTATGCCTTCAGCCTTCAGCCTTCTTGACTCACCGTATTATCCGCAGCCATGGCCGCGATAAAGGCTTGCTCAACCGCGGCATACAACCGTGTCTTGCTGTTTTCCAGGGTGGCGTCGATCTCGCCGAAATCCGTTTTCAAAAAACACCCCCCCACCGCAATGTTGGGATCCTCGACAAGCTGGATCCGGTTCTTGCCTTCGATCAGCCGGGAATCCTCCAGACTCGCCTTTTTCAGCCGGGAGAAATCATCACCATGGAGATGGATCTGCACCGTGGAGTTTTCCACCACAAACTCCATGGCCTTTTTCAAACAGGCCTGGATAACCAGGGGATTCACCGATATCTCGTGGTAAACCAGCCGATCCACCATGGCGGTGATCAGGGCGAGCATGCTTTCCTCATGCTGCCTCAGAACAGCCTCCCGTTCTCCTTCCAGGGCGCGCAACAGCGCGGCCAGTTCTTCCCGCTGCTGCTCATACTGAGCCAACCCGGCCGCCTTGCCTTCGGCTTCTCCCTTGGCAAACCCTTCGGCGTAGGCTTCCTGCCTGAGGGTTTCCGCCTGATCCCCGGCCTGGCGAAGAATCTCCGCTGCTTCCTCCATGGCGATTTCCCGCGGCGACTTGTGCTTTTCAAGCCTCTTGGCTTCAGCGCTGCCGGGCTTGACCTGCCAGAAGTCCTCAAAGGAGAGGAACTCCTCCGTATCCATGCTTGGCGCGGACTGCACCTCACGATTCTGCTGTAGTTTAAGTACCTTAGACAAATTCGTCCTCGCCGCCGCCGCCGCTCATGAGCTGGATCTTGCCTTCCTGCTCCAAACGCTTGGCGATCTTGATTATTGCCTGCTGGGCGCCCTCTACATCCTTTACCCGGGTCGGCCCCATGATCTCCATGTCTTCCTTGAGCATTTCCACGGCCCGGGAAGACATGCAGCCAAAGATCTTGGCCTTGAGGTCGTCGGAAGCAAGCTTGAGCGCCAGCTTCAAGTCGTCGGTGCTGACCTCCTTGAGAATAGCCTGGATACCCCGGTCATCGACGCTGAGGAGATCTTCAAAGACGAACATGAGCCGACGGATTTCATCGGCCAGATTTTCGCGCTGCTCTTCAATACCTTCAAGGATAGAGGCCTCCAGGCCGCGATCGGCATTGTTCAGGATTTCGGCCACGGCCTCCACTCCGCCGAGACGCTGGCCCTCCATGCCTTCAACGGAGAGCAATTCTTCCTGCAGTACCCGGTCCACATCCACGAGAATCTCAGGGCTTACCTTATCGAGTTCCGCCATGCGCATCATGACTTCCACCTGAATATCCTCGTTGAACTCCATGAGGATCTGGGCAGCCTGGGTCGGCTCCAGCACGGAGAGGACCAGGGCCACGGTCTGGGGATGTTCGTTGCGCAGGAAGTTGACCAGCACCTTGGGTTCGAGCTTGCGCGCCTTCTGAAAAAGAGTGAGCTTCCAATCCGAACGGATCTCCTCAAGGATCTCGCTGGCCTTGTCGCTGGAGAGCGCCCGTTTCAGAGCGCTTTCCAGCATCTCGTTGCCGGAAAGGAAGATGTCGGTGTCGCCGGTGTCGGCCTTGAATTCATTGACCAGGGCGGTCAGGTCTTCCTTGTCGACCTTGTCGATCCTGGCCATCTGCCGGCCGACATGCTTGATATCCTCGGGATCGAGCCGCTGGAAGACCTGGGCGGCAAAATCCTCGCCCACGGTGAGCAGAAAGACCGCCGCTTTCTCCGGGCCGGTGAGGGATTCACCGCTCTTTTTATCAGGCTTGCTCATGGACTAGGCCTCTTCACGCAGCCAACGGCGTACCAGATCCGCGGCCCGGTCAGGGTCGCTTTGGGCCAGGCGATAGATCCGCTCCTGGTCGGTGAGCCCCCGTGGGGCAAGGGAAAGATCCTCTTCTTCCTCGGCGGCAATTCCACCGATGGCAGGACCATGCCCGCCGGCCCGGGGAGCGATGCCGCCGGCGCGGCTCTCCAACTGCTTGGAGGCGAGAAGCTTCAGGAACGGCTTGACAACAAAGAGGATCACCAGAACCGCGACCAGCAGATAGACCAGCGGCATGGCCAGCCATTCCGTCATTGCCCGCCATTTTTCCATGGGATCCGGCTCCGGCTCGGGAACAGAGGAGAGGGCAAAGGGCAGACTCGCCACTTCCACCTGGTCGCCCCGCTCTTCGTTATAGCCAATGGCATTTTTAACCAACTTGTCCAAATTCTGCATTTCTTCAGGGCTGCGAGGCTGGTATTTTAGACTTGTCTTCCCATCCTTGTCAACGCTCTTTTCGTAGGAACCATCGACCATTACGGCAATGGACAATCTTTTGACAGCCCCGCCCTTATCCTGGGTGTGCTTGGTCTGCTTGCTGATTTCGTAATTGCGGGTAACATTGTTGCGATTGTACCCAGCCCCGCTTCCCGCGCCGGCCTCCCCCTCCTCGGCAAAGGTGGCAAGCTCGCCCTTGACCCCCGGGATTCCTTCGGGATTGGCGCCGCCGCGCTGATCGTTTTCCGTGAGCATCTGCTCGCTGCGCACCACCTGCGCCTCGGGATCAAAGATTTCCTCGGTCCGTTCAACCTTGTTGAAATCTATTTCCGCGGTAACCCGGGCCCTGGCCCGATTGACGCCAACCACCTCCTCGAGCATGGTTTCCACCTTCTGCCGCATGGTGTCTTCAATCTTTATCTGGTACTCCAACTGATTCCCGGTAAGAATCCCCTCGCCCTCGGCCTGTTTCCGGTAGAGTAGACGGCCGGCGGTATCCACCAGGGTAATATTTTCCGTGGTAAGCCCCGGAACCGCGCTGGCCACCAGGTTGACAATGCTCTGGATCTCATGCTGGTTGAGTTTTTCCCGTCCGCGCAGCTTGACGCTGACCGAGGCGGTGGGAGGCTTTTCGTCCTCGATGAACACCGACTCCTTGGGGGTGGCGATATGAACCCTGGCCTCGGTGACCTGCTGGAAATTCCGGATGGTTCTCGCCAGTTCTCCCTGCAAGGCTCGCTGGTAATTGAGCCGCTGCACAAAATCGGTTTGCCCGAAGCTCGTCTCGTTGAAGATCTCAAAACCGACACCGCCGCCCCGGGGCAATCCCTCGCCGGCCAGGCTCAACCTGACCTCGTACACCTGCGTGGCCGGAACCAGGATGGCCGCGCCATCCTCGGACAATTTGTACGGGATGCGCTGCTCCTTGAGTTTCGCCACCACCTCGCCGGCATCCTCCTGATTCATCCCGGAGAAGAGAACCTTGTAGGAGGTTTCCTTGCCTGTGGTGGTCAGGGTCAACAACCCGCCAACCACCACGGCAATCACCACGAGGCCGAGGATTTTCTGGGTCATGCTCAGGCCCTTGGCAATGGAAGCAATCTGCTCAAGAATTTCTTTTGGGGTAGCCATGTTCTGTTCCTTTCCCTAAGAGTTTCGCTGGTACTAAATCTGCATCCTCATGATCTCACGGTACGCATCGATGACCTTCTGCTGCACCTTGGTCATCATCCGGAAGGAAATGCCCGATTTCTCCATGGCGATCATGGTTTCATGGATATTGGCGTGCTCGCCTGCGGCAAGCCCTTTCACCAGCAGGTCGGATTCCTGGCTCTGGCCGTTCACCTCGGCGATGGACCGGCTGAGGATTTCGGAAAAACCCGTATCCGCAGCCCCGGCAACTCCCGGGGCTTTCATCTGTGATGCTCCGGGCAGGGCGACCGGTTGCATGGCTATCGTATTCATCTATAATACCTCCAATTACTCATGGTTTACCCGAGAAAAACCACCCCCCTGGCGAGCCGGCGACTACCTGCCGATTTCCAGGGCCTTGAGCGCCATACTTTTGACAGCATCCAGAGCCGTCACGTTGGCCTCATAGGCCCGCTTGGCGCTCATCATGTCCACCATCTGCTCCGCCACGTTGACGTTGGGGAAGCGAACCACCCCGTTGGCGTCGGCGTCCGGATGGGTTGGGTCATACACCTCCTTGAACGGCGCCTTGTCCTCCGAGATCTGCACCACCTCAACCTTGCGGAGACGCTCGGTGGTTGAATTGAGCGCATCCTGAAAACTGACGCCCTCCACGGGCGTGGCCGCGAAAACCACGGATTTCGCCTTGTACGGACCGCCTTCCATGGTCCGGGTGGTGTTGGCATTGGCCAGATTCATGGCCGCGATGTTGAGCCGGGTTCTCTCCGCCTTGAGGGCGGAGCCACTGATCTGCATGGCGGTTAAGGTATCCATCTATTATTTCCCTCCCTCGTCAATGGCATAGCGCAAGCCATCGAATTTTTTGCCGATGATTTTGGCGATCGCCTGATACATCAACTGGTTTTCAGCCATCCTCACCATCTCCTGATCCAGGTCCACCGGCCTTTTCTCGCTGGCGAACTCCCTGGTTTTGCTGGCTTCCATGGCGTCAAGCTGCAGGTGTCCCTTATTGGTGCGCGCCAATTCCCCCTGGCCGCTCATCACGCTCTGCATGACCTTGGCAAAATTAAAATCCTGCCCCATATACCCCGGGGTTTCATAGTTTGCGACATTGGACTGGATAAGCCCTTGCCGCTCCTGGCGCAAGCTGAGCGCCTGCCGCATGGTTTCAATATTGCCGTCGAACAATGTATTTATGGGCATGGCTTCCTCCTTTTCTGGGCCAATCAACCTGCCATATTTCTTTGCAAAAACAATGCCAGCCTCAAGCGTTTGACCTCCGCAAGAGCAAAACATTGCCAAAAATAACCATTTTTACAAAAAGGAAGGAGGGGTCCGGCGGAAGGGCAAAAATCTGGGAAGCGCACAAATAAATTTGCAACATACTGAAATGAAAGGACAAAAAAGCGGATCCCCGTCAACAATGCTGGCCCTGCAGATCAACAGCAAGGGGGTTAATCGATTATGCCCTGGGAACGGTACTCATGCAATTTATTGCGCAGGGTGCGGACACTGATCCCGAGAATCTCGGCCGCATGTGTCCGATTATTGTCGTTTGCCTGCAAAGCCTGCAGGATCATTTGACGCTCTACCTCGCGCAAGGTCTGCGTTCCGATTTCCATGGCCGCGGAGGTATTGGCCAACGCCACCGCGAAATGGCCGGAAGGCGGGGAAGCTTCAACCGCCGGGGCATCGATTCGGGTGGGCGGCTCGACATCATCCCAGAAATCCCACAGCTCCAACTCAGAACCCTGGGAAAGAAGCATGGCCCGCTCGATCAGGTTCTCCATCTCCCGCACGTTTCCCGGCCAGTCATAGTCGGCGAGCCTGGCCCACACCGCGGCGGAAGGCTTCTTCTCCGGCTTGCCGTATTGCACCGCATATTTCCGGATGAAAAAATCGACCAGCAAACCGACATCCTCCCTCCGCTCGCGCAGGGGAGGCAGTTTGAGAGGGATCACGTTCAGGCGGTAGTAGAGATCCTGCCGGAAGGAGCCTTCCTTGACCGCCTGCTCCAGGTCTCGATTGGTGGTGGCCAGCACATGCACATCAATCTTGCAGGGAGCCCTGCCCCCCAGCCGGTCCACCTCTTCCTCCTGGAGAACCCGCAGGAGTTTGGCCTGGAGGTGCAAGGGGATCTCGCCGATCTCGTCCAGCAGCAAGGTGCCTGTGTCGGCCAGCTCGAATTTGCCTTTTTTGGTAACGATGGCCCCGGTGAAGGCCCCTTTCTCATGGCCGAACAGCTCGCTCTCCAAGAGTCCTTCCGGCAGGGCGGCACAGTTCAAGGCCACGAACGGCCCGTTTCGCCGGTCGCTTTCATTATGGATAAACCGGGCGAAGACCTCCTTGCCCGTGCCGGATTCACCGAGGATGAGCACGGTGGCCTTGCTGGAGGCCACGCTTTTAGCCCGGGCCATGAGCTGCAACAGCTTTGGGCTTTTCCCGATAATAGGTTTTTCAAGGGACGCCACCTCCCCTGTCTTGTGCCCCACCGGCTTGGCGCTTGGTTGCGGCAACTTGCTCCCAAGGGCGAAGACCCTGGCCACCGTCTCCTCGATGACCTCCACGGGAAAGGGCTTGAGCAGATAATCGAATGCCCCCTGCTTCATGGCCTCCACCGCCGTATCCACCGTGGCGAAACCCGTCATGATCACCACCGGCAGTTCGGGACGCAGCGCCTTTACCTGCCGCAAGAGCTCAAGCCCGTCCATGCCCGGCATCTTTATATCCGTAACCACCAAATCCGGCGGATGCTTGGCGATCATCTCCAGGGCCATCTGGCCATTTTCCGCGACCGCGACATCGTGCCCATTACGGCTCAGCGCCTCAAAAAGGGCAACCCGCATGTTCTGCTCATCATCCACAATCAGTATGGTATGCGTCTGTTCAGACATCGGCTCTGGTATCTTTATTTACGGCTGATTTCTTGTACCGTCCCGGGTTCCGCCGGCAACAGCACCCTGAAGGTTGCCCCCCGCCCCGGTTCGCTTTCCACCTCGATCAAGCCGTGATGCGCCTCGGCAATGGCATGGCTGATGGCCAGCCCCAAGCCGCGATTCCTGCCCTTGGTCGAGAAAAACGGATCAAAAATTTTCCGCAGGTTTTCCGGGGCAATCCCCTCCCCGCTATCCTGCACCCGGATCTCCACCAGACCGCCGTGCTCGCTGTCCGGCGGCAGCGTCCGCAGATTCAAGGAGATTGTCCCGCCCACCGGCATGCTCTCAATGGCATTCAGGCCGAGATTGAGCAGAAGCTGCGCCAGCAGGGCTTGATCCCCAAGGAGAAAGGCCTGTTTCGCCTCAATCCGGGCCTCCATGAGTATACCATGCTCTCCGGCCATTTCACGGAGAGTTTCCATGCTTTTTCCGAGCACCGCAACCATATCCAGCTCGGTCATCCGCGGGAGCGGAAATCTGGAGAAGGTCATGAAATTATCCAGCAGATGATGCATGGTTCGCACCGCCCCAAGCATCCTGCCGGCAACCCTTTCGTTGTCGGGGTCTCCGGCCAGCTCCCGCTTGAGAATCGAGGCATACAGCTCAAGGCTGCCCAAGGGGTTCTTCAATTCCTGCCCCATGGCTTCGGCCATCTCCTGCATGGCGGCAAACCGTTTGCTCCGGTCGTGATGCACCTCTATCAGCGCCGGAAAGGTCACATCCTCCAGGGAAAGAAAGAATCCGGCCACATGCAGAAACGGGCTTTGCAAATCGTTGCGACTGATGAGAAGGCAGCGCTTTTCCTCCCCGCCTGGAGAAGCCGACACCTCGCAGAGCAGCCGCCCCCCGGACAGAGTTAACGCCGCAAGCTCATGGGTCAGGCCGAATCTTTGGGCAAGGAGTCCCCAGCAGGTTCTGTTCTGGAGGGAGGCCCCGGCAAGGCCGAGAAGCTGGGACCCCTTCCGGTTTACCGCCAGCAGATTTCCCTGCCGGTCAGCAAGCAAAATCCCGCCCGGCAGGCTTTCGATCATGGCAAAAAAGAATTCCCGCAAATGCTCCGGGGTGTCAAAGGTCGCCTGCGCCATCATGTGCTCCGGCCTAAACGGTATCGCACCGTCTTCGCGTTCACCGGGCAACCCTTCTCGGTTTTTTCCCCAGATCGATTTCGATCTGGTTCAGGGTACTTTTCGCCTTTTTTCTCAGCAGCTCGTCCGGACCGGCCTGCGCCTTCTGGAGATGCCCACGCCCCTTTTCCATTTCCCTGGCCTTGCGAAACAGATCCCCCAGTTGCAGATGAATCTGCTGGGCCGCCTTGGTTTCCTTGGGCATGTCTCCGTTAACGCCGGAGAGGTAGGCGGCAATGGCTGCCTTGACCTTTTCTTGCCCGAGCAACCCGTCGCCGAACTCCCTGTACCAGCCTTGCAGAGACTCCGCCCCCAGCCATTGCCTCTTCCGGGCGCGCGCAAGAAAATCAATCCCCTCGGCATACTGGCCGAGGCTGGCCAGCATCCGCAGACGCGCCTCCGCATACACCTTTATTTTTGCCGGAACAGGCGCAGCCTCGGTTGCCTTGGTATAGTGCGCAAGGGCCTCCTTTTTCTTCCCCTGGAGCTCACTGAGCTTGCCGGCCAGGTAATCGAACTCCCCGAGATATTCCGTATCCTTATAGATGTTCTGCACATAGCAGAGCACCCTGTTGGCGGCGGCCAGGTTCTTCTGGAGAAGATAGACCTCGGTTCTGCGGCTATAGAGATCGGCCTTGTCCTCGTCGGACAGGGCCAAACCCTGGGCCCGGAAATAGACCACGGAGGCCTGATCAAGCAGGGACAACGACTCAAGGGCCTGCCCGACCAGATAGAGAAAGCGCCCGTTGTCCAAGGCGCGGACATGATGGTGTTCGGCAAGATACAACTGATAAAGCTTGTCGTATTCCTTCCGCGCCAGATACCCCTCCCCCAGATAGAGCAAAATTTTGCCGGAAAAATTTTCCTTTTTCCCGGCAGCTTGCCCCGGCTTGTCATGGTGCAGATAGCTTCGGCCGAGATCCGCCGCCGATCCCGTGTCTTCACGGGCCTGATAGCGGAGAAACAGGGCGCGGCGGGCATCCTGGGTAATGGGCTCGTCCGGATACGCCTTGATCACGGCCAGAAACGGCTTGTCCCCCTCGGGGTCCTTGAGGTCGGAGGCCTGTTGCCCCTTGATCGTTCTCCGCTCGGGGCTGTCCATATATTCAGCCCGCCTAAATCGTGCCAGCACGGCGATTCGATCTTCCCGGGTTTCATCGTCGAGAATACGCTCATAGAGTTTCAGGGCTGTAAGCCCATCCCCTCCCCGCAGATAACTCTCGCCCAACTCGAAAAAAATCTCCCCGCGGTCGGCAGGATTCTCGGCCAGATTCAGATAATGGAACAGCGATTTCCGGGCGTCCTCCTCATTGCCCACCCGCAGATAGACAAAACCAAGCTTGCGCAACAGTTCCGGATTCCGGTGATGATAGTCTGGATATTTTTCAAAAAGCGTGGCAAAGGTCTGCAAGGCCCCGACAGGATCCTTGTTGGCGGACATGAGCTCCCCCAACCCCATCAGGGCTTTGGCCTTGATCTCCTCCTGCCCGGATTCGGCGACCTGTTTATAGATATCCAAGGCTTCGGCCGCCCTGCCCACGGCAAAAAGGGTATCCGCCTGCGCCAAACGCACCTGGTCCAGCAGGGGAGATTCTGGATAACGCTTGAGGAAGAGCTTGAAGTAGATGAGCGCCTCGCGGTAAAACCGCATGCGGTAATGGGCGTAGCCGACCTCGAAATACGCTTCGGCCGCTCGTGCGGACTTTGGAAAATCGGCGCCGTACCTCCGGAAAACATCACGAACCCTGCTCCACTGGGGGGTGGCGCTTTTTTCCGTCATCTGTTTGAGGTTTTGCGCCGCCAGCCAGAGCGCCTCCTCGGCCCGCTCCGCTTCACGGAATTTTTCATAGTACCGCAGATACGCCGAAGCCGCCTTTTCCTGATCCCCACCCTTTACCGCATCCTCAGCCTCCTGCCAGACCTGAGCCGGAGTCTCGACGGGCACTGCCTGCGCTGGCGGCGCCGGAGGCGGGGCAACCTCCTTGGCCCACGCCTGTTGAGGCTGAATTCCGCCGCAGACAAGGGTGGCGCAAAAAAGCATGGAGAGCGGCAGGACATGAAGAGCATGGGAGAACTGGATGTTTTTCATGATTTCTTTCACGGGAGTCGAGGGCAAGCGCTGTTGTCGCTCACCAGTCCAGGCGCCGGACAAAAAGGGACGCACCCTTTTCCTACGCCTCGGCAGAAGAGGAAACCAACTTGAATCGTTTCATCTTCTCAATAAGGGTAGTCCGGTTCACATTCAACAGCTTGGCGGCCCTGTTCTTGACCCAGTCGGTCTGCTCAAGGGCTTGCAGGATCAAGCGTTTCTCAAAATCAGACAACACCTCATTTAAGAAAAAGCCCTGCTCGGGAAGCGCTTCGAGCCGCTCAACCGGAGCGGCCCCGGCCTCAAGCAACCGTTCCGGCAGATCAGCCACGGAAAGCACATCACCGCCGGCGAGGATCACCATGCGCTCCAGCATGTTTTCAAGCTCCCGGACATTGCCCGGCCATGCGTAGCGCGCAAGCCTGGCCATGACCTCGTCGGACACCCCTTTGATTTTTTTCTTCCGAAGCCGGTTGAACCTGGCCACGAAATGTTCGACCAGCAGGGGAATATCCTGGCGCCGCTCCCGCAGGGGGGGCGCTTCGATGGGAATTACATTGAGGCGGTAATAGAGATCTTCCCGGAAACGTCCGGCCTCGACCTCCTGCTCAAGATCCCTGTTGGTCGCGGCAACCACCCGGAAATCCGAGCTGATGGTCTTGGTGCCGCCGATCCGCTCAAATTCTTTTTCCTGGAGAACACGCAGCAGTTTCACCTGGAGCATGGGACTCATCTCCGAGATCTCATCGAGAAAAACCGTGCCCCCGTTGGCCAGTTCAAAGCGCCCAAGCCGGGTCCGGATCGCGTGGGTAAACGCCCCTTTTTCATGGCCGAACAACTCGCTTTCCAGCAACTCTCCAGGGATGGCCCCGCAATTTACCGGGACAAAAGGACCGGTGCCGCGCACCCCCTCATAATGGAGGGCCTGGGCGATGAGTTCTTTGCCGGTGCCGGATTCGCCCCGCACCAAAACGGTGGTTTCCGCATCGCAGACTTTATTGATCAGGGAAAAGACATGCCGCATGGCGCTGCTGGTACCGATAATGGCGGCGCAGCCTTTCTGGATTTTTGCCTGGGACTGAGCGGCCGGAGGAAGCAGGCGGCTTACCCCGGCCTTATCAAGGGCTTCGTCAAGGCGACTTTCGCTCACCGGCGCTTCAAGATAATCGACAGCTCCTGCCTGCAAGGCGGCAACCGCGTCATTGACCGACGGCGTGCTTGCCGCCACGAGAATCGCCGCCTGGGAGGCCAGCTCCTGGAGTTCGGCAAGGAAAACACCATGGGGCTGAAGCGAAGAGACCGCCAAAAGAATCGCCTGGCACTGATTTGCCTCAAGCCAGCGCCGGGCTTCCGCCTCGGAGCGGAGAATGATCAGGGGCAGCGCTTTTCCCTGAAGAGCCTTGGCCAGCTCGGAAGAACGGCCGGAAGAGTCAAGAAGCAGGAGGAGCAGGGGATTGTGCGTCATACCACCTTCATGAATTTATCGTTTTCTTTTAATAAATTTCAGAGCTTATGTTCTTTTGTATACATTATTCAGAAAAAAAGTGTCAATTTTTTTTCACATGCTATATTTTATCAATAATTATTGAATTGTTATGTATTATTATGGCCTAGCCGTCATCCGGAGGGTCTCCCCCGTCGGATCAAAAAAGGTTTTTCACATGCCGAGAGACGCAAGCACTGACAAACCCCTGGTCGAACTGGTGAACGTCGCCAAGATCTACCCTCCCGACATTGTCGCCCTGGAAGACGTTTCCCTGCGGATTTACAAGGGAGAAATCTTTTTTCTCACCGGCATGAGCGGCGCGGGAAAAACAACCCTGATCAAGCTGATCTGCCGCCTTGAAACTCCCACCCGGGGCCTCATTGAGGTGGCCGGCCGCGACCTTTCCCGGATCAGCCCCGCAGGCATCCAGCGCATGCGTCAAAAAATCGGCATCGCCTATCAGGATTTCCGGCTGCTGGAGAAACAAACCGTTCTCCAGAACATTGCCATGGCCATGGAGGTGACGTACGCAAGCACCAAGGCGATCCACGCCAGGGTCGATGAGCTGCTGGCCCTGCTCAACCTCTCCGACAAACGGGACAAACTCACGGGCGAACTCTCCCGCGGAGAACAGCAACGAGTGGCCCTGGCCCGGGCCGCTGCCAACGGACCGAGCCTGCTGCTGGCCGACGAACCGACCGGCAACCTTGACCCAGCCGCGACGGAGCTGGTCATCAATCTCTTTCGCCACCTGAACGAAAAAAATGGCTCGACCATCGTTGTCGCCACCCATGACAAGTCGATCTACGCGGAAACCGAGCACCGGGTTATGGATCTCCGCAAGGGGCATCTGTCAGCCCACCCCAACCGTGCGCCGCGGCAAATCGAACTTTTTGAAGCGTAACCGCCGCGAGAATCCAGCCTTACGGACGAAACCGCTTTCCCTTCCAAGGAGCACCAGACGATGCATTTTCTGGCCTACATTGTGCGCCAAACAGGAAAAAACCTCCGGCAAACCTGGGGAACGCAGGTCATGACCCTGCTGACCGTGACCCTCTCCGTGCTGCTCTTTGCCTTTTTCTTTCTTATTTACACCAACATGCTCCGGGCCAGCGCCCGATTGGGCGACGATCTCCGCCTCATTGTCTATCTGGACCAGGAGATTCCCGAACAGAAACGGCCGGAAATCGAAAAAAAGATCCGCGATTTCGGCCCGGTGGAAAAAATTATTTTTGTCTCCCGCACCGAGGCATTTTCCCGGCTCAGCGCCCAACTCGATAAAGAAAAGGATGTTCTCAACGACCTTGGCCCCGATTTTCTGCCGCCTTCCATCGAGGTGTACCCCCTCAAGAACCTCCAAGACCTCACCAAAATCAGCCAGTTTTCCGACTTCCTCCTGACCTTGCCCCACGCGGCCAAAGTCCAGTCCGGCAGCGACTGGCTCCGTCGTTTCGGCGATTTCACCAACCTTCTTCAGGTCGTCGTCCTGTTAAGCGGGGTCCTGCTCATTATCAGCATGACCTTTATCATTTCATACACCCTTCGCCTCACCGTGGTATCCAGGCAGGGCGAGCTTGAGATCCTCAGGCTGCTTGGCGCCACCAGCGCCTATATCCGCCTGCCGCTCCTGCTCGAAGGCATGCTGCAGGGGTTTTTAGGCTCAAGCCTGGGGCTTGGAGCGCTGTACCTCCTCTATCAATGGATTGCCAGCCGTTTCAGCGGCCCGGGATTTCTCAACCTTTTCGACTTCGCTTTCTTCCCCCCGGAGCTCACCGCCGCGATCCTGCTGGCCAGCGTCGTTCTTTGCACGGGCGGCAGTCTTTTTTCAATCCGCAGATTTATCCGCATCTGACGCATGACTTCCATTTTTCGCCGCCCATACTTCTCCCTCTGCGTGCTGCTCCTTGCCATTTGCCTGGGCGGCCAGCGCCCATGTTTCGCCGCGGAACCGGCTCCGGTAAACGCCAAGATCCTTGAGGAACAAAAAAGGATCCAGCGCCTGAAGAAAGGCATCGAAGACCAAAAATCCCGGGTGCAGACCACCAATAAAAAAGAAAACTCCCTTCTCACCGAGCTTGAGCGCTTAAATGGCCACATCCAAAGCGAAGGCGACAAGTTGAGCCATCTCAAGAAAGATCTGAACAAACACGAGGAGCAGATCGCACAAAAACAGAGCGAAGCCGCCCAGGCCATAACCGCCAAGGAGCAGGCAAAGGTTCATATCAAAAAACGCCTCAATTCCTTTTACCGGATGGGTGAGATCGGCATGATGAATGTCCTCTTTTCCACCAGCAAACTGCCGGATCTTCTTGCCTTTCGCGAGTATTTCGATGCGTTGCTCAAGCGCGACCAGGAAGTCATCCGCCAATACCGGGAAAAAGTCGAGACCCTGGAAAAAACGCGGCTCGGCCTGCAGCAGGAAAAACAGGCTCTGCTTGAAACCATCACCAAGGTCAAGGGACAGGAAGAACAACTGGCCACCACCCGCAATGAGCGCATGCGGTTGCTGCAAAAGGTAAAAACCGAGAAAAAACTGTACCAACTGGCGCTGCAAGAACTCGAAGGCGCCGCGGACAGGCTGACCAACACCCTTGAGCTGCTCAAGGCCGAAGCAGCCAAAGAGGCCCGCCAGAAGGAAGTTCGCGCCAAGGAATCCGGCCAGAAAACCGTCCGGAAGCCAACCCCTTCGAACACCAAAGGCTTTGCCACCCAGAAAGGCCGTCTCCCCCCGCCGGTACCGGGCACGGTGACAACGCTGTTCGGCAAGAGCGTCCAGAAAAAATTCGGCATCACCACCTTTGCCAACGGCATCGACATCAAGACAGCGCCTGGCACCGAAATCACCGCCATCTACGACGGCAAGGTAATCTACGCCAAATTCCTGCGCGGCTACGGCAACCTGCTCATCATTGACCACGGCCAGCAATATCTCAGCCTTGTTTCCCGGGCGGCGAAATTCTTCAAGGAAGAGGGCGACACGGTTACCAAGGGTGAAGTGGTTGGGGTCATGAGCGACCAGGAAGGATTGCTTGGCGAGGGGCTGCATTTCGAGATCCGCCACGGGACCAAGCCGGAAAATCCCCTGCAGTGGATAAACAACGGCAAACTGACCATCAAGGCAACCTCCAAAACACCACGGTGATATTCGCCTAACAATCAAGATAAATCATTGTTTTCCGGCATAAAACCTGCTAACATACAAGTTCGTGTCACCATCGCACATAACAATCAAACACCACTTTGGAATTTTCCGGTTAAGGACCACCCATGAAAAGCTCGACAAAACGGTCAGTTATCAAAAACATTGCGGTCTCCCTCTGTGTCCTGGCCGGTTCTCTGCTGGCCTGGAATTACTCAACAGTCACCGCCACAACCCAGGACACTTACGAAAGCCTTGAGGCCTTTTCCAAGATACTCAGCCTGGTTCAAGAAAATTATGTCGAGGAAGTGGACAGCCAGAAAGCCATTGAAGGGGCGATCAAGGGCATGCTCACCACCCTGGATCCCCATTCTTCGTATATGAAGCCCGAAGACTTTAAAGAATTGCAGGTCGAAACCCAAGGCAGCTTCACCGGCATCGGCATTGAAATAACGATGAAGGACAACATCCTCACGGTTGTCTCTCCCATCGAAGGAACCCCGGCCTTTGCCAAAGGGCTCAAGGCGGGAGACAAGATCGTCAAGATCGGCGAGGAACCGACCCAGGACATGAGTCTCATGGAGGCGGTAAAGCGGCTGCGCGGCCCCAAAGGCTCGGAAGTGACCATCTCCATTCATCGCAAGGGCTGGCCCGACCTCAAGGAAATCACGCTAATCCGCGACATCATTCCCATCCACAGCGTAAAATCGAAACTGCTGGAGCCGGGATACCCTTACATCCGCATCATCAACTTCCAGGCGCAGACCACGACTGATTTCAAAAAGGCGCTCTCCGACCTGGAAAAGCAAGGAAAGATAAAAGGGCTTATCGTGGATCTTCGCAATAACCCGGGCGGCCTTCTTGACCAGTCCGTGAAGATTGCCGACATCTTCATCGACGAGGGCGTGATTGTTTCCACCAAGGGAAGGATCAAGGAGCAAAACTCCATGTTCTACGCCCGCGACAACAACGCCAAGTATAAATTTCCCGTGGTGGTGCTGGTGAACGAAGGCAGCGCCAGCGCCTCGGAGATCGTGGCCGGCGCCTTGCAGGATCACAAAAAAGCGGTAATCATCGGCGCCCAGACCTTTGGCAAGGGCTCGGTACAGACCATCATCCCCATGGACAGCGGGGCAGGTCTTCGATTGACCACGGCCAGATACTATACCCCCAGCGGCCGCTCCATTCAGGCAACGGGTATTACTCCGGATATCATTGTCCCTTCTCCCGCATCGCTTACCGTCGAACAGGATGAAAAAGATGATGAGCAGGAGAAAAAACCGAAATACCTGCGGGAAAAAGATCTGAAGCATCACATCGGCAATGGCCTGAATGACGATGTCACCCAGAAAGAGGAGAAGCCCAAACCCGAGGAAAAGCCGAAAACCAAGGTGAAAACCCCGGTAAGCAAGGAAAAGCAAGAGGCTGAGGACATAAGCAAGGATCAGCAGTTAAGCACCGCGCTCACGCTGCTCAAAGGCTTGAACGTTTTCGGCAAGAAGTAAAGACGAAGAAACCAGATGACTCAGCCTTGATGGCTGACCATTGACCATAAAAAAAGGAGAGGCTCAGCCCTCTCCTTTTTTTATTAGCGACGCAGCCGCCTTGCCTGCGGAAATGGTCCGGTCATTTTCCACAACGGCTTGCCGCGGCAACCAACGCATAGTAATCACGCCCCTCCAGGTCGTTGATCACCACGGCCGGGAATTTTTCCACCTCGAACCGGAACAGGGCTTCCGGCCCCGCATCAGCAAAGGCAACCAGTTCGGCTTTTTTGATACATTTGGACAAAAACGCCCCGGCCCCGCCAATGGCAGCAAGATAGACCGCGCCATGCTCAAGCATGGCCTGACGCACCTCGGCACAACGGGCGCCCTTGCCCATGGTCGCAGCTAACCCCAAAGCGAGCAGGCGCGGAGTGTAGCTGTCCATCCGATAGCTGGTGGTGGGCCCGGCCGCGCCGATTACCCGCCCCGGCCGGGCCGGACTCGGACCAACATAGTAAAGAAGCTGACCGGCAAGATCCACCGGCAAATCCTTTCCCTCATCCAGCAGGGCGCAGAGCCGGCGATGGGTCTGATCCCGGCCGGTGTACAGCGTCCCGCTCAGGCTTACCAATTGGCCGGCCTTAAGCGAGGCCAGGACCTCGGGGGTAAAGGGCAGAGCGACCTCGAGGAGATTCTCAAAAAAAGCAGATTCCGTTTTCACAAGACAATTTCCTTATGCCGATGGGCATGGCACTGGATATTGATTCCCACCGGCAGACTGGCGATATGGCAGGGAAAAACCTCCATATGCACGGCCAGGGCCGTGGTGATCCCGCCAAAACCGTGAACCCCCTGGCCCTGATCATTGATCTCCCGCAACAGCCGCTCTTCAAGCACAGCCACATCCTCGCGCCCACTTTTTTCGCCAACCGGCCGCAGCAGGGCCTTTTTTGCCAGCAGGGCCGCCTTTTCAAAAGAACCGCCCAAACCAACCCCGACAATCATCGGCGGACAGGGGTTCGAGCCCGCAGCCAACACCCGGTCGATCACATGGCGAACCACCCCTTCCGTTCCGGCGGCAGGCGGCAGCATAACCAGACTGCTCATGTTCTCGCTGCCGCACCCCTTGGGCAGAAAACGGATGGTAATCCGGTCGCCCGGAGCCAATTCGATATGGACCACGGCCGGGGTATTGGTCCCGGTATTCTTGCGGGTCAGGGGGTCGCACACCGATTTGCGCAGATACCCCTCTTCATAACCAAGCCGTACCCCCTCCTGCAACGCCTCCTGCAGGTCGCCGCGAATGTGGACTTCCTGGCCGAGCTCAAGGAAAAGGATGCCGGTGCCGGTGTCCTGGCACACCGGAATCCGATCCCGGCTGGCGATATTTGCGTTGGCGACGAGAACCTCCAGGATATTCCCGGCAAGTTCCCCGGTTTCCCGGTCCCGCGCGGCAAGCAGGGCCTCCAGAATATCAGGCTCCAGGTCATGGGCTGCGGCAATGGCCAGGTCGCGGACGGCCTGGCGGATCTCGCTGCTGTTAATCTCGCGCATGGTTCAGAAAACACTCAACGTTGGGGATGGCTAAGCAAAAATCGTCAGATGCTGGTACACGAGCCTGCGACGCCATCAGGGATTGAGCCTGCGGTTGCGCAGGGCCAAGCTTTGTTGCTTGAAAGTATGCTGGATGATCTTTTCCCGGTCTTCATCAAGCAGGAAAACAAACTCCAGGGCGACCCGAAATTTGCAGCCGGACTCTTCTTCCTCCGGGGCCGGATCACAGGCAATGACCTTGCCGAAGGAATACACATAGATGTAGGCCGGAAGCAGAACGACATGGATCTCCACGATCTCGTCCAACCGTAAAGGAGAATCCGTGTAAAAAGCAATGCCGTTGGCGCTGATATTGGCCTTGCGCATGACCAGGGCATCCAGGGGGCTCTCTCCCCCTTTTACCTGCTTCAGCATCATGTTCATCTTGTTGTCCAGATGCTGCAAAAAATCAGCCAGATCCGCATCCCGCTCCCGCAGTTTGGCCAAAGCGCTCTGGGCGCCGATGAACATCTGGATATCGGTAAGGCCTTCCTGATTGTAAGGCGAGATTCCCTGCTGAAAATCCCTGGAAACAGCCTGTATTTTTTCCGCGGAAACCGGATGAACCGCCAACATCACCCTGTCCGTGACCCGAACCGATTGCCTACGATTTAAAGAATCCGTCATATTCGCACCCCACCCCGTCAAATAGTAACTCTAAAAACAGGCCGAAAATATCGGCAAAAAACCAGGTCATCCCTGGCCCTGGTTGAGCAAATCCGCCACCTCACCCTGCATGACAAAGCTGTGTTCCGCGTCCGGATACGCGCCAGACTTGACCTCGTCGCGGAACGCGGCGATACCCCCCGCGATCTGGGGGGCCAGATCCGCGTACCGCTTCACGAAACTGGGCACGAATTTCTCGAACATGCCCAAGAGATCGTGGCTCACCAGCACCTGGCCGTCGCACTGCGGTCCGGCGCCGATGCCGATGGTGGGGATACCGATGCTTGCGGTGATGACCCCGGCCAGCTTGTCGGGGATGCACTCCAGCACCAGGGCGAAGGCCCCGGCCTCAGCCAGCCCCTTGGCCTCGGCCAACAAACGCCCGGCCGATTCTCCGTCCTTCCCCTGCACCTTGTAACCGCCCAGCGCTCCGGCGGTCTGCGGGGTCAGGCCGATATGGCCCATCACCGGGATTCCGGCCCGCACCATGGCGGCCACGGTCTCGCAGATCTCCAGGCCGCCCTCGACCTTTACCGCGTCGCAACCCGCTTCCTTAAGGAAACGGCCACCATTGGCAATGGCCGAACCGACATCGACTTGGTAGGAGAGAAAGGGCATGTCGCTCACCAGCAGGGCCCGTTCCACCCCGTGCTTTACCGCCCGGGAATGATGCAGCATCTCCTCCATGGTCACCGGCACCGTGGACTCGTAGCCAAGGACCACCATGCCCAGGGAATCACCGACCAGGACGATTTCGACCCCATTGCGATCCAAAAAACGGCCAAATCCGGCATCATAGGCCGTCAGCATGACGATTTTATCAGCCGCGCTCTTCATGTCGATGATATCACGAACTGTTATTTTTTTTCCGATCATACGTTCCCCTTCTTTGTTTCCCGTCCCTGCCCCTAAAAAGGCAGCGTGGCTGCTTCGCCGCTACACGGATCCGCATCCTGTCTGCGGGTAAAAGGCCTGCCGAAATGGGCATACGCCGCCTGGGTCGCCATTCTGCCCCTGGGGGTGCGCATCAAGAGGCCCATTTGAATGAGAAAGGGCTCGTAGACATCCTCCAAGGTGGTCTTCTCCTCGCAGGCCATGGTGGCCAGGGTTTCCAACCCGATGGGACCGCCCTGGAACTTGTCGATGATGGTGAGCAAAATACGCCGGTCCATCTCGTCGAGCCCTTCCTGGTCCACGCCCAGCATGGTCAACGCCTCGTCCGCCACCTTGGCCGTGATGCTGCCCTGGGCCTTGACCTCGGCGAAATCCCGCAGCCGTTTGAGCAGCCGGTTGGCTATTCTGGGGGTGCCCCGGGAACGGCGGCCGATCTCCAGAGCGCCGCCCTCATCCATGGGCACCCCCAGCAGGGAAGCCGAGCGTTTGACAATGGTCACCAGCTCGTCCGGGGTATAAAAATCAAGACGCAGCACCATGCCGAAGCGGTCCCGCAACGGCGGGGTCAACAGGCCGGTGCGGGTTGTCGCCCCCACCAGGGTAAAGCGCGGCAGGTCCATCTTGACGCTGCGCGCGCCGGGCCCCTGGCCGATGACCAGATCCAACTGATAATCCTCCATGGCCGGGTAAAGAATCTCCTCCACCACATGGTTGAGGCGGTGGATCTCGTCGATGAAGAGCACATCGCCTTCCTGGAGACTGGTGAGGATGGCGGCCAGATCGCCGGGCCGCTCGATCACCGGACCGGAGGTAACCCGGATGTTGGCGCCCATCTCGTTGGCAATGACGTAGGCGAGGGTGGTCTTACCCAGACCTGGGAAGCCATGGAAGAGCACATGGTCCAAGGCCTCGCCCCTGGCCTGCGCGGCCTTGATCGCGATGGAGAGATTGCTTTTGAGCTGCTCCTGACCGATGTACTGGTCAAGCAGTTTGGGCCGCAGCGCATGATCAACCGGCTCGATCTGCTCGGCCACCGGGGAAACCAATCGTTCTTCGTGATTCACACCAGGACCCTCAAGGTTTGCCGGAGCAATTCTTCAAGCCGCAGGGCAGCAAAGCCCTCTGCCCCGGCCTGCTGCCGCACCAAAGCCAGCGCCTCCCTGGCCCGGGCTGCGGGATAGCCGAGATTGAGCAAGGCGGAAATCGCATCATGCACCCGCTCGTCCTCTCCCGGCAGGGTAAGGGCGGGAGAAGAGGCGGACAGGGCCTCGGGCACGAACTGCACCTTGTCTTTCAATTCCAGGCAGAGCCGCTCCGCGGTTTTCTTGCCCACCCCGGGCAGCCGGGTGAGGCGGGCAAGATCGTCGTGCAGGATGGCGCGGGCCAAATCCGCCGGCGAGATTCCGGCCAGGATATGCATGGCCAGCTTGGGCCCAATCCCGGAAACGGTGTTCAGCAACTGGAACATCTCCTTTTCCATGGGCTCGAGAAAGCCAAAGAGGTTGAAGGCGTCCTCGCGCACCACCGTCTGGATGTGGAGAAAAACCTCCTCCCCCACCCCCGGCAACCGTGCCTGCCCGCTCTGGGGGAAGAAAACCTCGTACCCCACCCCGCCCACGTCGATGATGAGGGATTCGGGTAGTTTTTTAAACAGCATTCCTCGCAGGCAGGCAATCATGTCGCGCTCGTAAAAAAGAAAAAGGTCAGCGGATGGGCTTGGCCCATCCGCGCAGGTCCGTAACACAGGATAAAACAGTTCCCAAAAAATAACCGTTGTAATCGCAGTTTTTTTGCGATTTCAACAATCATAATGGGGTCTATTATGGAAGAATTTTGACAAGAAGAGAAGCAAAAAGCCTGTGAGCTACATAACCAGTCAGCAAAACGGACCGATTCGCTTAATCAATTTTCACAGGTAAACGTTCACCAGCGCCACAGATGCGCGAAAGAGGTCTGCGAAGTGTGCTATTGCACATGAGCAGGCCGATGACAAAGCAGATGGGGTGCTGGTGGACGTTTACCTATGGTTGGCCCGGCAGATGGCCACGGCCAGGGCGTCGGCCGCGTCCTGGCTGGGCGAGGCGACAAGCTTGAGCAGAACCCGGACCATGTGCTGCACCTGCTCTTTCGGGGCCTGGCCATATCCGGCCACCGCTTGTTTCACCACGGTGGGGCTGTACTCCTCCAGAAGCAACCCATGCTGCCTGGCGGCCAGGATCAACACCCCCCTGGCATGACCGAGCTTTAAGGCCGAGCGGGGATTGATGGCGGTGAAGATATCCTCTATCCCTGCCAGTTGCGGTTTGTAAGCAGCAATAACCTCGCGGATGCCGTCGTAGATCTCTTCAAGCCGCTCGGGAAACGGCTTTTTTTCCGAGGTCCGGATCACTCCGCAGGTGACAAAGGTCAAGGCGTGGCCCTGGCAATCGATCACCCCGTAGCCGGTGGCGCGCGAACCGGGATCGATCCCGAGGATGCGGACGGGTTGGCCCCCTGCCTTGGCTTTGCCCGGGATCATATGCTAGGAAATCTTTTCCATCAGTTCATCGGGGATATCGAAGTTGGCATGCACCTTCTGCACGTCGTCGAAATCCTCCAGGTTATCAATGAGCTTCATCAATGAAATGGCAGTCTTCTCCTCGGCCACCTCAACGGTGTTCTTGGGAACCATGGAGATGGAGGCCTCGACAAAAGCGACACCCGCCTTTTCCAGCGCCTCCCGCACCGTGTTGAAATCCTCGGGCGCGGTCAGCACCTCGAAGATATCGCCATCCTCGATCACATCCTCGGCTCCGGCCTCCAGGGCCAGTTCCAGCAGCTTTTCTTCGTCCATCGCTCCCTTTTCCACAACGATGGAGCCTTTCTTGTCAAACATGTAGGAAACGCAGCCGGTCTCGCCCATGTTGCCGCCGGACTTGCCGAAGAAGAAGCGCACCTCGCCCACGGTCCGGTTCCGGTTGTCGGTGAGGCAATCAACAAGCACCGCCACCCCGCCGGGACCGTAGCCTTCGTAGGTGATCTCCTCGTAGTTTGCCCCTTCCAACCCGCCGATACCCTTCTTGATGGCCCGGTCGATATTATCCTTGGGCATGTTCACGGCCCGAGCCGAGATAATGCCAGCGCGCAGACGAGGATTGGCCTCGGGATCGCCGCCGCCCATGCGGGCAGCCACGGCAATTTCCTTGGCAAGCTTGGTGAACATCTTGCCGCGCTTGGCGTCCTGCGCGCCTTTGCGATGTTTGGTATTAGCCCATTTTGAATGTCCGGACATAATTTTTCTCCTGAAAATTAAAAATTAAAAGTGAAAAATGAAAAGTGGGATGTGACCCTGGTCAGCAGAGAACACCATGGATGTCCCTTCCAGACTCCATAAGCTGCTCACTCTGCATTTTTCATTCTTCACTCTGCATTTTCTTAAATCCCATCCCCAGCACAAAGACCTCGCGGCTTTCCGGACGGGAGCTTTTCGGCTTCACTATCTTAGTCAGATTGAAATGGGGGCGGACCTCATCCACAAAAGCCTTGAAATCCTCGCCCTCAAACACCTTGCAATAAAAATTGCCGCCCACACGCAACATCTCCAGGGCAATCTCCAGCACCCGCCGGGAAAGATCCAGCGAATGCTGCTGATCCGCCCATTTGTTACCGGTGGTGCGCGGGGCCATGTCGCTTAGGATCACCGCGAACTCCGGACAGATATCGCGCACCTTATCCAGCACCTCGACGGAAGTGATGTCGCCGTGCAGAAAGGTGAACTTACCGCTGTGGCCCTTGGTGTTGATCTGCCCGAAGTTGAGATCAACCCCAACCACCAGCCCCTGCGGGCCAACGGCCTGGGCCGCGTACATGGACCAACTGCCGGGTTGACAGCCCAAGTCGAGCACCGAGTCGCCCTTTTTCAGCAGCCCGTGCTTGAGTTGGGCCTCCTCCAGCTTATACACCGAGCGGGCGGGATAGCCTTCCTTCTTGGCCTTTTTGAAGTAATGATCCTGAACTTCTTTCACAGGCCCGTCACCTTGATTGGGATCTACACCATTTTAGTGGTGCGCCGCAAAAAACATCGTTGAAAAGCGGTTATATTTAGCCTGTTTGTCGCTTCTTGACAAGCATAATCCCCAGGCGGTCGAGGATGACCGTTTGCGGACTTGGCACGGGAAGATGCGCCGCGCAGCAGGTGTTGCAGCAATACGGTCCCCCTTCTTTCCCTTGGGTTGACGATCAGCCAGGGAATATGGGATACTCCTTTGGAATGTTTGGGTGGCATAAATGCCCCGGCCGATTGTAACCCGAATTATCCGTCCAGCCAAATACCCCTGTACGAAAAGGCAAAAATGACACATTACAACAGAATGCGCTTGATCCCCCTGCTGCTCCTCGCCCTTCTCCTTTGCCTCCTGCCCTTTCCACCAACACTTGCCATGGCAGAGGAAAAAAACCTCCTGGATATCTGGAGCGAGATCACTCCCCCGCCGGTGGTGGCGGTACAACCGGTGCACCTTGACCCTACAAGCAGCGCCCTGCTGATTCTCGACATCGAGGAATGGACCTGCAATGCCGAGCGCCGGCCCCGCTGCCCGGATTCGGTCCCCCGGATCAAGGATTTTCTCGAACAGGCAAAGGCCAAGGGCGTGGGAGTGGTCTACAGCCTTACCTCCAAGGGCAGCCCGCAGACCATCCTTCCCGGCGTGCAGCCGGTGGGGGATGCGCCCATCGTCCAGTCCGGGGTGGACAAATTTTATAATACAAAGCTGGAAAAGATTCTGCGCGATCGGGCGATCAAAACCGTGGTCATCGTCGGCACAGCGGCGGAAGGCGCGGTGCTGCATACCGCCACCGGCGCAGCCCTGCGCGGCCTGCAAGTGGTGGTGGCGCTCGACGGCATGACCTCCGCCACCCTCTATGCCGAGCAGTACACGGCCTGGCACCTGCTCAATGCCCCCGGCACCAAGGGCAAGGTCACGCTCACCCTGTTCAAGTTGATCGACTTCCAAAGATAAAAAATGACAACTCCCACAAAAGATGTCGTCATTGTCGGCGGCGGCTTTGCCGGCCTCAATGCCGCAAAGATGCTCGGCAACCAGGCAGGTGTCCGGGTCACACTGGTGGACCGCCACAACCATCATCTCTTCCAGCCCCTGCTCTACCAAGTGGCAATGGCTGCCCTGAGTCCGGCGGAGATTGCGGCGCCGATCCGGCACATCCTCGCCAAATACCGCAATATCACGGTGCTGCAGGACGAGGTTACAGCCATCGATCTGGTCGCTCGCCAGATGGTCGCCAAGGAGTGCACACTGCCCTATGATTACCTGCTCCTCGCTTGCGGCGCCCGCCACTCCTATTTCGGCCATGAGGAGTGGGAGGAGTTTGCCCCGGGGCTCAAAACCATCGAGCAGGCCACCGAGATTCGACGGCGGGTGCTCACCGCCTTCGAGGCGGCTGAGCGCACGGCAAATCCGAGCGAACAACGTCGGCACCTCACCTTCGTCATCGTCGGCGGCGGCCCCACCGGCGTGGAACTGGCCGGCGCCATCGGCGAGATGAGTCGCTACACCCTGGCGCAGGACTTCCGCAACATCAACCCCAAGCTGGCTCGCATCATCCTCATCGAGGCCGGGCCGCGCATCCTGCCCTCCTTCGGAGATGCCCTGGCAGGCGAAGCGACGCGCGACCTGGAGCAGCTCGGCGTGCAGGTCTGGACCTCCAGCCCGGTTACCGGCATGGACCGCGACGGCGTTCAGGTCGGACGGGAGCGAGTGGAGGCGTCCACCATTCTCTGGGCCGCCGGTGTCACGGCTGCGAGCCTCGGCCGGCAACTTGGGGTGGCAACCGATCGGCTGGGCCGCATCGTGGTGGAACCAGACCTCAGCCTTCCGAATCATCCCGAGGTCTTTGCGGCAGGCGACCAGGCTTGCTTTACCCACGGCCGCTCCACTCCGCTGCCGGGACTTGCTCCGGTGGCGCTCCAACAGGGTCGCGCCATTGCCGAAAACATTCTCCGCGAAATCGCAGGGTTTACGCGGCAGCCGTTCCAATATCACGACAAGGGCCAACTCGCCACCATCGGCCGCAGCAAAGCGATCGTCGAGATCGGCCGCCTCCGTTTCGGCGGTTTTTTTGCCTGGGCCACCTGGCTTGTTGTCCACATCTACTATCTGATCGGTTTTGAAAACCGTCTTTCCGTGACCATGCGCTGGGCCTGGTCATTTTTCAACTTCCGGCGCGGGGCTCGGCTTATCGTCAACAAGGAATGGCGCTTTTATCCCCCGGCAAACGGCAAAAAACGGCCAGGGCCATGAAAAATGTGGCCAGGGCCTGACGTTATTATGAGCAACTTTTGAAAAACATCGTACAGTTAAAAAATGCACCTGCCGGATTGGCTCAAATTGCCATCGGCACGGCTTCCCCCTGAAATATTTGAAGAGGTCTCACCCCATGCATGCACGCAAGAGAATGACATTTCGCCTCGGTCTGGCGCTCGCCGCTTCCCTGCTCCTGTGGAACCTCCCGCAGGCCGGAGCTTTTTCGCCCAACGGTGACGGATCGGGAATGGTGGGGAATAGCAGCCCGACGGCGCAAAAGGTCTCGGGCAAGGTGGTTGAAACCATGAACAGCGGCGGGTATACCTATGCCCTGGTGGACAAGAACGGCGTCACAACCTGGGTGGCCCTGCCTCAGAGCGCGATCTCGGTGGGCAGTGATATCGCTTGCCAGCCGGGCATGGCGATGAGCAATTTCAAAAGCGCCTCGCTGAATCGGTCATTCGACAGCATTGTTTTTTCGCCGGGGCTTGCATCCGCCGGAGCCGCTGTTGCCGCGCCCCCCGCCGCCGTTGCCGCTCCGGTTACGGCAATCACGGTGAGCAAGGCCGGGGGGGCCAATGCGCAAACCATCGGCGAGATTTTTGAAAAAAAAGATTCCCTGGAGAATAAGCCGGTGGTGGTACAAGCCAAGGTGGTCAAGGTCAACCGCGGCATCCTGGGCAAGAACTGGCTGCATCTGCAAGACGGCACCGGCAACCAGGCGGCCGGAACCAACGATCTGGTAGTCACCACCGATTCGCTGCCTGAAGTCGGGGAGGTGGTCACCATCACAGGAAATCTTTCCCGCAACCGTGACTTCGGCGCGGGATACCGCTACGGCGTTATTATCGAGAATGCCGAGGTGACCGGCCGCAAGTGAGGCCTGTTCAGGCTGCCGGGAGAAATCGCGCGGACCACGGGTGTTGCCGGTTTTCTCCGGCAGCACCTTGTCCACATCAAGCCGCGATGAAAAACATACTCCGAGTTCTGCTCGCGGATCCTTTCAAACATCCCCTGTCGTTGCCTTCTACGCCTTCCACCTGATCAGGAACAGCTTGTATTCTTCTCCCCGGCAGTAAAACCGCAGGCCGCGAAATCAGGGTCCGTGAGGGGAGAGGAATCAATCCGCGTTGAGATTTTTCACATAGCGCTCGTAGCTGCCGAGATAAAATTCCGCCAAGGTCTGAAAGGCGGTAATGATCAAAGGGCCGTAGATGATGCCGAGAAGGCCGAAGGCGCTCAATCCTCCGATCATGCCGAGAAAAGCCAGCAGAATATGCATCCTGACCCGATCGCCCACCATCTTCGCCTTCATGAAGTACTCAATGATGATCGTGATAACCCCATACAGAGCCGTGAGGATAATTGCGCCGGCCATATTGCCCTTAAAAGCGAGGACCAGGGCGGCGGGCACCAGCACCAGGCCGATGCCGACGATGGGCAGAAAAGCCAGCACCGCCATGATCAGCCCCCAAAGCACCGGCGGCCCCAAGGAAAACACGGCAAAGATGATGCCGCCCAGCACCCCCTGGATTATCGAGCAGATCCCGTTGCCGATCAGCACCGCGCCAGTGATTTCGTCGAACTTGGCGAACAGGCGCCGGCCCTGAACCTCGGGCAGGGGAGAGAGCCGCAGAATATAGCTGAGCAACCGGTCCTGCTCGATCAACAGGAAGAAGATGGTGAGAAGCATCAGCGAGAAGTTGAAAAGAAACATCATGATATTGCCGGCCCAGTTGCCCGCATGGCTGTAAAAGAAAAGCCCGACCGACCGGACCAAGTCGGCGAACGCCCGGGTGACGTCTTCCGCTTCCAGGGAAAAACCCAGGATGGCGGCGATCTCCTGCAGGCCAAAAAACAGCGCGCTTTCTTGAAAGGCGCGGAGCTTGAGGGCGAGATTGACACCCGACCCCCGGCCCCATTCATACAGATGCTGGGCCTCCTGGACCAAAGCGGTGGTAAAAAAGACCAGAGGAATGAAAACCAGCAGCATCACCAGGACGCAGGTCAAAAACGAGGCGAAAAAATCCGAGAGTTTGCGGTTGAGCAGCTTGTAGGTCGGCAGAAAAACGCTGGTCAGCAGGTAGGAGAGGATCAGGATCGACAAAAAAGGCCGGAACAACCACCCGACCAAGAGGATCGAGGCAAGGAAGAGAATCAGAAAATAACGCAGCACCATCGGCGATGGCGAGTTTTCTTGCATGGGTTTATCCTGTTATGTGATAAGCCGTCACCGGGGTGGTCGCCGGGCTGACCCGGCCTGGGTCCGGATGATGACCGCCCATTTACTCTACCTAATGATGCCGTGATCTGCCAAGTGAAATACGCTGCTTCAATCAGGGAAAAATTGCCTTGCCCGTTGGGAATGTTTATAATCAACATCTCCTGACTCCGCTTGTTCAAATCAATCTGGGGGATGAAAAAAAGCATGCTCCGTTTCCTGCTTCTGTATCTTTCCATCTATCCTCTCGCCCACTACTATGCCTTGCGCAAGATCGGCTTGGCCTTTCAGCCCGGCAAAAAGACCACGCGCGGCATAGCCCTGTTCATGGCGATCATGATCGCAGCGCCGATTATGGTCCGGGTGGCCGAACGGGCGGGAATTGAGACAGGAGCCCGATTCTGGGCCTATGCCAGCTTCAGTTGGATGGGATTGCTTTTTCTCTTCCTGACCTTTTCCGTAGCGATTGATACGGCCCGCTTTGCCGTGCAGTCAATGGAAAAAATCCTGAACCAAAGGCTTTTCCACTCAACTCTGTCGCCGCGCCGGATCTTTGCCATACAGGCGATGCTGGTGGTTGCGATTTACGGCTACGGGATTTTCGAGGCAAAGGACATCCGCCTGCAACGGATCGAAATCGCCAGTCCCAAGATTACTCAGATCCCAGGCAAGATACGCATTGCCCAGATTTCGGATGTGCATCTTGGCCTTATCGTGCGGGAGGACAGGCTCAGCCGGATCCTCGCCCGAATACAGGAAGCGCAGCCCGATATTCTGGTTTCGACAGGCGACCTGCTTGACGGCCAGCTCAACCACCTCGGCGCGGAGGCTGCATTGCTGGCGGCAATCAGGCCGCCCTTGGGCAAATTTGCCATTACCGGCAACCATGAATTTTACGCCGGGTTGCAGGATGCCCTGGACTTTACCGAAAAATCGGGCTTCACCCTGCTGCACGATCAGGCAGTAGTGGCCGGAGGCATCACGTTCGTCGGGGTGGACGATCCGACCGTCACACTCTTTGACAAAAAACCGGCCAAGCCGGAAGGCGATCTTCTTTCCGCCCAACCCAGAGAAAATTTCACCATCCTGCTCAAACACCGCCCGGATCTTAACCCGGCAAGCCTGGGTCTTTTCGATCTCCAGCTTTCCGGCCACACCCACAAGGGCCAGATTTTTCCCTTCAACCTGCTCACCTGGTTCCTGTATCCCCACACAGCCGGCCGGCTCACGCGCCTTACCAGCGGCTTTCTCTACCCGAGTCCCGGCACCGGCACTTGGGGGCCGCCCATCCGCTTCCTGGCTCCGCCGGAGGTGACCATCATCGACCTGGTGCCTGTAAAATAAGCGCCCAGGCTCTTCGCGCTTGCCCGGAGACTTCTCAGTCAAGCACATACTGATTCTTGCAGGTGGACATTGTCCTGAACCCAATCGATTGAGCGCACAAAATTTTTCACATATGCAACCCGCAAAGCAGTATCCTCGTCGATTTCCCCCTCCAGCGTAAAATTTTGCAAAAACGGCTCCAGCCGACGGGCTGCAAGCTTCGCCGAGGCAAGGATCTCCAGCTTTACGAACTCACAATGCGCTACGCCGGAGGGAACCATCATCAACTCGGGGCAGGGAAAAGAGCGGAACCAGTTGACTCCCAGCCCCCTTTTTCCCTAGAGTAAGGAGAGCATCCGTTTTTTCTTACCAACTCGCCTCGTTGGCGCGCACCTGGACTTGCCGCTTTGGCAGGCCGCAAGGAAGAACCCGCCTGAAAACCATTGAGGGAGAAAGCTCTTGCCACGTCCCATCCCCCCAAAAAACCAGCTCAAGCAGTTCGAGGCCATCCGCCGGGCATTGAAAAAGACCGTTCTCGACCAGGACGATGCCGTCGACGAGGTGGTGGACGCCTTCATCCACATGGCATTCCGCCCGCCCAAGGAGGCGCCGCCCAAGGCGATTTTCACCTTCCTCGGCCCCCCGGGCGTGGGCAAAATCTATCTGGCCCGGGTGCTTTGCTCCATGCTCAAGGAGTATGAGGGCTTCAAACATTTTGACCTCGAACGCTACAGCGAAGCGGAAAACGCTGACCAGCTCCTCGCTCCCCAGGTGGTGGGCGAGGAAATCAAGGAAGGCGAACTGATCCGCTTTCTCCGCGCCACCCCCCGCGCCATCATCCTCTTTGAATCCATCGAAATGGCGAGCAACCAGATGCAGATGGCGCTGCTCGACCTGATCAGCAAAGAGGACCCGGACAGCGGCATCAACTGCCGGGAGGTGATCTTCATCTTCACCTCCACCCTGGGCAGCGTGCTGTACCAGAGCAAGGAGTTCCTGGCCACCTTCCGGCGCAGCAAGGCCAGGGCCCAGGGACTGATCATGGAAACAATCGCCAAGGAAAAGAAGGTGGCAGGCGAGGTGATTCAGGAGGCGATCACCCCGAAGCTCCTGGCCACCCTGGCCCAAAACTACATCATCCTTTTCAACCGGCTGGGCATCAAGGCCATGGTCCGCATCGGCACCGATTCCCTGTTGCGGTTGGGTGGCCATTTCAGGGAAAAGGGTATTGCGCTTGAATTCCCGGAACTCACGGATCTGGTCACCCTTCTGGTGCTCGCCCTTGGCCCGGCGATTACCGCCAAAAAGGTGAAGCAGAAGCTGCCCGACGAGGTGCTTTTCAAGATCACCCGGTGTCTGCGACACTTGCCAGTCGCCCCGGCCCGGATTGCCTTCAAGGTAACGAAAAAGGCCGAGGCCTCGCTGCGCAAGCTCTCGGAGGCAGGCGAGCAGCTCCTGCCCCAGATCTACAAGAACAACCAAACCGTGGAGCTGACCTGGAAGGAATACCAGCGGAGAGACCGCCTCATTTTCAGCCTGAGCCGGGCGGAAATTCGGGCGCTGCCCGCGAGCAAGGGGCTGTTGCGCGGCGAACGCCCGGCCATCGAATTTTCCGAGATTGGCTTTGAAAACATTGCCGGCAACCGCCAGACCAAAACCACTCTGAAGCAGATCATCAACACCCTGAGAAAACCCGAGCTGGTGAAAAAATTCTCCATCAGCATGCCCAAGGGCATGTTGCTCCACGGACCGCCGGGGGTGGGAAAAACCTTGCTGGGCAAAGCCTTTGCCCGGGAGGCCGGCCGGCCCTATATCTATGTTTCCCGCACCGAGCTGTTTGACTCCGAATACCTCAGGCTGGTCTATCTCAAGGCGCGGGAATACGCACCCAGCATCGTTTTTTTGGACGGCATCGACATCAAGGCTTTGCTGGAAGGGGTGCTGACCAGCGTGCCCTCCGACCAGATCGCTCTTGAGATCGACGCCCTTTCCGACGATCCGGAGGAATCGGTGTTCACCGTGATCACGGCGGTGAGCCGCGAGGAGGTCCCGCCACTGCTCATCGAACCTGACCGCATCGACACCTTTGTCGAGGCGCCGGAGCTGGACCGGGAAGCGCGGCGCTTCTTCATCGAACAGATCCTGAAAAAGCCCAACAACGGCAAGATCGATGTGGACAAGGTGGTGCGCTACATTTCGGGAATGAACGGCTACGAGCTGCAGCGCATCGGCAAGGAGGCCTCGCTCCACGCCATCCGCCACGGACTGAAGTGCATCACCGAGGAGATCCTCATCGAGCAGATCAACATCATCAAGTACGGCTCGAAACTGGAAAAAACCCAGATCCGCAACCTGGAGGAAGACCTGCGCCTGACCGCCTTCCACGAGGCCGGGCATGCGGTGCTCTCCTATCTGCTGCTGCCAAACACCAAAATCGAGCAGGTGACCATTGCCCCGCGCTTGCGGGTTTTGGGCTTCATCTCGTACAGCATCGAGGATTTCCCCAGCAACCTCTCGAAAGAAGAGGTATTCAACAACATCTGCGTGCTCATGGCCGGCAGAACGGCGAGCATGAAAAAATTCGGGGCCAAGGGCATGGACACCGGCGCGGCCGGCGATCTTGAGGAGGCGACGCACCAGGCCTACACCGCCATCGCCAATTTAGGCATGGATGAGGAGCTGGGATTTGTCCACACCGACACCCTGAGCCGCAACGTGAACAAAGAGTTTTTCCGGGAGGTGGTGGAGCGCCAGGTTCGCCTCTGGATCGACAAGGCCACGCGAAAAGCCGGGGAACTGGTGGAAGCCAACTGGCGGCAGATCGACACCCTGGCCAGTATTCTGATCCGGCAGGAGATCGTCGACGGCGGCGAGCTGGAAAGGATCATGCAGAAGAAAAAGGAAACTCGATCGCTTACCCCTTAACCACCGCCAGGGGGCGCAATTCCACCAACACCTCCACCAGATCGAGCTGATTGTCGATAACCTCGTCGATGTCCTTGTAGGCGCCGGCCGCTTCTTCCAGATCGCTGACCGAGCGGATGGCATGGATAATCCCCTGCTCGTCCAAGCGCTTTTTTTCCTGAGCCAGATCCAACTGCCGCTGGGCCTGCTTGCGGCCCATCTTTCTGCCCGCGCCGTGGGCGCACGACTCGAAGCTCTCCTTGTTGCCCTTGCCCCGCACGATATAGCTGGGCGTGCCCTGGGAGCCCGGGACAATGCCGATCTCCCCTGCCTGGGCCCGGGTCGCACCCTTGCGATGGACTATGACATTTTTACCGAAATGCTCCTCCATGGCGGCGTAATTATGGGCGATATTGATCATCGGCTCAAAGGTTACCGGCTGCACCACGGAGAGGATAGCATCCTTGACCCGCTCCATCATCATCTTCCGGTTGGCATAGGCGAACTCGACGCAGAAGCGCATTTCATGCAAATAGATCTGCCCGGCCGGGCTGTTGATGGGCAAAAAGGCCAATTGCCAGTTCGGCGGAATCTTGGAGCCCCACTTCCTGTTCAGCTCCATGGCCAAGCGATTGTAATAGTTGGCAACCTTAAAGCCGAGATTGCGGCTGCCGGAATGCACCATCAGCCAGACATGGCCGTCATTGCCCTTCTGGATTTCGATGAAATGGTTGCCGCCGCCCAGGGTGCCAAGCTGGGTGAGGGCGCTGCTGTATTCCCGGGCGATAACCGTCAGTTCCTCCAAGGGTATCTCGGACTTGGGCATGAGCCTGCGGTCCTGCGCCGTGTTATGGTGCTTGAAGCCAAGGGGGATGGTCCGTCTGATCTCGGCCAGGACTGCTTTCAATTTTTCCGTGGACAGGGTGGTAAGGGAGGTGCGCACGGCGCACATGCCGCAGCCGATGTCAACGCCAACCGCATTGGGGATGACCATCTCTTCCGAGGCCATGACCCCGCCGATGGGCATGCCATACCCTTGATGGGCATCGGGCATCACGGCGACATGCCTGAAAACAAAGGGCAGATTGGCAAGATTTTTGACCTGGGCCAAGGCTCCGGAGTCCATGTCGTCGAGCCAGAGCTTGATCGCGGTTTTTTCGGAAGTAATCACCTTTTTCATTGTTCCGCCCTACTGTGTTGGCCGCAACACGATGGCAGGACCAATTCGCCTTGCCTAACACGCCCTCTGTTTCTCCTCATACTGTAATATTCAGACCGGACATCCGCAAAGCGAAATAAACGAGCCGACCGGAAGAAGACGATATCGTCTTTAGATCACTCGACTATTCGTTTTTTCCGGATCGTGCCGCGGCGAAAAACCATTTCGCTTGGCCACAGGCCAAGGTGCAACGCCCTTGACCAAGAGAAGGGCAACAATTATACTAAACTAAATTCTCGAAGTCTTTTCCCCGAGAGAGGTATCTCCATGCTCGACCAGGATGAACAATCCCTGCATTCTCGGTTTACCGATTTTGAAAAGTTCTGCCGGAAAAAGGGTCTTAAAATGACCCACCAGCGGCTGGAAATCTATCGCGAGCTGCTCACCTCCAAGGATCATCCCACCGTCGAAGCTCTTTTTTTGCGAGTGCGGAAACGCATCCCCACCATCTCACTGGATACCGTCTACCGGACCCTTGCCTTGCTGGAAGAAGCCGGAATGACAAACCGCATCCAGACCTCCGAAGGGCTCACCCGGTTTGAATCGGACTACGGGGCCCATCATCATCTGATCTGTAAAAAATGCCAGACAATCGAAGATTTCACCTGGAAATCGTTTGACACCATGCTCCTGCCCCCGGAATTGGAAGCATGGGGCGCTATCCAGACGAGGAATATCGTGGCCGAGGGAATCTGCACAGCATGCCTCAAAAAAGAAAAAAAACACTAAAGTCGTTTTTTTGTTGCCTTCAATAAGAATAATTCTTAAATAGTACAAGATCATAATAATGCTTCTTGTATCTCAGCCATTAAGGGAATTATCAAATTGATCAACTCGGTATCTTATTAATAAGGAAGTCCAATGTATCAAGATGGCGCGCGGGAATTTTGACGCGCGGGTTATGCCGCAAAAGAACGTAGCCAAGCCCCTGCAACCCCTTTGTTAGCTTTGCACCCTTCAACCTCACAGGAGAACGAAGATGAGCGAAAACAGCAAGTGCCCGGTAACAGGCAAAACCAGCAAACAAATAGCCGGCGGCGGCATGTCCACCCGGGACTGGTGGCCGAACCAGTTGAACCTTCATATTCTGCACCAGCATTCCGCCAAATCCAATCCCCTGGGTGAGGATTTCAACTACGCGGAAGAATTCAAGAAGCTCGATCTGGCCGCCGTAAAAAAAGATCTGTACGGGCTGATGACCGACTCGCAGGAGTGGTGGCCGGCCGACTGGGGCCATTACGGCGGGCTCTTCATCCGGATGGCATGGCACAGCGCCGGGACCTACCGCATGGGCGACGGCCGCGGCGGAGGCGGTTCGGGTAACCAGCGCTTTGCGCCCCTCAACAGTTGGCCGGACAACGTGAACCTGGACAAGGCGCGCCGTCTGCTCTGGCCGATCAAGCAGAAATACGGCAACAAGATCTCCTGGGCCGACCTGATGATCCTCGCCGGCAACTGCGCCCTTGAGTCCATGGGCTTCAAGACCTTCGGTTTCGGCGGCGGCCGCGAGGACATCTGGGAGCCGGAAGAGGACGTCTACTGGGGTTCCGAAGAGGAATGGCTGGCTACCAGCGACAAACCCAAGAGCCGTTACAGCGGCGACCGGGATCTGGAAAACCCCCTGGCGGCCGTGCAGATGGGCCTGATCTACGTGAACCCGGAAGGGCCGGACGGCGAACCGAATGTGCTCGCCTCCGGCGGCGACGTTCGCACCACCTTCGCTCGCATGGCCATGAACGATGAAGAGACCGTGGCCCTCATCGCCGGCGGCCACACCTTTGGCAAATGTCACGGCGCTGGCCCGGCGTCGCATGTGGGTCCGGAACCAGAAGCCGCCTCCATCGAAGAGCAAGGACTCGGCTGGAAGAGCAGCTTTGGCAGCGGCAAAGGCGGAGATACGATCAGCAGCGGCATCGAGGGCGCGTGGACGTCGAATCCGACCCAATGGGATATGGGCTATTTCGATCTGCTGTTCGGCTATGATTGGAATTTGGTAAAAAGCCCCGCCGGTGCATACCAGTGGGTCCCGGTCAATCCGGATGAAAAGGATCTCGCGCCCGCTGCTCACGATCCGTCAAAGCGGGTTTCAACCATGATGACCACGGCGGACCTCTCTCTACGGATGGATCCGATCTACAAGCCAATCTCGAAACGGTTCCACGAAAATCCCGAGGAATTCGCGGATGCCTTTGCCCGGGCGTGGTTCAAACTAACCCACCGCGACATGGGCCCGCGTTCGCGCTATCTCGGCCCGGAGGTCCCGGCGGAGGAACTGATCTGGCAAGATCCGGTGCCCGCAGTCGATCATGAGCTGATCGACGCCAAGGACATCGCGGACCTCAAGGCCAAGATCCTTGCCTCGGGCCTGTCAGTCTCCCAACTGGTTTCCACCGCCTGGGCGTCGGCAGCCACGTTCCGAGATTCCGATAAGCGCGGCGGCGCCAACGGGGCACGCATTCGTCTTGCCCCGCAAAAGGATTGGAAGGTCAACCAGCCTGAGCAACTTGCGACTGTGCTGCAAGCCCTTGCGCAAACCCAGAAGGAGTTCAACAGCGCGCAGTCGGGCAAAAAAAAGGTTTCGCTTGCCGACTTGATCGTCCTGGGCGGCTGCGCGGCGGTCGAAGCGGCGGCCAAGGCTGGCGGGCACGCAGTGGAGGTGCCTTTCGTCCCGGGACGCACGGATGCGTTGCAGGAGCAAACCGATGTGAAGTCATTCGGTGTGCTTGAGCCGAAAGCAGACGGGTTCCGCAACTACCAGAAAACCAAATACGCTGTATCGGCGGAGGAGATGCTGGTTGACCGGGCGCAACTGCTGACCCTGACCGCTCCTGAGATGACGGTTCTTGTCGGCGGCATGCGCGTCTTGCATGCCAACTTCGGACAGACCCGGCACGGGGTCTTCACCAAGCGGCCGGAGACGCTCACCAATGACTTCTTCGTGAATCTGCTCGACATGGGCACAACCTGGAAGGCAACCCCGGCAGACCCAGAGGTGTTCGAGGGCCGTGATCGCGTGAGTGGCGAACTCAAGTGGACCGGTACCCGCGTGGATCTGGTTTTCGGCTCCAACTCGCAGTTGCGCGCCCTGGCCGAGGTCTATGCCCAGGACGATGCGAAGGAAAAGTTCGTGCGCGACTTCGTCGCAGCCTGGAACAAGGTCATGAACCTGGACCGCTTCGACCTTGTTTGATGGTGACATAACGATTTGCCCGGCTCCTGACCGGGAAAATAAAACAGCAAGCGTCAGAATGATATCCTGGCGCGGGCGCCGGAACAGCGGACGGAGTGCCCGCACCCCCCATTTGCTTAAACACAATTCAAGAAAAAGGAAAAACACCATGGCGAAACTACCAGGCTCACAGACTGAAAAGAACATCCTCACCGCCTTTGCCGGCGAATCCCAGGCGCGCAACCGCTACACCTACTTTGCCTCCAAGGCAAAAAAGGACGGTTTTGTGCAGATTGCCGACATCTTTGAGGAGACTGCCAATCAGGAAAAGGAGCATGCCAAGCGGCTCTTCAAGATGCTGCAGGGCGGCGAGGTGATGGTCAGCGCCGCTTTTCCCGCCGGGATGATCGGCCCCACCCTGGACAATCTGAAGGAAGCGGCGGCCGGCGAAAAGCATGAATACTCCATCATGTATCCCGGCTTTGCCACCGTGGCCAAGGACGAGGGCTTCATCGAAATCGCCGATATCTTCATGGCCATTGCCGTGGCCGAAAAACAACACGAAAAACGCTATCTGGAACTGGCCGCCAACATTCTGGGAGGACGGGTTTTCAAACGGGACACCCCGGTGGTCTGGCGCTGCCGGAACTGCGGCTATCTGCACCATGGCACCGAGGCGCTGGCCGAATGCCCCGCCTGCGCCCACGCCCAAGCGCACTTCGAACTGCTCGGCGAGAACTGGTAAAATCGTGAGGCCATCATGATCCCTTGGCAGTTGCTGGATAGCGCCCCGGTGCCCGGAGGCGCCGAAACGTTGCGCTTATATAGACGGGGCGCCGAGTTTTCCATCCGGGTGGATGGCGATGAACTGATGAACAGCCGGGTTCATGGCTCAGAGGATGCCTTGGCCGAACTTGCCTGTGCACGGCTTGCCAGGCTCCCCTCCCCCAGGGTCCTGATCGGCGGTCTGGGCATGGGCTATACCGCGGCGGCGGCATTGTCGCGGCTCAACGCCCAAGCCGAAGTGGTGGTGGCCGAACTGCTCCCGGCGGTGGTGGCCTGGAACAGGGGGGTTCTTGCCGGCCTGGCCGGGAACCCCCTGGATGACGGTCGGGTTTCGCTGCGGGTGATCGATGTCGCCATAATTTTAAAAACGGAACAGCAGGGGTACGATGCCATCCTGCTCGATGTGGATAACGGGCCCGAGGGATTGACCCGCTCCGGCAACGACTGGCTCTATACCAGGGGGGGCTTGATCGCCGCCCGTGCCGCTCTGAAGCCATCGGGCATCCTGGCCATCTGGTCCGCCACTTCCGATCCCGCCTTTTCCAAACTGCTGCGCCAGGCAGGATTCACGGTGGAAGAGGTCGCGGCCCGGGCGCGGGGACGCAAAGGCGGCAGCAGACATATGATCTGGCTTGCCCAACGCGAATAACAAGCGGATTGACCTGCGGCAACGACCAAGAGTCCTGTGCCCATGCGCGATCTCCACCAAAAAACCGAAACTCCGCCGCCGCATTGTTCCGCGGTAAACAACCGCCTGCGGCGGGCCGATCACCTGCATCCGCGAGCTGACGGCTGAACGAGAACGTTGGCTCGACCAGAACACGTTCCGGGATGGCGCGGCCCTCTGCCAGACGATTCCCTGCGCCCCCGCTATGCAGGAGATGAAAGTGCATCCTGTTATTTTGCTTGTCTTTTTCCACCGTGCCAAGCGATAATAAAGTTTACCTTCAAACACCTAACACAAGGAGGAGCTATTATGCAAAAATGGAAAATACTGTTGTGCCTGATGGGGCTCGGTCTTCTTGCTGCTTGCGGAACGAAACAGGCAAATCTCCCCCACGACGGCGGAGATCTTGCCGCCAAACTCGGGCAGGGCTATGTGCAGAAAGTGGATACGGCCCTGTTTATGCTGGACGCCTCTTCGACCATGTTCGACGGCTATGAAGGGGTACAAAAATTCAGCACGGCGCAAAATCTCCTTCTCCGCATGAACAGCGCCATTGCAGGCCTGAAACTGGATTCCGGCCTGATCGTCTTCGGCCCGTCAACCGGTCCGAACCTCCGGGACAGCAATCTCGTCTATGGCGTGAAAACCCACAACGCCGCTGACTTTGCCAAAACGGTCATGGCCACCAAAATAGGGGGGCTCACTCCCCTGGCCAAGCCCCTCACCGGCGGGATCGATGCTCTGAAAAACAGCAAGGGCCGTATTGCCGTGATTCTGGTCAGTGACGGCCTGGACACCAATACCGCAGACCCCGTCAAGGCTGCGGCGGAACTTAAAAATGCCTATGGCGACAGAATCTGCATCTACACTGTGCTGATCGGCAACAACCCGAAAGGCAAGGCAGCCCTGGAAGGCATAGCCAAGGCCGGCGGCTGCGGATTTGCCACCACCGCGGACACCCTGGCTTCCGGCAAGGAACTGACCAGTTTCCTGGAAAGGGTATTCCTGGAAAAGGGAGCCCAGGAAAAAGTCCCGGCAGCCAAACCAGTACCGGCAGAACCAGTACCGGCAGAACGCGTTGTCTTGCGCGGGATCAACTTTGATTTTGACAAGGCCGTCATCAAGCCGGAATTCATGCCGGTGCTGGATGTGGCCCAAAGCATTCTGAAGGAACAGCCGGATCTCAAAGTGGTGATCGAAGGTCACACCTGCTCCATGGGCACCGACGCATACAACCAGAAGCTTTCTGAGCGCCGGGCCAAGGCGGTCTACGATTACTTGGTGAAAAAAGGCGTCAATGCGGCTAAACTCAGCACAGTTGGCCTTGGCGAAACGCATCCCATGGCCGACAACAAAACGGAAAGCGGCCGGGAACTCAACCGGCGGGTTGAGTTCAAGCTTGTGCAATAACCGGACACTCAACAAGTAAGGGGCAGCCAACGAGGCTGCCCCTTCACGGAAAATATCCATGAAACACTTCTGCCTGCCAGGACGGCAACCGCTTTGGCTGATTTTTATTTTCACGGCCCTGCTGTTGCCGTTGTTTGTTCACAGCCCGGCCCTGGCCGGAGAAGTTGTGCCGCCTGCCATTCTGACAAGCTTCGAGGGCTTCAGCAGAAACTGGATGGCACGGCTTGAGCAGGTCAACCAGCAGAATCTCCAGGGCGTGAAACCCGAAGCTGCAGCCAACGACCGGGTGGTCGGCCGCTATATTTGTTATGGGCCGGACTGCATACGGGAAGTCCGCGGCACCGATTCCAAGGCCACACCCTATGTGGGAATTCTCCGCTATCCCCAGAAAGTGATGGAGAAAGAAGGGGATACCCTGCAAAAAATGAAGGAACACCCCGGCACCCAAGCCAGCGAAATCCAGGTCACGGAGATTTTTCGCTACACCAAAGGCCGCTGGGTGTATTGATTTTTTTTGGCTATGCTGCAACCCCCATCCGGAGCGAGGTTCCGGATGGGGGTTTTTTTATGCTCTTCCGGCAACAATTGTCGCATCCGCTCCCGGCTGGACAAATGCTCCGCCGGGGGGTATAGAAAAAAAATCATCCTGCCCGGATGACCGGCGGCTGCCGCCACGGCTTACCCCATATCCCGCAGGAGGACTTTCATGCCGCGCCTGATCTGTTACTGTTTTGGTTACACCGAAGAGGATCTGCGTCAGGATGTCGTGAAAAATGGCCGCTCGCTGATCATGGAGCGCATTGTAGCCGAGAAGAAAAATGGCTGCTGCCGGTGCGCGGAAAAAAACCCCGCCGGCCGCTGATGCCTGGCCGAGGTCCGCCAGGTGGTGGACGCAACACTGAAAAGCCTTCCTGCAAAGGAGAACCGCTGATGTATTTCCCGGTTGCCGGTATCGAGGTCAACCCGCTGGTGCCGCCGCTGGTCGCCTTTGCCATCTCCCTGTTCACCTCCATGGGCGGAGTGAGCGGGGCCTTCCTCCTGCTGCCCTTTCAGGTCAGCGTGCTCGGCTTCACCACTCCGGCGGTCAGCTCCACCAACCAATTGTTCAATATCGTGGCCATCCCCAGCGGCGTGTACCGTTACATCAAGGAAGGGCGCATGCTCTGGCCCCTTACCTGGATCGTGATCATCGGCACCCTGCCCGGCGTTCTGGTCGGGGCCATCGTCCGGATCAAATACCTGCCTGACCCGAAAAACTTCAAGCTCTTTGCCGGGTTGGTCCTGCTCTATATGGGCGGACGGCTGCTCAAGACTTTGGCCTTTACCCCCAAAAATGGAGACACGCCCACGACCGAAGAGCGTTTCCAGCAGCGGCACAAACAACAAGCCCAGGCTGCCGTAAGCGAAGCCGCCTCCTGCGAGCACCTGTCCTGCGTCACGGTCCGGCAATGGACCCCGACCCGGCTCGTTTACGATTTTTACGGGGAAACCTTCACGGTCAACGGTGTGGGCCTCATGGCCTTGAGCCTTGTTGTCGGTATGGTTGGCGGGGTGTATGGCATCGGCGGCGGGGCGATCATTGCTCCGTTTTTGGTCAGCTTCTTCGGCCTGCCGGTCTATACCGTGGCCGGGGCCGCATTGATGGGAACCTTTGTCACCTCGGTGGCCGGGGTGATCTTTTACCAACTGCTGGCGCCCCACTACCCGGGCATGGTCATTGCCCCGGATTGGCTCTTGGGCTTTCTCTTCGGAATCGGCGGCTTCGCCGGCATGTACTGCGGGGCGCGGCTGCAAAAATTCGTGCCCGCGGGGTTCATCAAATGGATTCTGGTGGTGTGCCTGCTGTTCACGGCAAGCACGTATATCCTGAACTTCCTCTTTTAAGCCACCCCAGGCGACCCCCTTTTTCCCCTCCCCCTTTACCAAAGGAGGGAAAATACAACGTGCTCCGCTCATCGTGAAGGCCGCAAACACCAGCGCCGCAAAGAGCAAACACGCTTAAACGAAAAGAACCAACCGGCTGAGCTGGCTTGAAATATCCGGCACGCCCCCCACAGGTCGCTTTTCCATCTCCTCAAGCAGACGAAGACTGGCAATGCCATGCCAGGAGGCGTCAAGGAACGGCGCGGCCTTGGGACTCCGTCCAAACCCGCCTCTGCCGGTCTGGCAACTGAGGAGAAACGCCCTGAGATTGCCCGGATCAAGGGGCCTTGCGCCCAGAAGGCTTAAACCCGCAAGAGCGGCGTGGCAGTTCTCGATGAACGAGGTGGTTCCCGGAAAAAACCCGAACCCGCCATCGCCGTTCTGCGAGCGCTGGAGCCACTCGGCCAGTTCCCCCGCACCTGCGGGCGGTTGGCCATCCATCTTTTTCACGAACAGATATCGGGCCACATCCCCCACCGCGCAAGGGGCAGGCAGCAGCAACGACCGTCCGGAGCCGCGAAAGCTCGACTCATCCCCAAGAATCTCCCGGGCTATCCGGCGCACATAATAGACACCGGCCAGGGAAGCATCCCGGTTCAGGGAGGCGGCAAGATGGGAGCGCAGCCGCGGAGCATCCAGGTCGAGCCCGCAGATCTGGCAGGTGAACAGCAGACGGAAGGTGGTGTCGATCCCCAGCCAGGGCACGGCCAGCATCCGGGCAAGGTATTCGGCCAGGGCGGGTTCGGATTGGGGAGTAGGTGTCTCTTCTCCCAGGACCAGGCGGATGGCCACCGCCTGAAAGGTGTCCTGGATGGTGGCGGGCAGCCGCGGGGTGGCGCCGTAGCCGCCCGTGGCCTTGCGCCGCTTGAGCACGAACTCCAGCAATGCGGCATGATCAACCTGGCGAAGCATTTCTTCCCTCCCCTCGGGCTGAACTCCTTAACGCATCACTTCGTTTCCTTGCTCCGATACGAGATCACCCGGACCTTTTCCAGGGTGACCATCCCCTCGCCGATCATGGCGTCCAGCTCCGGGAGAAAGGCGGCGATCCGCTCAGGACTGTCGACGATCTCGATGACCAGCGGCAGGTCTTCGGAAAGCCGCAGGATCTTGGCCGTGTGGATGCGGCTGTTCCTGCCGAACCCCATGATTCCCCGGGTGACCGTGGCCCCGGCCAGCCCGCGCTTCCGAGCCTCTTCGACAATGAGTTCGTACAGCGGCCGCTGGCCGAGCTTGGAGGTTTCGCCGATAAAGATGCGGAGCAGCTCCGCTTCCGAGGGGAGTTCCATGGCCATGTCTCCTTTTTGTGATTAGCAGGCAATCTCAATCAAGTTCTGTGCTTCATATGCAGTCAAAATCCCATTGGCCCGCAGCCGAGCACCGGAGAGGCTGCCGAAAAAGGGCTTTGCACTGTTTGAGGCGCAGCCGAGTTTGCAAAGCCCCGGCAGCATCGAGGAGTACCCCATGCGGGGCATAAACTCCGGGCCTCCCGCCAACGGCGGGACAAGGGACACAGGGTGCCCTTTCTTTGGTTCGTTTCTTTGGGCAAGCAAAGAAATGAACAGAAGAAAAAAGCATATCCCTCTGGCTTCTGCTAAGCAGATTTCTTACATCAATCGGCCCAACGCCATCCCCAGAAAAAACAGCACCAACCCCACCCCGTTCTGCAGCAGGATATTGCCCATCCCGTATACATACTCGCCGTCTGCGAAAAGATGTCCGCTTTCGGCGACAAAGGTGGAAAAAGTGGTAAAGGCGCCCATGAAGCCGGTGAGCAGGACAAGCCGCAGCTCGCCGCTGCCAACGAAACGCTCGCTGGTCAGGGTCCAGATCGCCCCAAAGAGCAGGCAGCCCAAACCATTCACCGAAGCAGTGCCCCAGGGAAAACCGCTCCCGGCCACCCGCTGCATCAGGCCGGACAGAGCGTACCGGGCCACGGTGCCGCAGGCCCCGGCCGCGGCGAGATAGATTATTTTCTGCCACATCTGCGCTGCTCCTGCCATTGGGCTGATCCGCCGTCTTTCTTCTTCACTCCGCTTCCTTCCACACGGCCAAGGCCTTCTGATACACCTCGGAGCGGGACAGGTCCAAATCCTTGGCAATATTCGCCACCGCGTCTTTCAGGCTGACCCCGTCCTGCCCCCGATACCAGCGCAGCAAATCCTCAAGATTATCCGGCCGCTGCGAGGCGGAGGCACGCACGCCTTCGATGAGCACCACGAATTCCCCCTTGATCGCCTCCCGGACCTTGTACCCGTCCAGAAGCTGCGCCAGCTCGCCGGAGCTAATTTCCTCATGCACCTTGGTCAGTTCCCTGCCGATCACCGCGCGCCGGTCGCCGAGCTCGGCCAGGCAATCGCCAAGGCTGGCGATGATCCGCCGGGGCGACTCATAAAAGACCAGAGGGTGGACATCGTTTTTGAGACCCCGCAGGAGTTTGCGCCGCTCCGTGCCCTTGGCCGGGAGAAAGCCCAGAAAAAGATGGGAGGGCTCGGTCAACCCGGCCACGCTGAGCAGAGTGGCCAGGGCGGAAACCCCGGGCACCGGCGCCACGACTATGTTGTGCGCCTGGGCGCTGTGCACCAGAATCCCGCCCGGATCGGAGATGCCCGGGGTTCCGGCATCGGAAACCAGGGCCACCTGCGCTCCGGAAAGCAGCCGGGCCACAATCTCCTGGGCGCGGCTCGCCTCTTTTTCCTTGTAATAGCTGATCAGCGGGGTGTGGATATCGAAATGGCTAAGGAGCTTTCTGGTGTGCCGGGTATCCTCGGCGGCAATCAGGTCCACCTCCCGGAGGATGCGCAGGGCCCGGAGGGTAATGTCCTCCAGATTGCCGATGGGGGTTGCCACCACAAACAGGGTGCCTGGCGTGGCAATGCTGGCCGCCTTGTTCTCTTTTCCGCTGGGCTGCCTCATGGCTGCATGGCCTCCGGAGGAACAAACAGGCTGAAGCTGGTGCGGCCGGGGCTGCTCTCGCAGGAGATCTCCCCCCCGCAGCGGGCAATGAGCTTTTTCGCCAGATACAAGCCAAGGCCGAGATGCCCTTCTTTGCAGGAATGAAACGGCTCGTAGAGATGCGCCGCAGCCTCGGTGCTCAGGCCGGGGCCGTTGTCCCGCACCCGCACGCCGATGCCCTCGCCTTCCCTGGCCGACTCGACCGTGATCTCCGCGTTATCCATCCCCTGCACGGCTTCCAGTCCGTTGGCCAGCAGAATATGCATGATCTGGTGCAGCTCAAGTTGAAAACGTTTCAGGGCGGGCACCTCGGCCAGGATCATGCTTTTTTGCACCTTGTGCTTAAAAGTTGCATTGGCGGACATAAACTCCACCTCGGTCTCGATCACGGAATTGATCGTATAGGGAACGCCGCCGGGCAACTGCTGAAACTCCGGCAGGATCAGGGTCCGCTGCAGGATCTGCTGACTCTGCCGCACCTTTTCCTGCATCTGGGAAAGCGACTCACTCCTCCGGGCAAGAAGATCATGCAGGGCATCCACCTCCGGCGATGGTCCGGCCTGGCGCATCTGTTCCAGCACCGCCATGGCCTTGTCCAGCATCATGCCGGCAAGATCCGTGTGCAGGGAAAAAACCTGGATGATCCCGCCGAGGTTATGGATGATCCCGCGAAACATCCGTCCCACCGCGGCATCCTGACTCTGCGCCAAATACGCCTCTTCCCAGTTCCCAATCTGCATAGCCCCTCCGCCTTGCAAGGATAGCGGACCCTACGGCCAGCCTCACTACAGCTTAACCGGAATGGGGGTAAAAAATCCAGGCTATTGTAGACGGCCGGGAAAACAAGAAAATCGGGGCATCACCCTCTGCTGGCCCCTGCGCGGGCAATGGTGTACAATACAATCGTTCACCCTCCGTATTGCCAGAACAGTGCGCCAGCCGGGAATCCTCTATGCTCCTGCTCGATGTCCCATTCCTGCCAGACCCGGATTATGTGGAATTTCTTGCCGAATTCCAGCCTTCGCTGTATTCCGTCCACTTCAGCCTTTTTCTGAAAAACATTCCGGACGGCCGCCATCGCTCCAGCACCGTTCCGGAGTTTGGAGATCTGGCTACGGCTCTCGCCCGGCTGCCCGGCCCCAAAAAATACGGCCTCCTCAACAGCCGCTTCCACCACCCCAGCCTCTATACCGACAAGACGGCTCTGCACACCATCATCCGGGCGCTGGACACCCTGCTTGCGGCAGACGTGCTCCACGGCATCACCATTGTCGATTTCTACCTCCTGCAGGCGCTCTCCGACACCAGCCCCGAGACCTGCTCCCAGCTTGAGGCATTGCCCGGAGTCAACTGCATGCTCGATTCCTTTGCCAAGGTGCGGGCTTGCCTTGAAGCCATTGCCGAAACCGGTTTCAAGCCCCCGACCAAAATCAATCTGGACCGTTCCCTGAACCGCAACCTGCCGGAACTGGCGGATATCTCCAAGCAGTGCCGCCGACACTACCCAAAAATCAAGCTGACCCTGCTGGCCAACGAGGGTTGCCTCGATCGCTGCCCCTTCAAGCTGGCCCACGACGCCCAAATCGCCTTTGCCAATACAGGGTGTATCGCCAACGAAACACATGCCACCAACCAGGAACTGGGCTGCATCCGGGAACTCGGTGCGCAGCCGGCAAAGCTGTTCAAGTCGCCCTTTATCCGGCCCGAGAATCTGCAGCATTATGAGGGAATGGTGGAGGTGATCAAGCTCTGTGGCAGAACCCTGGGACCCGCCTTTCTGCAACGGGTGGTGCGGGGTTATGCGGCCCGGCGATATGATGGCAACCTGCTGGATTTGATGGATACCATGGAATGGCTGGCCAAGCGGCTGCATGTGGCCAATAAAGAATTGCCTGCGGATTTTTTGACCAGGCTGAGCAGTTGCGACAAGAACTGCCGCGCCTGCTCATACTGCAGTGAGCTTCTGGACAAGAGTGCTACCCCCTTGCCTTTTCAGCTTGAGGACCTGCGGCAATGAAAAAATAGGGGAAGCTTTGGTAGGTTGGGTAGAGGAACGAAACCCAACAGTTACGAGTGTTGACCAAAACACCATCATGATCTGCTTGCCGACCAAAATCGTTGGGTTTCGCAAAGCTCTACCCAACCTACAGGGCTAAAATTCCTTTCCTCTAAGACGGGGCAGGTCTGCACCCGCCAACAGTTGATGGACAGCATCTATCCCGACGAGCGGATCGTGGCTGACCGAACCATCGACAGTCATATCAAAAAACTGCGCAAAAAGATCGCCTTGAGCAGCGCCAACTCAGAGTTCATCCATTCTGTGTATGGGGTGGGATACAAGTTTGAGCTGCGGGACGGGGCGGTGGGGCTATCGGGAAGAGAAGCGGAGGTTCTCTGAGCATTATTCTTTTTTATTCCGGGGACATAATACTAATTACGGTTTGTTCTTAAGAGGAATAGGTATTATGTCCCTGGATATTACGCGGGCAACCTGCTGGATTTGATGGATACCATGGAATGGCTGGCCAAACGGCTGCATGTGGCCAATGAAAAATTGCCTGCGGAGTTTCTGACCATACTTGCCGGTTGCGATAGGAATTGCCGCGCCTGCTCATACTGCCGCGAGCTACTGGACAAGAGTGCTACGCCTTTGGCTTTTCAGCTTGAGGATTTACGGCAATAAAAAAACAGGTGGGGTACGATAAAGGACTCCGTCCTATTCAGGAGAGCCAAGGGATGTCGCAAATATGGGGCATCTAACAAAAAGGAAAAATATCCCTATGTTTTCCCACGTTAACAAATTGACTTAAGCAGCCAACCTCAAAAGTGCATCAATTTCACAGGAAAATGCTAAAGAATAGTCTTTTCTGTCAAGAGCCAAGACGGCATTATGCAAACTTTTATCTACAATTTTTAGTCCCAAAATAGACTTTTTAAGGGCTTTAATTTGGGCAAAATCTTCTTTTTGAGTAGCGCAGTGTAACTTCAAAACCATGGATAAATATTGTGAATGGTAATCATATAATTCGGAAAGCTCTGACAAATTTCCATCGGCAGAAGCGACATCATCTTTTTTCAGATAATAAAGAGCCGCTGCCATTCTTAAAATGGTTTTTTCTTCACCTGAAGCAATGGCAGAGGGGAACTTATCTACAAGATTTTTTTTCGCCTCATCGTACCTGTCAAGTTTCAGAAGCAATAGGCCTCGGTAATAATGTTGCAACCAGCCTCGCCAAAATGGAGAAGAATCATTTTCGGGGAAGTCACGAAGCCCCTCTATTTCTCTACCAATTAAACCAAGAATTGCACCCCGTGCAAATCTAGCTTCTGAAGAAAAGGGATATTGCTGAACGATTTCATCCGCAAGCTTATATGCATCATCAAATTTTTCCATGGTTTTCAGCACATTACACAAACCTCTTTTATAAAAGAAAATTTCTTTATAGTTTATATTGCGTCGGCTCAATATGTCATTATAGATATGCGTTGCGACGTCAAGCAGACCTTTCCTCTTCGCTATCTCCGCAATTCCTGCCTGTGCACGAGAATCATCCCAATCATGACCTAATAAGCCGGCTTGTGACTGTTCTATTAGTGCGTTATAAGAAGCTTCTGCTTCATCTAGTCTGCCCATGCGTCGTAAGTTGTCTGCAATACCGTTAAGCACCTCAGGTTTATTATTCCAATCAGGTATGGACTTGTAAGTACTAATTGCTTTTACATATTTTCCTTGTTGTGAATAAACGTCGGCTTCGGATGACTTTGAAATTTCGTTACAGCAATACAGCTCTGCCTTACTTAAATATTCCAAGGCTATGTCGTAGTTTCCTGTTCTTTTCAAATAATCACCGTACTGAATGAGTGACCATGCATCGGAAGAGTCTATTGCGACTGCTTTATCTAAGCATAACACCTCGAAATCTAACCTGAACATTTCAGAACATTGCTTGGCAATATTGCAAAGTGATTTTACAACATATTCCTTATTTTTAGACGATGCGATTTGTTGATCAACAAGCTCTCCAAGAAACTTCTTTGCAATAAAATCGTTCCCTTGAGAAATAGCTTTCGTAATTGATGCAATTTGCTTCTTGACTCTCGTATAACTATCAAAATTTTCGAAAGGATTGGAGATATGTTTTTGTGTGGAATTACTTTCCGGCCATTCTATTTTGTAAATATTTTTTGTTTTTTGCTTTTTTATAGACTCTTGGGGGAAAAATCTTTGAGAGAACTCTTGTGCTAATGCATTTATTCCGAGCCGAGACTGAGGAGACGTAAAATGAAACGCCAAGAGGTTCCACTGATTAGTAAGGTCTCTCTTATTGATAGCTTTAAGCAGCTTTCCAATTCCACCTTTTTCCACTACGGCAATCCATACCGCCTCCTTTGGTTCCGAGAAGCAAAGGAATGCTGAGTCGGGCAACTCCAACCATATATTTGCAAATCTACGAAGTAATGGCTGAAGCTCTCTCAACTCATCAAGAAGAATCGCAGTTGTTGAAAAACCATTTGAGAGAGCTAGGGTAGCAAATGAAGAAATTTCACAATTATCCTTTAGAGGAGCGACAAGGAGGCGAGAAAGCACCTTGTCAGTTATATATGTCCGGACGAGAAGAATCTCTTCAACTTCTTGAAACACTCTTTCTGCCAGCACCTTATCAAGCCCATTGAGCACCACACGAACAAACGAAACAACTCTCGCTACCCAATACTCTTCAGTCGCGCTTTTCAAAAGAGCCTCTGAATTCGGCCCTTCGATTTCCTTCCAATCCTGTGCAGCGGAATACATAAACCGCGCTTTGTTCAAATCTTGCTCCGTCTCATCGATCAGGTTAAGAATAAGACTCTCTTTGGTTCCAATACCGGGAACGAGAAGAGCCCCTGCGCTAGGCGAAATCATCCCAATCATTTCAATTTTCCTTGAAGCTTCCCAAATGCATCGTTGGCAAGATCGAAATCCAAGCGTTCGGACCTTGTCATTTTTCTACCAACAGTTTCCACCATAGATTCGATGGCATTCCAGTTAAAGCCTTCGTAGATGTGCGCTTCGACAAACTCATCGTCTTCTCGGTTTGCGCCATCAGACTGACATATAATTGCCTGCCAGTCTGATGGCCCTTGTCCAGCGGAAAGAGCACTAGCTAGTTTCGCAAGCACCAGTTTTTGGCGATCACCCCAGCATGCGGAGAAACCTTCTGGTAGTTTATCGCCAGCAACCAGGCCATGATCTCGGATAAATTTATAGCTATTCTTTTCAAGAAATGACGTCCGTCTTTCAATAGCAACAGACTTAAGTCTACAGTGGACCTCTCCATAGGTTGAAAGGCCATGCTCAGTCAAGGATAATGCCCCATAAATAATTGAATTTGCATAGCTGCCAAACAACATGCCACCTATTGCAAAACGATGTCTATCGTCTTCCGCAGAGGCAGGCACTCGCATTTGAGCACCAACCAATTTTTCGTAATTAGCATATAAAGATTTGGGGTCTTCGAATAAGTTTCTAGCTATTCTTGCTGGGATAGAAATAACAACACCGGATTCATTTCGCAGCATTTCATCTAACGTGTCGAACTCCTTCAAACATCCGTTCGAAGTAGCATGTGATCTTGCTTTGTCAAACTTTTCGTTTAAGGCCTTCAAGTTCTCGTCGGTCAAACAGGCTCTAACATTTGGGGCACCGACATCACTACTACATGTAGGGCAGTACCGCACAGCATCAATGAGGGGAACCCCACAGACAGAACATACACCTTTACTCGTTAAGTATTGTGATGGCATCGGCGAAATATCTTTCAGTAATGAAGACTGGTTGCGCAGTGAATATGCAGTAGTTCAACTTGAAGACGCTATTTTTTGCGATCAAAATAAAAATTAGTTGGGCCAGCGACAGGCCAACTAATTCGAGAACGAGAAGGTTGGTCTAACATTTGATATTTGAAATCTACTGGCCAGCAGAACTTTACTCATTTTATAGATACAACACGGAACTATATCTCGCCAGCAAAACCGTGGTCATCCTAACTCCAATTCCGGAATGTAAAAATCGGGTCACTCCCCAATTTTTCGCCTCCAGCGGTCAATCGTAGAGTCAGAGCAGAGCCTCTCCCTTCAATCTCTCAGATCGCTTCCCATCACTGAACTACCCTAGCAAACCTGCCCCCCAACCACAACCCAAAAAAATATGGAGATCTATCCGCAGCACCCTGCAACGAAAACCGCCGCGCCTGTTTGAATCATTCCTTTTTCCGATAAATAACAAATAGTTGTTTCGTTATTACCTATTGGCCAACCCCTCCTCCCTGCTGGTACAAACATATCCTCACATTGCACCACACTCATAACCAACACGGAGGAATACCCATGCTCAAACGAATCGCACTGTCCCTGGCCTTTACCCTGCTGGCTGCCGCTCCCGCCCTGGCAACCAACTACATCGCCCCGGCAAATCTCAAGAAGATGCTGGATGCAAAACAGGAGGTAATTCTGGTGGATATCCAGCCCGCCGCCGACTTTGCAAAGCAGCATCTGCCCGGCTCCATCGAAACCAACGCCTTCCCCGCTAAAAGCGATGAGGAAAAGGGTCGCCTGAACAAGGCGCTGCCTGCCATCAATGGTAGCAAAGCGCAGGTAATCGTGCTCTGCCCCCGAGGCAAGAGCGGGGCAAAGAACAGCTACGAATATTTGCAGAGCAAGGGGGTGCCTGAGAATCGGCTGCAGATTTTGGAAGGGGGAATTGCGGACTGGCCCTATGCTGGGATGTTCGTCAAGGGGCGCTAGTAGACTGTTTCGCCAGGTACCGTTCGGCCTGAGCCTGTCGAAGGCCAGCAGTGGCACATGAACCTCGGTTCGACGGGCTCACCGCGAACGGTACCTGCAGGATTGACCGAAAAACGTGGGCACCCTTTGGGCTGCCCACGTTTTTTTTCAACTCCGCTTTTCACACTTTTTGGGCTGCAACTTGACGTAGACGAAGATGAGCAGGGCGGAAAGGATCAGCACCCCGATAATGGCCTGCTGCGAATATTTCATGATCAGCTCCTGATTGCTGCCGATGAAATAGCCGATCCAGGTGAGGACCGTCACCCAGATTCCCGCGCCGAGCAGGGTGTAGAGGGAGAACTTCAGGTGGTTCATCCCGGCCAGTCCGGCTGGAAGCGAAATGAGGTGGCGGACCACCGGCAGGAGGCGGCCGATGAAGGTCGAGATCTCGCCGTGCCTGAGGAAGAAACACTCGACCTTGGCAAACTTCTCCTCGGTGATCCAGACATACTTGCCATACTTTAAAAGAAGCGGCCTGCCCAGATAATGGGAGGCGAAGTAATTGAGATAGGCGCCGAAAAGGCTGCCGAAGGTGCCGCAGAGAATAACGGTCAGCATGTCCATTTTCCCTGCCTGCACAAGATACCCGGCCGGAGGCATGACCAGTTCGCTGGGCACCGGAATCACCGAACTCTCCATGGCCATCAAAATAAAAATCCCCGGATACCCCATGGCCCCGATGCTCTCCACGAGCCAGTTGATCATATCGTGCATGTGCCGCTCCTTGCTGTGTTACTGGCGCAAAATTGTATCCGCTTTCACGAAAAAAGACGACCAATTAACGCCCCCTTACCCCATGGGAGGGCAGCCGTTGACCGCCGTGCTTTTTTCCGGCTGATCGAGAGCCGCTGGAAAACAGCTCCCCGAACGCACCACTGCCTTGAGTCACCCGCCCCCTGCGCTGCCTGCCTTTTCAAGGCAACGGGGAAACCCGAAAAAACCGAGGATGTGAGCAACTGCTTTTTGTCACCTCACGGATGCGCGCACAGGTCGGCGGGCGGTTCGGGAACAAAAAAGGAAGTGGAACAGTGTTCGCAGGCGGACTCGTCGTCTTTCTTGTCGATGAGTTTCCAGGATTTCAGCAAAATAAGCTCTGCATGCGCTTTTTTGCAATTCTCGCAGACCCACAGTTCTTTGTCGTCTTTCATCTGATATCTAAAACGTTTCATCTCTACTCCGTATTTTTTGTATAGATTTTTTCCCTGAACCGGCATGGTAACAGGAATTGCGCTGATCGCCAACCGGCTTTTCGCCTACAGCCAATCATATTTTCGCCTCCGGTTTGCCAAAAAAAACGCGCTTCGTTTCCGTGCTTGACAGCAGCCCCCAATCATTTTATCATCTGAACAACTGTTCATATGCAAAGAGGAACCCCCATGCCCATTGACCGCTGCCAATGCCGGATTGTCCACGAACAGCAGGTGGAAAAAGCCCGAAAAAGCGCCCTGCCTCCGGCCGAGATCGACAAGCTCGCGCAATTCTTCAAGGCCTGTGCCGACCCGACCAGGCTGAGGATTCTTTTGGCTTTGCACCAGGAGGAGATGTGCGTCTGCGACCTGGCCGCCTTTCTCGGGGTAAGCGAATCAGCGGTAAGCCACCAGTTGCGCCTGCTTCGGCAGATGGCCCTGGTGGCCAACCGGCGCGAAGGGCCGGTGCTTTATTACCGGCTCACCGACGCACATGTCAGCCAGCTTGTCCTTGTGGCGCTGGATCACATCAGGGAGTAAAAAACCATGCATCTTCTGTACGAAATTCTCGCCGAATCTTGGGAGCTCCTCCTGGACGCCGCCCCTTACATCCTGTTCGGCATCCTGGTCGGCGGCCTGCTCAAAGTCTTTCTCTCCCCCGCCTATGTGGCCCGCCACCTGGGGCAAGGCCGCTACAGCTCGGTGTTCAAGGCGGCCCTGTTCGGGGTTCCCCTGCCCCTGTGCTCCTGCGGGGTGCTGCCCGCGGCGGCAACCCTGAAAAAACAGGGGGCCAACAACGGCGCCACCACCGCCTTTCTCATCTCCACTCCGGAGTCGGGTATCGACTCCATCAGCGTCAGCTATGCCCTGCTCGATCCGATCATGACCGCAGCCCGCCCCGTGGCCGCCTTTGTCTCCGCCCTCATTGCCGGGTCCATTGAAAACACCTTCAACCCGCCCAGACCCCAGTTGGCCATGGCCGCCGATCTTTCCTGCGCGGTGGACGGCTGTTGCAGCGGGGTGGACTGCCCGCCCGCGGAACATGCCAATCACCACACCCTGCTTGAAAAAATCCGGGCCGGAATGCGCTATGCCTTTGGCGAACTCTGGGGGGATCTGGCCGGCTGGTTTTTCATCGGCTTGCTGCTGGCCGGGCTGATCTCCGCCCTGGTGCCGGACGACTTGATCACCGCCTATCTTGGCGGCGGGCTTGCGGCCATGCTCCTGATGCTCGCCTTCGGCATCCCTCTGTATATCTGCGCCACCGCCTCCACCCCCATTGCCGCCGCCATGATCCTCAAGGGTGTCAGCCCCGGCGCCGCCCTGGTCTTCATGCTGGTGGGTCCGGCCACCAACATGGCCACCATCTCGGTGCTGGTGGGCCTGCTGGGACGCCGCGCCACCGGGGTATATCTGGCTTGCATCGCAATAACCGCCGTGCTCTTCGGCTTGGCCCTTGATGCGATCTACGCAACCCTGGGCATCTCCGCCAAGGCCATGGTCGGTCAGGCGGGCGAGCTTCTGCCCTATCCGGTCCAATTGGCTGCGGCCCTGCTGATTCTGGCGCTGTCAATCAAGCCGATGTATAGGATGATTCAGGGCTGGTTTACGAAAGGTGCGGGTGGGTCGGACAGCGGCTGCGGCTGCGACGGGGGCTGCGGGAGCAAATAAGGGACCGAGGCGACACTCTTTTTGCCCCCCCTGTGACAAAGGGGGATTGAGGGGGATTTAAAAACGCCTGAGTCAACGAGCCAGTTCGTAAAATCCCCCCTCGCCCCCCTTTGCTAAAGGGGGGAATAAAAAATCACCCCTTGACCACAAGGGTGACCTGGGTTTTCCTCAAGAACCTCACTTAAAGATGGGCAGCGAAACCCCTTCCCCGGGAACCCCATCGATGGGCAGGGTGATGACAAAGAGCGCCCCTTTGCCGCGGGCGCTCTTGGCCGTGATATCGCCGCCATGCCGCTTGACAATGCCGTAGCTCACGGACAGCCCCAAGCCAGTGCCTTCCACCGCCGGCTTGGTTGAGAAAAACGGCTCAAAGATCAAGGCCATGTCCTTCTGCCGGATGCCCTTGCCCGTATCCTGGATGAGAACCCGGACATTCTCGCCGCTCACCTCGGTGGTGATGGTGATGGTCCCCCCGGTTTGGGGGATGGCCTCTTCGGCGTTGCCGATCACGTTGAGCAGCACCTGCTTGATCTGGTCCGGCACCGCCTGAATTGTGGGGAGATCCCGGGCAAAACGCCGTTGCACCGTAATGTGCCTGTCGCTGAGCTTCTTTTTGCCGAGCAGCAGCAGCTCCTCGATGATCCGGTGCAGGTCAACCGAGGCGACCTTGCCGGTGGTGGGCCGGTTGAAGTCCTGCAGGGTGCTGATCAAATCCTTGACCCGCGCGCATTCGCCAATGGCCAGATCCAGCATCTCTGCGTCACCCTTCTCAAGGGGCACCGAGCGCAGCCCCAGCAGAAAATTGCGGATGCCGATGATCGGATTGCCGAATTCATGGGCAATGGAAGCGGCCAGCTTGCCCACCGCGCTGAATTTCTCGGCATGGAGCAACTGTTCGTAGGTGCGGCTCAGTTGGTTGGTCCGTTCCTCGACCCGCGCCTCCAGGGCGTCATTCATCCGCCGGACTTCCGCCTCCATCCGCTTGCGGTCCGTCACGTCCTGCAGGGTCTCGATGGCGCCGATGGTCTCCCCGGCCAGATTCTTGATCGGCGCGGCGGTGAAAAACAGCCACTTGCTCTCATGGCCGAAATCGAAAAAATCCTCCACCTCGTAGGCGCCCTTGACCAGAGAGGAAGGCCGGTACTTGCCGGTGTAAAACTTGGCGATATGCGCCTCGCTGACGGCATCCAGCACCAGATCGGCGAGAATGGGCCGCTGATACAGGTAAAAGGCCTTCCACTGGTTCTGGGTGCCAACCATATCCGCGGCAGCCAGCCCGGTCATCACGGCGCAGGCCTTATTCCAGTGGGTGATGGTATGATTTTCATCAATAACAAAGGTGGGGATGGAACTGGCCTGCAGGATCTGCGACAACCGCTCCCCGCTTTCGAGCAGATCCTCCTCGGCCTGCTGCCGTTCGATGATCTCCTGGGCCAGGATGGCGTTGTATTCCTGATAGCTGCTGGTGCGCGAGGCAATCTGCTTCTCCAGGGTGTCATAGGCCCGGCGCAAGTCAGCCTCCCTTCTCCGCTCCACGGTCACATCCCGGATCACCTCGGAAAACCCGGCCAGCCTGCCATTGTGATACACCGGACTAAAGGAGCGCTCAAAGGTGCAGACCCCGCCCTCCGGGCAGGTCCGGCTGAAATCCACGGTGAATTTCTTGCCAGAAAGCGCCCGCTGATACAGGTCGCTGGCCCAGGCCCGCTGGCTGTTGGGCAACACATACTGGTGGCGCGAGCCGGGACCCACGGTCAGGTTGAAGACCTCTTTCAGCAACCGGACATAGGCGGGGTTCACATAGACAAACCGCGCCTCGGTATCGACCAGGGCCATGCCTTCCGGCCTGCTTTCAAGGAGCGTGCTTGTATCAAGAACCGCTTGGGGAATCAGGGAGCCTGCCATGAACCTGCCGTGCCGAAAAGATGAAAAAAGGGAAAAACGTCTCCGGGCTAGCGTAAAGCAGAACCGCTAAGTTTTCCATGAAAAAAAGCGGCGGCTGGGCCGGGAAGTCCTTCGGCGCGGAAGGAGCGAAGGCCTCATTTACCGGATTTCGGCCGAAGCCTTTTTGAAATCCCTCTGCTTCCAGAGCATATAGATCGCCGGATAGATGAGCAGTTCGAGGATGGTTGAGGTGCCGATTCCTCCCACCATGGGCGCGGCGATCCGTTTCATCACATCGGCGCCGGTGCCGGTGCTGAACATGATGGGCACCAGCCCGAGCAGCGTGGTTCCCACCAGCATGAGCTTGGGACGAATCCTTTTCACCGCCCCGTACATGATCGCCTCTTGCAGATCATCGATGTTCCGCATTTTCCCCGCCTTTTTCCATTTGTCGCAGGCAAGGTCGAGATAGAGGAGCATGACCACCCCGGTCTCCGCGTCGATCCCGGCCAAGGCGATGATCCCCACCCAGACCGCGATGCTCATGTTGTAGCCCAAAATGTATAAAAGCCAGAAGGAGCCGACCAGGGAAAAGGGCACGGCCAAAAGGACAATCGCCGTCCTCACCCAGGACTTGGTGTTGAAAAAGATGAGCACGATGATGACCAGCAGGGTGAGCGGAATAACGAGCTTCAGCCTGTGGTGGGTCTTGACCAGATGCTCGTATTCCCCGCTCCACTCCAAGCGATATCCCTGGGGGATCTCCAACGAGGCGACCCGTTTTTTTGCTTCATCCACGAAACCGCCCACGTCCCGGCCGGAAAAATCGATGTACACATACGAGGCCAGGAGACCGGCCTCGCTCTTGATCATGGGCGGACCCTTGACGATCTGGATGTCTGCCAGTGCGCCCAGGGGAACCTGGAGAAGCTCGCCGGTGGGGGGGGAAGCCGGCTGGCCCGAAGACATGTTGCCCGGAGTCGGCGCGGCCATGGAGGCGGGTACCGGGACCAGCACCCTTTTCAACTGTTCCACGTCGCCCCGCAACTCCCGGGCATAGCGAACATTCACCGGATAGCGCTCCCTGCCCTCCACGGTCACGGTGAGGTTCATCCCGCCGATGGCCGACTGGACAACCTCCTGCACCGCATCCACGGACAAGCCGTAGCGGGCCACCTCCTCCCGGTTGATAGTGAAATCGAGAAAATAGCCGGTGGTCACCCGCTCGGCGTAGACGCTGCGGAGACCCGAGATTCCAGCCAGCCGCGCCTCGATGTCGGTGCCCAGCCGCTCCAGCTCTTCAAGACGCGGCCCCATGACCTTGATCCCCACCGGGGTTCGGATGCCGGTGGCGAGCATGTCGATCCGGGCCTTGATCGGCATGGTAAAGGAGTTGGCCACCCCGGGAATGGAAAGGGCGTCGTTCATCTCGTTTTTCAGACTTTCCACCGTCACGCCAGGCCGCCATTGCGATTCGGGCTTGAGGTTTATCACGGTTTCAAACATCTCAAGGGGCGCCGGGTCCGTAGCGGTTTCCGCCCTGCCGGCCTTGCCGAAGACCTGGGCCACCTCGGGAATCTCCTTGAGGATCTTGTCCTGGAGCTGCAAAAGCTTCGATACCTCCGAGATGGACGCGCCCGGCGAGGTTACCGGCATATAGAAGAGCGCGCCCTCATACAGCGGCGGCATGAATTCGGAGCCGAGCTTGAGGAAAGGATAGACGCTCACCACCATGACGATGAGCGCCCCAACGATGACCGACCGCTTGAAGCGGAGGACAAAGCGGACGATGGGCTCGTACAGCCGATGGAGAAAGAGGCTGACCGGATTTTTCTCCTCGGACATGATCTTGCCCCGGATGAACAGGGTCATCAAAACCGGGGTCAGGGTGATGGCGAGAAAGGCCGAGAAGAGCATGGCAAAGGTCTTGGTATAGGCCAGGGGCTTGAACAGCCGCCCGGCCTGCGCCTGCAGGGTGAAAACCGGCAAAAAGGCCACGGTGATCACCAGCAGGGAGAAGAACAGGGACGGCCCCACCTCCTTGGCCGCCTCGATGATCACCTCGGCCCGGCTGCCCTGGCGGCCACCGTGCTCCCACTCCTCCAGTTTTTTATGGGCGTTCTCCACCATGATGATCGAGGCGTCCACCATGGCCCCGATGGCGATGGCGATGCCGCTCAGGCTCATGATGTTGGCCGTGACCCCCAGATAGTACATGCAGATGAAGGAAACGATGATCGCCACGGGCAGGGTGAAGATAACCACCAGGGCGCTGGGCAAATGGAAGAGGAAGACCAGGCAGACCACACTCACCGCCAGGGAGATCTTGAGCAGCTCTTCGGTCAGGGTATCGATGGCCCGGTGGATAAGATCCGAGCGGTCATAGGTGGTGACGATCTTCACCCCTTCGGGCAGGCTGGGTTCGATGCTCTCGCGGATCTTTTCCTTGACCCGGTCAAGAACCGTGAGGACATTCTCGCCGAACCGGACCACCACGATGCCGCCGGCCACCTCACCTCGCCCGTCCAGTTCGGCAAGGCCGCGCCTGATCTCCGGGCCGAGCTGGATGGCGGCGACATCCTTGAGCAATACCGGGGTGCCCACGCCGTTGCCGCCCACCGCGATGTTTTCCAGATCAGCGAGCCCCTTGAGATATCCGCGGCCGCGCACCATATACTCGACCCCGGAAAACTCCAGCACCCTTCCCTCCACATCCTTGTTGCTCTGGCGGATCGCCTCCATGACCGCGGTGATGGGCAGGTTGTAGGCCTGGAGCCGGTTGGGATCGATGCTCACCTGATACTGGCGGACAAAGCCGCCGATGCTCGCCACCTGGGAGACCCCCGGCACGCTTTCCAGGGCCAGCTTGATGTTCCAGTCCTGGAGCGAACGGAGTTCGGCGAGGTTCTGCTGGCCGGTCTCGTCCACCAGGGCATAGGAAAAGCCCCAGCCCACGCTGGTGGCGTCCGGGCCCAGAACGGGGTTCACCCCGGCGGGAAGCTTGTCCTTCACCGCCTGGAGGTATTCCAACACCCGGCTTCTGGCCCAGTAGATGTCGGTTCCTTCCTGAAAAATGGCATAGACAAAAGAGGCGCCCAAAAAAGAGAAGCCCCGCACCACCTGCACCTTGGGCGCGGCAAGGAGGGTCGAGGTGATCGGATAGGTGATCTGGTCCTCGATGAGGTCCGGGCTGCGCCCTTCCCATTCGGTGAAGATGATGACCTGGGTGTCGCTCAGATCCGGAATCGCATCCAGCGGCGTGTTGCGGATTGCCCAGATCCCCCAGGACACAAGGGCGAACACCAGCAGGAAAACAAGAAACCGGTTGCGGGCGCTGAAATCGATGACGCGGGCGATCATTCCTTCACCACCCCCTTGAGACGCGCTTCGGAATCAATGAGGAAGGTGGCGGCCGAAGCCACTTTTTCCCCGGCCTGCAACCCGCTCAGGATCTCCGACATCCCCTCGGCCTTAACGCCGACGCTGACCTCGCGCGGCTCAAAGTAGCCCTCGCCCTTGTCCACATAAACGAGCTGCCGGACCCCGGTGTTGATCACTGCCCCGTCCGGCACCACGAGCCTGGTGCCCAGATCTATCTTCAGGGCCACATTGGCGAACATCTGGGGCTTCAGCGCTCCGTCCTGGTTGTGCAAGGTGAAACGAACCTTTGCCGTTCTGGTTTCCCCGGCAAGAATCGGCGACACATACTCGATGGCGGCGGCAAACGTCCTGCCCGGCAAGGAGGCCACGGTGATCTCCGCCTGTTGCCCGGTTTTGATCTGGGCAAGTTCGTGCTCGTAGATATCGGCCACCAGCCAGACCGTGGCTGTATCCACCAGGTCAAAAAGCTTCTCGCCGGGCTGCACCTTCATCCCCTGCACCACGGATTTCTGCACCACATATCCGCTCACCGGGCTGAATACGGCCAGGGTCCGCAAGGGAACCCCGGTCTCCTCAATCGTGCGGATCTGCGCCGCGGTGAGGTCAAAAAATCGCAACCGCTGGAGGGCGGCCTTCCGCATGGCTTCGGCATCCTGCGCCAGCATCCGGCTCAAGTCGGAGGAGTCCCCTGCTTCGGCAGGCTCTGCACCCGAGCGCGACCACTTGAGGATGTTGAGATATTCCTGCTGGCCGGCAACCAGCTCCGGACTGTAAATTTCGGCAAGCACTTCGCCTTTTTTCACATATCTGCCCGTGTAGTTGACCCGGAGGTGCTCGATCCAGCCCGCGATCTTGGTGTTGACCGTGGCGATCCTTCGTTCGTCATACTCGACGCGGCCCACGGTCCGGATGGTCCTGTCCAGGGATTTCACCGCAGCCGCGGTGGTTTTTACCCCGATGAGCCGCTGCCCCTCTTCGGGGATCTCGATGGTCGAAGGTTCTTCCGGAAAAGCCGCAGCGCTTTGCATTCCCTCGGAGTCCGGCTCTGCTGCCTGGGACAGGACAGGGGCCTCCGGCGGAGCCGCCTGTGCCGCGGGCTCCTGACCCTTTTCACGAAACACCCCGCCGCCCCTGTTGGTAAGCCCGAGAAAAAGGACGCCCGCGATGAAAAGAAAAAGGACCACCATGAGCATGCTGTTCTTCGTGTTCATTGCCGTTTTTCCTCCATGCGGGAATCGCTCGTCCCCAGTAAGGCCTCCAGCCTGGCCAGGGCCTTCTCCCTCTCCACCAGTTGCCCCCAATAGGAGGTCTCGATCTCGGTAATGGTTTTCAGCCGGGAGATCACGCTCAAGGCATCGGTCTTGCCCGTGGCGTACGAGGCCAGGGCCGACTGGAAGTCCTGATGGATCTTCGGGGTGAGGCCTTGACGGTAGAGTTCCATCAAGCGCTCCGTGGTTTGCAGCATGGCATGGTTCTCCCGGATGGCGGAAGAAAGCCGCAATCGCACGGTTTGCAGCTCATTTTTCGCCTCACTCAAGGAGGCCTCGGCTTCCTGCACCGCTGGTCGCTGTTTGCTGGTGTAATAGAGGGGAACGTTGATCGCGGTGGTCAGACTCCACATATCCATGTCATCGTAGGCCGGACCTTTCAGGCCATAATTGCCGGTAACGGTAATGTCCGGATAAAACTCCCTTTCCGCCGCCCGCACCTTGGCGCTGGAGGAGGCCACCATCTTTTCCCGGGCCTTGACCTCCGGAGAATTCTCGTAGGCCGCGGCAATCAGTTCGGGCAGGGCTTGGGGATATGGGGCAAAGGAGGGCGGGGCAGGTCTGTCCAGAGGCGCGGCCTGGTCCCTCCCCACCGTGGCGTTCAGCAACGCTTCCAGGGTTTGGATCCTCTGCCGCAGCATCGTTTCCCGTTCCAGCAGCATGTACTTCTCGGTCTGCGCCAGGAGGACATCCTGCTGCATGCCGCCCCCAGCGGCATACCGGGCCAGGGCGGCATCCTCGATCCTGCCGAAGAGAACGGTTTTCTCCCTGATCAGATCCAGGCTCTGATGGGCAAGGAACAGATCATAGTAGAGTTCCTTGATCGTGGCTATGGTCCGCAACCGCACCGCCTTGGCCGAGGCGGAAAGGCTTTCCGCCTCCCTGGTCGCAGCCTCGCCCTTCAAACCACGTTTGCCCGGAAAAAAGAAGAGCTGGGAGGCGGAGAAAAGGTACTGGGAATCGGCCGATTCATTGAAGGTGAACCGGCTGGTGCCTTCATTCTGGTAGCCGACCATGAGCATGGGGTCCGGCAGGCTCATCGACTGGGGGACCCGAAAGCCGGAAGCCGCCGCTTTTGCGCGGGCCGCCTGGATCCCGGGGCTGGCTTGCAGGGCCTCGTCAATGAGGCCCTGCAACTGCAACTCCCCGGCCCGAACCGCAACCGGCTGGAAAAACAGCAAAAACCCTGCGGCAAACAGGGCGAAAACCTTTTCCCTCACCCTGGAATCAGCTCCCATGCGCTTTCCTCCTTCGCCCGGAGGCTACTGCACATCCAGGCTGAACTTGGTGGACACGGTCTTGCCGGAGCGCAGGATTTTCACCACGATATTCCAGGGACCGGCCATGGAAAAATTCAATTTTCCCTGATAGGTATTCTTCTGCACGGCAAGAACCGATCCGTAATTCATCGGCGGCATTCCCGGCATGGCGGGCATGGAATACTCCACCTTCACCCCTGCATCGGTGATCTCCTTACCCGTTGGATCCTTCACGGTTACGGTGATCCCGTTCTCGCCCATCACCGCGGGATTTCTCTGCATTTTCATCACAACACTCAGGTCCCCCGCCTTTTTCTGGATTTCATACTCCTTGGCCCAAACAAGCCCACCACACAGCAAAAGAATGAGGGTAAACAGCGCTATTTTTTTCATCTTGCTTCTCCTCGTCTTGCGTATCCCACCCCGGATACATTGTGTAAAAAAATCAGGGAAAGACCTGACGCTGCCAAGCCGTCGCCCTGAGACGCTAAGCATGGGTAAAGCAAGGAACATGCCCAAAAAAAATTCATTGGAATATCAAGCAAGTAGCCGCAAAGGCTACACAGGGAAGAGCGGGGAATTAAAGAATACTCTCATTGAGCTGGAGAATATTCTTCACCCTCCCTCTCCAACACATACAGCGTATCAGATTTTTTGAAAAATTTGAAATCATGCCGGGAAATGGACGGGAAACGCGGAAAACAAAGGAGGAACAGCGGAATTCTGGCAAAAAAAAACCCTTCCTTTTAAGGGGAAGGGTTTTACAACAAAAAGTGAATCGGCGGCGACCTACTCTCCCACCAAGCTTCCCTGGCAGTACCATCGGCGCTGAGAGGCTTAACTTCCGTGTGCGGAATGGGAACGGG
>NZ_JALKCW010000003.1:0-28654 GCF_046883345.1 Hydrosulfovibrio ferrireducens | reverse complement strand
CCCGTTCCCATTCCGCACACGGAAGTTAAGCCTCTCAGCGCCGATGGTACTGCCAGGGAAGCTTGGTGGGAGAGTAGGTCGCCGCCGATTCACTTTTTGTTGTAAAACCCTTCCCCTTAAAAGGAAGGGTTTTTTTTTGCCCGAATTGTGAGTATGGTTTTTGCTCGGTTCAATGTGCTGGTCTTTTGCGGGGAGGAAGTTCTATGCAGTATTCTTCTGTTGTGGGTCTTGTGTTGGCGGCCGGGAAGGGCACCCGGATGAAATCGGAAATTCCGAAGGTGCTGCATGAGGTGTTTTTTTCCCCGATGATTCACCACGTATTGGCTACCGTTCACCCCCTCGCACTTGGTAGAAATTTCGTTGTCACCGGTCATCAGCACCAACTGGTTGAAGAATCACTGCGCGGATACCCCGTATCATTTGTTCATCAGTCACAGCAGCTTGGAACCGGCCATGCTGTCCTGGCATGCGAAGGCGAGTTACGCTCGCATACCGGTCCGGTTCTTATTCTCTGTGGCGATACTCCCCTGATCACAACGGAGACGCTTCAGCAATTCCTGCACGTTCATCTCGAGAGTGCTTCTCTTGTTACGGTAATGACGACCACCGTTGCAGAGCCGCATAACTATGGAAGGATTGTCTCCGATGAGCACGGAAACATTGCGAGCATTGTGGAAGAAAAAGATGCGACCGCGGCTCAAAAGGAGATCAGGGAAATTAATGCCGGTATTTACTGTGTTGACGCGCAATTTCTGTTTGAGGCGCTCCACAGAGTTGGAACAGACAACATGCAGGGCGAGGTGTATCTTACTGATATTGTAGCAATTGCCGTAGGCGACGGGATCCATGTGCATAAATTTTGTTGCCCGGACAGTGAGGAGATTTTGGGGGTGAACTCACGGCGTGAACTGGTTCAGGCCCATTCTGTCTTGCAGCGGCGGTATCTTTCGCTGCTCATGGATTCCGGAGTAACTATCATCCAACCGGAATCCGTGACCATAGAGAAAACCGTAACCATTGGAAATGATTCCATCATATATCCCAATACCTCCCTCACCGGGGCCTGTAAGATCGGCTCGGGAGTGCGCGTTGATTCCTTTGTGAAAATACACGCCTGCACGGTTGGGGACTCTGTCCACATTGGCTCTTTCACCCATTTGCAGCAGACCCATATCCCTTCCTTAAGTACTGTCGCGCCTCATACCATCGACATCCGAATGGGATAAGGCGTAGAGATGCTTGTGTCATCTGGGTCGAGTCTTTCTTTTCCGGATAAATGGCTTGACTTTCTTTTTTCCGAAAGAGTAAATTTCGATTTCCTTCAGCAGTTGTCAGAGGAAGATGCTTTCGTCGTTTTGCTCGCGGTCTTGAAACTGGAGCGTGGGCTTTTCTGAGTGTAAATATTATTCATCCCAGATGATCCCGGGAGAAGAGGAGTTCTGTATGGAATATGAGGAAGATTTGAAAAAACTTGAGAGTAATGTCGAGAAAATGTTGAGCAGCCTCGATTCAGCTCAGGGAGACAAGGTGAAACTCCAGGCCGATATTGCCCGGTTGGAGCTCGATAAAAAGGAGCTTGAGGAACAGATCAAGCGTTTGAAGGAAGAAAAAAAGAGTATTCATCAACGGGTTTCTGGCCTGCTTGGGTCCATTGAAAAGTGGGAAAAATCAGCAACCCTTGAACCCGGGTCGCTCTCTTCGGCAAACGTTATTGGCAAGGAACCTGCTGAGCCTGTACAAGGGGTTCTGATAGGCAACTGATTGTGAAAATATATTGCTTTCAGGGAGTTATTCTGTTAACCCTTTCAATGGTGGTGCATTGTGGAACGATTGGTCACCTTTAAAGTGCTTGGCCAGGAGTATCCGCTCTATACAGATGCCCCGGAAAAAGATGTGCAAGAAATTCTCTCTTTGGTGAAAACCCAACTTGAGAATGCCGGACAAGCCTCGCAGCATGTTTTGCCGGCAAATAAGCTGGGGATTTTAACCAGCTTGAATATCGCCAGTAAATATGTAAAAATGAAAAGGGAATACGAAGAATATAAGCTTCGGGTTGAGGAAAAAATCAGTCTTCTTAGCGAAAGAATAGAGAAGAATTTTTAGAGGGTGCAGAGGTTTCCCCTGCCTTGCTAGTGATCTGGGAGAGTGTCTCGAGCCAACATTGATTTTGAGGGCGACTTTGTTGTTTCTGGAAAGGAATCCATCTCGGTGGAATTCCTTCAAGGGAACTCAGGTACCGCCCACCTAACGTAGTTAGGTTCGATGTCACTTCTTGACACTTCAATGGCGGGGGATTTGCTTGTTGCCGATACTGCCTTTCCTAGAGAGGGATGGCATTTAGATAATAGTATGTGGCGAAGGTCTTCGGGTAGACAGAATAGCGATCAATGCTCTACCCATCAAGAGGATGCGAGAACGATAGTGGGTACCGGTTTTTTCCCAAAGTGGGAATGGGTACATGGATTTGTGCTTCAGGTCACTTGTTGGCATCATACGACAGAATATTCTCCGCTGATTAGGGAGATATCATATCGATATTTGTAAAAAAAATAGTCGTTTGAGGAGTTGTCTCAAGACAAGAGCGTTCCCCTGAAGCACCGTTCCTTTCCGTTGTTGTTTCCTCCTGATCCCCTTCCCGACATAAGTACGGGATGGCGGCTTTTGTGCAGACCTGACCGTACAGTGTGCAATATTTTTTCCATACTTTTTAGGCATGATCACGGCATATCCCCCAAAGGGAATTGTGCGTGTTTTTTAGATAAATTCGACATGAGGTTGTCTCCGTGACTGTACAGATACTATTAGCGATTGTACTTGGCGTATGCAGTGGAGTGGCCATCGGCTTTCTGGTGCGCAAGAAATTTCTTGAAGATCGCACGGAGAATCTAGAGGCGCAAGGGCGCAAACTTATCGAAAATGCTTTGGCCGAAGCAGAGCAAATTAAAAAAGAAGCTGTCCTGCAAAGCAAGGATGAAGCTTTTGCCCTGAAGCAGGACGCTGAACGGGAAATCAAGGCGCTGAAGAAGGATGTTCTTGAGGAAGAGAAAAAATTCATTCAGAAGCTTGAGCAGATTGAAAGGAAAATGGATTTTCTGGATAAGCGGGAAATGGATTTTCTGAAAAAAGAACAGACGTTTGCCCGGGAGGAAGAAGCTCTGTCCCGTCGTCAAAAAGAAATCGATCTGGTTATCGAAGAGCAGCGAGTTCAGCTTGAAAAAATTTCCGGGATATCCCGCGAAGAAGCGAAAAAACAGCTTACGGACAGCATCGAAAGTGAAGCCCGGATGGAAGCCGCCAAGATGGTGGTTAAGATTGAAAATGAAATGAAGATGCAGGCCGATAAAAAGGCAAAGGACATCATCGCCCTGGCCATTTCCCGGTATGCCGGTGATTATGTCGCTGAAAAAACCGTTTCCGTCGTGCCTCTGCCGAACGAAGAGATGAAGGGAAGGATCATCGGCCGTGAAGGCCGGAATATCCGGGCGATTGAAGCCGCCACCGGAATAGATATCATCATTGACGATACTCCCGAAGCGGTCATCCTCTCCGGATTTAATCCTGTCCGGAGAGAGGTTGCCCGCCAATCCCTGGAAAGGCTGATCACCGATGGCCGTATTCATCCCGCCAGAATCGAGGAGATTGTGGAGAAGGTGAGCGAGGAGCTTGAAGTGACCATGCGGGAGGCCGGGGAGCAGGCAACCTTTGATGTGGGCGCCCATGGCGTTAATCCGGAGTTGATCAAGCTGCTGGGTCGGCTCAAGTACCGAACCAGCTATGGGCAGAATGTTTTGCAGCATTCATTGGAAGTCGCCTTTCTCTGCGGCGTCATGGCGGCGGAGCTGGGCATCGATGTGAAACGGGCAAAGCGGGCCGGATTGCTGCACGATATCGGTAAGGCTGTGGATCATGAGATAGAAGGATCACACGCCAGCATTGGCGCTGATCTGGCTAAAAAATATGGTGAATCATCGGTGATCGTGCATGCCATTGCCGCCCACCATGAAGATGTTGCGCCCGATGGAGTGCTCGATGTTCTCGTGCAATCCGCTGATGCGCTGTCCGGGGCTCGTCCGGGGGCGCGGAAGGAAATGCTGGAGTCGTATGTCAAGCGGCTTGAGGATCTTGAAAAAATTGCCAATTCCTTTAAGGGGGTCGAGAAATCCTATGCCATTCAAGCCGGCCGTGAAGTTCGCATTATAGTCAACAGCGGGGTGGTCAGCGATGCCGAGGCAATGATAGTCAGCAAGGATATCGTCAAGAAGATCGAGCAGGAGTTGACCTATCCCGGGCAGATTCGCGTAACCGTGATCCGGGAAACCAGGGCTGTAGAATACGCCAAATAATAATTTTCTGAAATGCTGATGGAATCCGTGATTGCCTGGAACCCATCGGCATTTTTTTTGCGTGAGCATCAATGAGTGGCCACCCCATGAAAATATCAATTGAAAAACAGGTTGAGCTGATAGAGCGCGGGGCTGTCAACGTTATTTCCCGCGCCGATCTTGTAAAAAAACTGGAGAAGTCGGCAACGACCGGGGTGCCGTTAAAAATCAAGGCAGGTTTTGATCCGACCGCTCCAGATCTCCATTTGGGCCATACCGTCCTTATCCAGAAGTTGAAACATTTTCAGGACCTCGGACATGAGATCAATTTTCTGATTGGCGATTTTACCGGCATGATTGGCGATCCGACCGGCAAATCGGAAACCAGGAAACCTTTGACTGTCGAACAGGTGGAAAAAAACGCCGAGAGCTACAAAGATCAGATCTTTAAGATTCTCGACCCGGGAAAAACAAAGGTCGTTTTTAACAGCACCTGGTTGAATGCGCTCACCTCCAAGGATTTCATCATGCTCGCCTCGCAACTCACCGTGGCGCGCATGCTGGAGCGGGAGGATTTTAAGGTTCGTTTTGAAAACGAACGGCCCATCAGCATCCACGAATTTCTCTACCCGCTTATCCAAGGCTATGATTCCGTTGCCCTCCAGGCGGATGTGGAGATCGGCGGCACCGATCAGTTGTTCAATCTGCTCATGGGCCGCGATCTGCAGCGGGTTTGGGGCCAGGAACCGCAAGTGGTCATCACCATGCCTTTGCTCGAAGGACTCGATGGGGTCAACAAAATGAGCAAATCGTTGGGCAACTATATCGGCATTACCGAGTCTGCCGACAATATCTACGGCAAGACCCTCTCGGTTTCCGATGAATTGATGTTCCGTTATTTTGAGTTGCTGAGCGATCTTTGCGCCGATGACATAGCCAGGCTGAAAAGCGAAATGGCATCAGGCAAGGCGCATCCCAAGGTTGTTAAACAACAGCTTGCCCGGGAGTTGACCGCCCGTTTTCATGGGGTGGACATGGCCCGCCAGGCGGAGGAAAATTTCGAGCGGGTTTTCAGCCAGCACGAACTGCCGGAGGATATGCCGGAACTCACTCTGCCTGCTTCGCCGGACGGCGTTTGGCTGCCCAAGCTCCTTGTGGATGCGGCAATGGTCAAGGGTAGCGGGGAGGGGCGCCGTATGATCCAGCAGGGCGCGGTGACGATGAACGGCGAGAAGGTGAGCGATGTCGAGTTGGTGGTCAAGACCGAGGGCGAGATATTGCTGAAGGTTGGCAAACGCAGGTTTTGCCGGGTGATTTTTGTGTAAAACGCAATGAATCGTTTTTTCTGAAGAAACGGGATTTTACCAGTTGTTCTCTTGAAGAGATACAAAAAGACATCCTCTCTATTGTAGCACACGAGAGGATGTCTTTTTTTTAGGCTCTGTCATTGTGAAGCGCTATTTCTCCTGGACCAGGAGAAAAAATTCTATCAGCCACACTTGCTTTCGTCTCTCGGATCATAGGTTGTGGCTCCAAATCGCCAGAGGAAATCGTTTAACACCAACAGTTCTTGCATTGTTATTCCGTTCCATGCGCCTTGTTTGGCGCAGGCGGGATATTTTTGATAAAAAACCCGGTCCCAGGCGTTGGGAACCTTCGACTCGGCATGCAGGAATGGCGCGCCCTTGTCGTTGGTGCGGGTGTGACAGCTTTTGCATCGTTGCACGAAAAGTTGTCGTCCCTTTCCATACCACATGCTATCCCCCCCAAGAATGCGGCAACTGTCGGTCCCCTTGTCATAACGCTTGAGATCTTTTGCCTCGGCTGGCAATGAAAAAGCGGCAAAAAAAACTGAGACCATTAAGATGCTGAGAAAGTGCTGTCGGTGTCGCATGGTGTTTTCTCCTTCTCCCCCAAAAAAGTAGTTATTCTTTTCTTCCTTCTCTTGAGTATAATCAGAGGTGTCTGATCTTGAACAGTGTCGTTAGCGACAATGAAGAGGCGGAATCCGCCAGCGTCTTGTCGGCGATGGGGCGCTGTTGTACGATGCGGACGTGAGACGAGCTACGATGAACGACAATCGCAGACTGGGAGGGGAGGGGGTATGAAGAAGGTTACTATCTTGGCCTTGGATGGCGCCTCGGCGACAACGATTACCGGCCCCATGGATGTGTTTACCAATGCCGGAGTGTTATGGAATCGTATCTTTGGCCAGAGCGTTTTCCCATTCTTTGAGGTGGAGATTGCGACCATCTCTGGAAAACAGATTATCTGTAATAATAACCTGCCGTTACAGCCGCATGCCTCTATCCGGGATATCAGGCAGACAGATCTTATCATTATCCCGGCGGTGTTCCATATCGAAAATTCCTTGGTCAGACTCGGTGACACGGTGATTCCCTGGCTGATTGGCCACTATGAGCAGGGTGCCCACCTGGCCAGTATATGTACCGGCTCCTTTGTCCTTGCTCTGACTCGCCTGCTCAACGGCAAGGAGGCCACAACCCATTGGGCGTTGGCGGAAGAGTTTCGCCAGCTCTATCCTGAGGTGATTCTCAAGCCGGAAAAGCTCATAACCGATGCCGGTGATATTTTTTGTTCGGGGTCCTTCAGCAGTTGCATTGACCTTGCCATATATCTGGTGGAGAAGTACTGCGGTCATCAAGTGGCGGTTGAATGCAGCAAAGCCCTGGCGCATGATATGGGGAGATGTTCCCAGTCGCCTTACACGCCCTTTCGTTTTCAGCGCAACCACAAGGATGATGCCGTCTTGCGTTGCCAGCATTTTCTTGAAGAGCAGTTTTCTGATGAGATCGACATTGAAATGTTGGCAGGGCGCAACGGCATGGGCCGGCGTACCATGGAGCGGCGCTTTAAGGCGGCCACCGGCGATACGCCGCTGTGTTACCTGCAGCGGGTGCGGGTGGAGGAGGCCAAAAAGATTTTGGAGTCGGGCAGAGAAACCTTTGAAGAGATCAGTTACAAGGTGGGCTACGAGGACAGCAGCTTTTTCAGGCGTGTTTTTAGAAAGCATACCGGCCTGAATCCCACCGAGTATCGCGGCAAGTTTCAGCGGGTGGTGGATATGCTCGATACGTGAGCGGCGCGCTTTCCGGAAAGGGCCATCCCCTCGGTTGTCCGGCATAACAAGGCGTCAAGACGACGCCTTGTTATGTGTATGCTCAATGGAATCTTATCTGCCCCATTTCTGTTGAATTCTCCGTATTGCCTCCTGCACATTTTCTCGCGAGCCAAAGGCCGAGAGCCGGAAATACCCCTCGCCGCTGGGGCCAAAACCGCTGCCCGGCGTCCCAACCACATGGCACTCGTTGAGCAGCTTGTCGAAGAAATCCCAACTCTTCATGCCTTCCGGTGTTTTGAGCCAGATATAGGGTGCATTGACCCCGCCGTAGCAAGTGATGCCGGCGGAGGAGAGCCCTTCCCGGATCAGGCGGGCGTTTTCCATGTAAAAAGAGATGGTTTCTTGTACCTGGGCCCAACCCTCGTCGGAGTATACCGCGGCTGCCGCCCGCTGCACCGGGTAAGAGACGCCGTTGAACTTGGTGCACTGCCTTCGGTTCCACAACCGGTTCAAGGCGATCTTTTCGCCGCTCGTTGTCGTGGCCGTGAGTTGTTCCGGCACCACGGTCAGGCCGCAGCGGACCCCGGTAAAGCCAGCGGTTTTGGAAAAGGAGCGGAATTCGATGGCGCAGGTTTTCGCCCCCTCGATTTCGTAGATGGAATGGGGTATGCCCGGCTCGGTGATGTAAGCCTCGTAGGCTGCGTCAAAAAAGATGATCGAGCCCTGGGCATTGGCATAGTCTACCCACGCCTTCAGCTCTGCCCTGGTGGCCACCATGCCGGTGGGGTTGTTGGGGTAGCAGAGATAGATGATGTCAACTTTTTCCTTGGGGATGGCCGGGGTAAAGTTGTTTGCCTCGGTGCAGGGCAGATAGACCAGCCCTTCGTAATAGCCCTTTTCGTCCGCCTCGCCGGTCCGGCCGATCATGACATTGGTGTCGTTATACACCGGATACACCGGGTCGCAGATGGCGACTGTGTTTGCCAGGGCAAAGATGTCAAGGATATTGGCGCTGTCGCATTTGGAACCGTCGGAGATGAAGACTTCCGAGGGCAAGAGCTCCACGCCCAGCGGCTGGTATGATTTTTCAATGATGATCTTGCTCAGCCAGTCGTATCCCTGCTCCGGGCCATAGCCGTGAAAGGATTCCCCCCGGGCCAGATCCTCAACCCCCTCGTGGAAGGCCTTGATGATTGCCGGGGCAAGGGGCTGGGTGACGTCGCCGATGCCCAGGCGGATAACCTTGGCCTCGGGATGGGCGTCGGTAAAGGCTTTTACCCGGCGGCCGATTTCCGGGAAGAGGTAGCCAGCTTTGAGTTTGAGATAGTTTTCGTTTATTAAGGTCATGTTTCCTCCTGCATAAAAAAGCTTAACTCTTCCGTAATGGAACGAAAATTACGGAATGTAACTAGTTAGCAGCACCACATCTGCGTTGTCATCGGCCTGCTCATGTGCAATAGCACACTTCGCAGACCTCTTCCTAGCATCTGCGGCACTGCTAACTAGTTACAAAAAAATCCTGCCTTGCAAGGCAAGGCAGGATTCCCAAACAGGACTTGGTCAAGCCATGTTTTACTTCTTTGCCGGCTCCAGAGCATTGGCGCGGCCTTCCAGGAACTTCCAGGATTTTTCCACGTCCTTCTGGCTCAAGGCCATCAACTCATCCGCGTGTTCCGGATTCATCATCTTCAGGGCACGGTAACGGTTCTCGTTCAAGGCGTATTCCGCAAAGGGAATGGACGGCGCCTTGCTGTCGATGGTCAAGGGGTTCTTGCCTTGCTCCTCCAGCTCGGGGTTATAGCGGTACAGGGGCCAGTGCCCGCAATTTACCGCTTTCCGCTGCTGGTCAAAGCCCTTGGCCATGTTGATGCCGTGGTTGATGCAATGCGCATAGGCAATGATCAAGGAGGGGCCGTCGTATGCCTCTGCCTCGGCAAAGGCCTTGACCACCTGGCTCGGGTTGGCGCCCAGGGCGATCTTGGCCACATAGACGTTGCCGTAAGTGGAGAAGATCATGCCGATGTCCTTTTTGGGCATCTTCTTGCCGCCGGCAGCAAACTGGGCTGTGGCTGCGCGCGGAGTGGACTTGGACATCTGGCCGCCGGTGTTGGAGTACACCTCGGTATCCATGATCAGGACGTTGACGTTCTCGCCGGAGGCCAGCACGTGATCCAGGCCGCCGTAACCGATGTCATAGGCCCAGCCGTCGCCGCCGAAGATCCAGACGGATTTTTTAACCAGATAGTCCGCCACGGGCAGAAGCCGTTTGGCGATAACCGATTTGTTGCCGGTGAGCGCCTCTTTCAGCTTGGCAATCCGGCCGCGCTGGGCTTCGATCTCGTCCTGGGTTTTCTGGGGGGCGTTGGTGATCTCGCCGGCCATTTTCTTGGTGATGAGCTTTTCCGCAACCGCCTTTTCCAGCAGCTCTGCGGCTTGGGCCGCGAATTTGTTCGCGGTGTTGCGCATGCCAAGGCCGAATTCGGCGTTGTCCTCGAACAGGGAGTTGGCCCAGGCTGGTCCGCGGCCATCAGCCCGCTTGCAGTAAGGGGTGGTGGGCAGATTGCCGCCGTAGATCGAGGAACAGCCCGTGGCGTTGGCGATCAGCATCCGGTCGCCGAACATCTGGGTGGCAAGCTTGATGTAGGGCGTTTCGCCGCAACCCGCGCAAGCGCCGGAGAACTCGAACATGGGCCGGAGCAACTGGCTGCCCTTGACGGTGGAGGGATCGATCTCCTTGTATGCGACTTCGGGCAGACTCAGGAAGTACTTCACATTGGGGATTTCCTGGGTGCGGACCGCCTCGTTGTTCTCGATCATCTTCAGGGCTTTTTCCTTGGCCGGGCAGGCATCGACGCAGAGGGTGCAGCCGCAGCAGTCTTCGGTGAAAACCTGAATGATGGTTTTGCTCCCCTTGAACTGGCCGCCGACCGCATCGGCACTCTTCATGCTCTTGGGCTGTTTCTTGAGGTCGGAGTCCTTGACGATCTTCATGCGGATGGCGGCATGGGGGCAGACCAGGGAGCAACGGCCGCACTGGATGCAGTTGGTCGGAATCCACTCGGGCACATGCACCGCGATGTTGCGCTTTTCATACTGCGTGGTGCCGGTGGGCCAGGTGCCGTCGCAAGGCATCTGGGAGACCTTGACCTGGTCGCCCTTGCCTTCGATCATTTTGGCGGTGACTTCCTTGACAAAGGCCGGGGCGTCGGCGGGAACAACCGGCGGCTTCGCATGCCCGCCGGCGGTCTTGGGAATCTTGACCTCGACGATGTTGTTCACCGCGGTATCAACCGCGGCGTAGTTCATGTTGACGACCTTGTCGCCCTTCTTGCCGTAGGTCTTCTTGATTGCGTCCTTGATGGCCTTGATGGCTTCGGCCTTGGTGAGGATGCCGGAGAGCAGGAAGAAGGCGGTCTGCATGATCATGTTGATCCTGGCGCCCAGGCCGATGGCCTCGGCCAGGGTGATGGCGTCGATGATGTAGAATTTGGCCTTTTTCTCCATCAAATCCTTCTGGACCGAGGAGGGAAGCTGCTTCCAGACCTGATCCTTGCTGAAGGTGGTGGTGAGCAGGAAGGTGCCGCCGGTTTCCAGGTTGCCGACCATATCGTACTTGTCCAGGAAGGTGAAGTTGTGGCAGGCCACGAAGTTCGCCTTGTTGATGAGGTACGGGGCAACGATCTTGTTCTTGCCGAAACGCAGATGGCTGGTGGTGATGGAACCGGACTTCTTGGAGTCGTAAACAAAATAGCCTTGGGCGTTGTTCGGGGTCTCGGTGCCGATGATCTTGATGGTGTTCTTGTTGGCGCCCACGGTGCCGTCCGCGCCCAAGCCGTAGAACATGGCGCGGGTGACATCCTTGCCTTCGATGTTGAAGGAGGGGTTGTACTTGAGGCTGGTGCGGGCGACATCGTCGTCCGGGCCGACGCAGAAATGGCTCTTCGCCTTCTTGGCCGCCATGTTGTCGAATACCGCCTTGACCATGGCCGGGGTGAACTCGGCGGAGCCAAGGCCGTAACGGCCGCCCAGGATGATCGGGGATTTTTTGAGGGTGCCTGCCTCAACTGCTTCGCCAACCGCGGCGCGGATGTCAAGATACAGGGGCTCGCCGGCGGAACCCGGCTCCTTGGTGCGGTCGAGCACGGTGATGCGCTTGACCTTCTTGGGCAATGCCTTGACCAGGGCTGCTGAGTCGAAGGGGCGGAACAACCGGACGATGACCAGGCCGACTTTTTTGCCTTTCTTGGCCAGATGTTCGATGGTGGCGGCAACGGTCTCGGCGCCGGAACCCATCATGATGACGACATCCTCGGCATCCGGGGCGCCGTAGTAATCAAAAAGATGGTATTTGCGGCCGGTGAGCTTGGCGAATTTGTCCATGGTCTTTTGGACGATACCCGGGGTGACGTTGTAGAATTTGTTCACTGTTTCGCGGCCGGTGAAGTAAACGTCGGGGTTCTGGGCGGTGCCGCGCATCATGGGCCGGTCCGGAGAAAGGCCGCGTTCGCGGTGGGCGAGGATGAGATCCTCGTCGATCATCTTGCGCATGTCGTCGAAGGTGAGCTGTTCGATCTTCTGGATCTCGTGGGAGGTCCGGAAGCCGTCGAAGAAGTGCATGAAGGGAATGCGGCTTTGCAGGGCGGCCTGGGTGGAGATCAGCGCCATGTCCTGGCATTCCTGGACGTTCTGGGAGCAGAGCATGGCCCAGCCGGTCTGCCGTGCGGCCATGACGTCGCCGTGGTCGCCGAATATGGACAAGCCCTGGCAGGCAACGGAACGGGCGGTGATATGGAAAACAGTCGGGGTCAATTCACCGGCCAGTTTGTACATGTTGGGGATCATCAGGAAGAGCCCCTGGGAGGCGGTGAAGGTGGTGCAGAGCGCGCCGGTGGTCAGGCTGCCGTGCAGGGCGCCGGCCACGCCGCCTTCGGATTGCATCTGGGTCACAACCGGAATGGAGCCCCAGATGTTCTCCTGCTTGGAGGCTGCCTTGGTGTCGGATTCCGCCGCCATGGGAGTAGAGGGGGTGATGGGGTAGATCGTGATGATCTCGCTGGTGGCGTAGGCCACATGGGTACATGCCTGATTACCATCAATGGTGACCATTTTCCGGGACATAGACTCATCTCCTTCCATTCTGATTGGGTTGATAATGGGTAAACTGTACAGGACCGCATCCGTTGTGCGCGGGGCAGGGTGGGCGCGGTCAAAATAATATCTTGTCTCGGCAGGAGAAAAGCCAGACTGCGGATAGCTCTTTACGTATAAATACGAGGAGTTAAAAGCAGCCAGTCAAGTGCCATTCTTGCTGAACTGTGTAATTTAAACGAAGTTTTCAAGAATATCCAGTTTTTTCACCCAAAGGGCATAAGTTTCGTTTGAGCAGGCGAGCTGCTCAACTCAGCTTTATTTTACCGGCTGGTTTTGCGTGCTTTTCATGATCAGTTCCTGGGATTTGAGCAGGACCTTAGTGTCGGGCGGCACGGACTGGGTGAGCCAGGTATTGCCGCCGATAACCGATCTGGCGCCGATGATGGTGTCGCCGCCAAGAATGGTGCTGCCTGCATAGACCGTGACATCGTCTTCAATGGTTGGATGGCGTTTGCTCTGCCGGTCAAGGGCTCCGGAATCGTCACGTTTGAAGGAGAGAGCGCCCAGGGTCACGCCTTGATAGAGCTTGACCCGCTGGCCGATGGTACTGGTTTGTCCGATAACCACGCCGGTGCCGTGGTCGATGAAAAACGAAGCGCCGATGGCGGCGCCGGGGTGGATGTCGATGCCGGTAATGGTATGGGCGTGCTCGCTCATGATGCGAGGCAGAATGGGAACTCCGAGGGTATAGAGTTCGTGGGCAACCCGGTAGACCATGATGGCGTAAATGCCGGGATAGCTGAAGATGATTTCATCAAAACTGCCGGCGGCAGGATCGCCTTCATAGGCGGCGCGCACGTCCGTGGCCAGAATTGCCCGCAGGGCAGGCAAGGCGTTGATGAAGGAGAATGCGTTCTCCTTGCCCGCGTCTTCGCAGTGCTGGCAGCTTGTGTCGTGGCGCAGACACTCATGCCGGATGGCGTTGGTGATTTCCCGGGTCAGCTTTTCATAGAGACCGGAGATTTCCAACCCCAACTGGTATTTGAGGCTGACCCGGTCGATGCCCTGATTGCGAAAGTACCCGGGAAAGAGGATGTCGCGGCAGGACTCCAGGATGTCGATCACATGCTGGCGGCTGGGCAGGGGTTCCGCCTCGACATGCTCAAAGCAGGCGTTGTTGTAGCAGGTGTCCACTACTTGATCAACTATGTGCGGGAGCCTGCTCCGGAAGTCGGAGGAGGTGGGGTGCTCCTTGGGGCAGGCTTCATTCTGGGCAAGGGGGATATTTTTTGTCTGGGGCACGGTGTGTCCTCCGGTTTTTTGTGTAAAAAACAGGAACAGAATCAAGCAGCGGAATGATGAGTGGAATACTAACAACGATTTGTTTTTCCCTCAAGAATTCCCTGAGATTATCTGGTGTTTTTGGGAAGGAATGGGGATGTTCATGCGGCAGGCCGATTCTGTGGAATGGACAAGAGGAGGTCTGGTACTGCTAAAACGGGGCAGGGAATGGTGGCGGCAAGGACCGGGCATGGGGTATAGTGGCTTCATGATCCAGGCGCCTTCCCAAATATCCATTTCAGACGACTCAAACGGCCAGGCCGTCGTTTCCGTGACCGGCCTCACCAAGCGGTTTGGCGAACGGCTCGTGGTGGACAATATCTCCTTTGCCATTGGGCGGGGCCAGTGCGTTGGCTTTCTTGGCCCTAACGGAGCAGGGAAAACCACCTGCATCAACATGCTCCTCGGTCTGGTGGAAAAAAGCGCGGGCGAGATTCGGATCTTTGATCTGGAAGCGCCGCGCTTCCACCGGGAGATCAAGGCCCGCATCGGGGTGGTTCCCCAGGCGGACAGCCTTGACCCGGACCTGAGCGTGGAAGAAAACCTGCGCACCTATGCCGGGTATTTCCGGATCCCGCGCCGTCTTGCCCGGGCGCGGGTTGAAGAGTTGCTGCATTTTTTTGCCCTGCACAACCGGCGGGACGAGATCATCGAGCATCTTTCCGGGGGCCAGCGGCGGCGGCTGCTTTTGGCCCGGGCCCTGATCAACGAACCCCAGTTGCTTATCCTCGACGAGCCCACCATCGGCCTTGATCCCCAGGCCCGGTATCTGATATGGGAGCGTCTCGCCATCCTCCAGGCCCAGGGAACCACCATGCTCCTGACCAGCCATTATCTCGAGGAGGTTTCCCGTTTGAGCCAGCAGGTGCTGATCCTGGACCATGGTCAGGTTGTGGTCCAGGGCGAGCCGCAGCAGCTCATCACGGATATGGTCGGGGTGGAGGTTTTCGAGGTGGATGGAACTCCGGCCGAGCTTGATGCGCTGGAGGCATCGTTTACGCAGTGCCATGCCACCCTGGAAAGGGTGGGAGACAAGCTGTATGTCTATGCCCGGGAGGATTGTTCCCGGCTGGTGAAGGTGCTGGGTGAAGCACGCAACTGGCTTCGGCGGCCGGCCAATCTGGAGGATCTTTTTATTCAACTCACCGGCAGGTCGTTGAGGGAAACATGAATAATCGTCTAAAAAGGGAAAGAAGCCACAGGTCCGTAACAATCAGCAAGCAAGCCATAACGCGATTCCGTCGTAATTGTGGTTTGCTACAATTTCGACAAACATGAACGGATTTTCTTTCTGGGCAATCTGGCTGCGCAACGGGCGGGTTTGGAAAAAGAACATTCTGGCCACCCTGATCGGCAATCTGGGTCAGCCCCTGCTGTTTCTCCTGGCCATGGGCTATGGCCTCGGCCGGGATATGGCGGAAGTGGAGGGCTTGCCCTACCTGCAGTTCATCGCTCCGGGGTTGGTGGCCTCGGCGGTGATGTACAGCGCCGCCCTTGAAACAACCTATGGTTCCTATACCCGGCTCACCGTGCAGAAGACCTACGAGGCCATTCTGATGACCCCCCTCGGGGTTGTTGATTTGATCCTGGGGGAGATTGTCTGGGGGGCGAGCAAGGGGCTGCTGGCCGGGATCATCATGCTTGCGGCCCTGCCTCTTTTCGGCGTGGTTCCTTCTCCGTGGGTCGTTGCCCTGCTGCCGGTGCTGTTTGTCTCCGGCATGTTCTTTTCCGCCTGCGGCCTGATCATGACCTCGTTGGCGAAGAATTACGATTTCTTCAACTACTTCACCTCGCTGGTCATCACTCCGCTCTTCCTCTTCTCCGGGATCTTCTTTCCGGTGCAGACCATGGCCCCGCCGGTGAGGAGGATTCTGGAAATTCTGCCTCTCACCCCCATCGTCAGCCTGTCCCGCATCCTCTGCTACGGACGCTTCGGCGAGCCGATCCTCATGAAAATTGTCGGCTCTCTTCTGGCCACCGGCTGTGCGGTGTGGCTGGCCGGGTATCTCTTGAGGCGGCGTTTGATTCAATAACCGGAGCGGGTCTGTCCGGAAGCATCATCCGATAGATGTTGTTCGATAAAACTCCGGATTTTCTGCGGGGTGAGGATGAGACCGGTGAGGGCATGGTTGCCGATCCTGATCGTGGGCACGGTTGTGATGCCGGCCTGGCGGGTCCGGCTGAGGTTGGTGGCGACCTCGATGGTTTCAAGCTCAAGGCGCGGTGCGTCGGCAACGATCTTTTTCAGGATGCGGCTTACATACAGGCAGCGTGGACAGAGAACGGTGCGGTAGAATTCTATCTTCATGGTTTTTGCCGACGGTTCGTGGCGGTCAGCGTTCGATGAGGGTTTTGAGATAGCTCTGTTCATCCTGGGCCGGGATGAAAACCTCCAGGTTGTTGTTCCAGCGGCTTACATAATGCTGAGTGAGCAGGATGCGCATCGCGTTCTTGAGCTGGATTGGCGTGGTGTACTCCTGGATGAAATATTCGCCGTAGCTGTTTTCCGTAACCATGGTCGATTTCAGCGTTTTCGAGCCCTTGACCGGTTCCTTTTCAAAATTGACGATGGCCAGCGCCCGGAGCACCTTTTCGCGCTTGAGAAGGTTTGCCGGGGAGATGCGGGAAAAGTGGATAATGGGAAAGGTCTTTATCAGCAGTTCGGTGAGCTTCTGGATATCCACCAGGTCGATGGGCAGAAAATTCTTTGTCAGATGGAGCTGGGTTTTGGCGGCAAGAATGCCGTTGACCAAGAGCCAGACAATGAGCCGAACCAGATTGTCTTCCCGCTTGATCACCGAATCCACATTGCTTTTTACCGTTTCGTGGTCGAGCTGCCCCTGAAAGGCATAGTAGTAAAAAACCCCCTCGTATTTGGTGATATGGATGGTGATATGCTCTTGCGCCATGAGATCGCGGGAAACACTGCGAATATAGTCGATCTTGTCGGCTTTTTGCTCATAAAAGGTGAAGAGCTTGCGGCCCAGGATGGAGATGTCCCGCTCGGTAATGGTCAGGCCGGTGTCCGCCCCGAAACTTTTAAAGATCCAGCGCAGCCTTTTGTAGGTTTCGATGAGATAATCGTGGACCTTGGCGCCAAAGGCGATGAGTTCCTTGTACTTCCAGTTGCGGAATCGCAGGAAATGGCTGAAATTTTCCGGGAGAAGGTGCCAGGCCTGCATCATGTCCATGGTTGCCTTCAGGTGGCTGGTCTGGCCGAACTTGGTGTTTTTTTGTGATTCAAATCCTTCAAGGGTTTTGAGAAACATGCATTCCTGGATCAGGGAAGCCCGCTTCTGTTCGGATTTCTCCTGGGTGTAAAAGGCAATTATGTCACGGGCCAGCAGGATGTACGGGTCAATCTCGGCCAGCTCCATGGCGCCCTGTTCGGTCCCAGCCAGTTTTTCCGGATAGGTCACCAGGCATTTTACCCGATCCGAGAAGAGTGGGAGGGTTGTCGTCTCCCCGCGCAGGAGCAGTTCGAGATAGGCAAATTTGATCACCGACTTGAACGGGCTGTCCAGCGCCTTGTTCATCTGCCAGAGGCAGGCTCCGAAGATTTCCGCCTTGGGGATGTCGGAGAGATAGCCGAGATCGACAAAATCGTTGGCGCGGATCTTGTTGCGTGAGACGAGATTCTGGACAAAGGTCCGGTATTCGCCTTCAGTAAGGCCCGGCGGAATGAACCACCAGAGGAGCATTTTTCCGGCCACCAGAATATGGGTTCGGAAAAGCTCATCCTTGAGCAGGAGCTTGATGGAGGAGCCTGCGGATTCCTCGTCTGTCTCGGCGTCGAAGTTGTTTTCCCGGGTCTGGTCGATGTCCATGAGAAAGAAGTGGACTTCCGAGCCCCGTTTCTGGGCCCATTCTTCGATGGCCCTGCACTTATCCTGCAAAAGCCGCAACCCTTGTTCGCCGAGATCTCCCTTGCGGATGCTGACCCAATAATCGCAGTCGGAAATCGCCGATTGGGCGATGGTGCCGATGCTGCCGATGGTTTTCAGGGAATGGATGCAGGGTTTATCGGTAAAGGGGGAAGGCCTGTCCGTCCGCATGGCGGAAGAATTGGGGAAATAACGGCGAAAAAGTTCGTGGGGAAATTCTTCCGCCGGGTTGAAGAGGTGAATGCCGTAGGGGCAGTTCGCGTCATCGATAAACCCGGGGAGGTCAGGATAGTTGCTGTGGAGCAAATAAGGAAGAACCTTGAGCAGGAGATTGCCCTGGTGCGTGTTGAAAAGCATCGCCTTGGCTTTCCGTTCCTCATTGTATTGGAGGTAGCGAGTTACCTTTTGTTGGAAGGAGCTCGCGGCGGTTTCCGGTTTGGTCTCCATGGGGCGGTCGTTTCCTTGTAAGGGCTGCAAGAGAGGATCTCTGTATTCCTGGCCAGTGTCTTGGTGTGCTGTGTCTCGTTTGGGTCATCCGGCGGATGGCCTTGTTGTGTTACAGAGCGAGGGCTGCGACGTCTTAGGTCGCTTGGCTTATTGCCTCATGCAGGCGAACCGCCTGCACTGTTTTGCGTACGTCATGCACGCGCAGGATATTCGCTCCCTGCGCGGCGCAGTAGGAAGAAATCAGCGCCGTGGCGAGATCCCGGTCCTGGGTTTCCAGGCCAAGCAGCCTGCCGATGAAACTCTTGCGGGAATGTCCGACGAGCAGCGGGCATGCCAGCTTTTTAAACGCCTGCAAATGTTTGAGAATTGTCAGGTTATGCTCTACAGTTTTGCCGAACCCCAGTCCGGGGTCAACAATAATCTGCTCCCGGTCAAGCCCCTGTTGTGTTGCCCAGGATATGCGCTCAGCCAGAAAATCCATGATCTCCCCGACAACATCATCGTACACCGGTTCGTCCTGCATGTCTTTGGGAGTTTTGCGCATATGCATGAGGATGACCGGCGCCTCAAGGTCAATGGCGACCCGGACCATTTCCGGATCGAAGCGCAGGCCGCTCACATCATTGATAATATCCGCCCCTGCCGTCAGGGCCTGGCGTGCAACTTCCGCCTTGGTCGTATCAATGGAAATCGGGATGCTGCGATGCAGTTCGCGGATGCAGGCAATGGCGGGAAGAACCCGGCGCAGCTCCTCGTGTTCCGATACGGCTTCCGCATAGGGGCGGGTTGATTCGCCGCCGACATCAATGAGATCAGCCCCGCTCTCCAGCATGGTTCTGACCTGGGAGGAGAGGGCTTCTGCCTGGGTAAAGCGGCCGCCATCGGAAAAAGAATCCGGGGTGACGTTGAGGATGCCCATGACCAGCGGACGGAGGCCAAAGGCGATGGGTGCGTTTTTGGTTTTTATCTGCAAGGGGTGTCCTGTAAAAGGGTGAGCCCTTTGGGCGGGTGGACCGCCAAAGGGCTCAAGGTGCTGGAAGCTGCAAGCAGAAGCATCGGTTGTCCGGCGGGTTTATTGCTCCGCTGGAGTCTCCGCCGGGGCTGCCGTTTTGCTGTCACGTCCCATGAGTGCCTCGATATCTTCAAGGCCGAGGGTTTCCTTTTCAAGGAGCGCCTGGGCAATGGCTCGCAATACCGCAATGTTTTCCGAAAGCAGTTGGTGGACCTTTTCGTTGGCCTTCAGGACAATGCCCTTGACCTCGTCGTCGATCCGGACGGCGGTTGATTCGCTGTAGTCACGGTGCTGGGCGATTTCCCGGCCCAGGAAGATCTGTTCTTCCTTTTTGCCGTAAGACAGGGGCCCCATCTCTTCGCTCATGCCCCATTCGCAGACCATTTTCCGGGCCAACTGGGTGCAGCGTTCGATGTCATTGCCGCTGCCCGTGGTGATTTCGCCGAAGATCAGCTCCTCCGCCACCCTGCCGCTGAGCAGGATGCAGAGATTGTTTTGGAGAAAGGATCTGGCGTAGGTATGTTTTTCATCCACCGGCAGTTGCTGGGTAAGGCCAAGGGCGCGGCCCCGGGGGATGATGGTCACCTTGTGGATGGGATCGGTGCCGGGCAGGAGCATGGCCACCAGGGCGTGTCCTGCCTCGTGGTAGGCGGTGATCTCTTTTTCCTTTTCGGTGATGATCATGCTGCGGCGTTCGGCCCCCATCATTACCTTGTCCTTGGCCTGCTCCATGTGGACCATGGTGATTTTATCCGCATCGGCCCGGGCTGCAAGCAGCGCGGCTTCGTTCACCATGTTTTCCAGGTCGGCCCCGGAAAAACCGGGGGTGCCGCGGGCGATGACCTCCCAGTTGATATCTTCCGAGATAGCCTTTTTCTGGCCGTGGACTTCGAGAATTTTTTCCCGTCCCTTCACGTCCGGCACCGGCACCACCACCTGGCGATCGAAGCGGCCGGGCCTCAGCAGGGCAGGGTCAAGCACGTCGGGACGGTTGGTGGCGGAGATGATGATGACCCCTTCGTTGGATTCAAAGCCGTCCATCTCGACCAGCAACTGGTTTAAGGTCTGTTCCCGCTCGTCGTGGCCGCCGCCCAATCCTGCGCCACGGTGGCGGCCCACCGCGTCGATCTCGTCGATGAAGATGATGCAGGGCGCGTTTTTCTTGCCCTGGATGAAGAGATCCCGCACCCGGCTTGCACCAACACCCACAAACATCTCGACAAAATCGGAGCCGCTGATGGAAAAGAAGGGCACCTCGGCCTCGCCGGCAACGGCCTTGGCCAGCAGGGTTTTGCCGGTGCCCGGTGCGCCGGCGAGCAAAACGCCCTTGGGGATGCGGCCGCCCAACCGGGTGAATTTTTTGGGATCTTTCAGAAAATCGATGATCTCGGAAAGCTCTTCCTTGGCCTCTTCAATGCCAGCGACATCGGCAAAGGTGACCTTGGTCTGGTCCTTGTCCAAGAGGCGGGCCCGGCTTTTGCCGAAGCTCATGGCCTTGCCGCCGCCGCCCTGCATCTGGCGCATGAAGAAAATCCAGACGCCGATGAGGAGAAGCATGGGGAACCAGGAGATCAGGACGGTGACGTACCAGGGCGATTCTTCCTTCTGTTTGACCAGGATATTGACCTTGGCTTTGCGCAGGTGGGGAATGAGCTCCGAGTCGGCGGGAGGGGTGATGACCTTGAAATCCTTGCCGTTGCTGCCCTTGCCGGTAACTTCATCTCCCTGGATGTCCACCGAGGAAATCTGGCCGGATTCAACGCTGGTCAGGAAATCGCTGTAGCTCATTTCCACCACGGAGGTCTGTGGTTTGTTGAACAGGTTGAACAGCAGAATCATGGTGAGGCCGATTACCAGCCACATGGACAAGTTTTTATAAAAGCTATTCAAGCAGAACCTCCCTCATTGGGTGCAAATCGCAGGAGACTCCTGCGAAACGTGTCAGGTATTGTGTGTTCAGCCGCATGATCTGGCCATGGAGCCGCGCGGAGCCTGTTATCGTCTCACCATAAGTCAGACGCAGGAGAAAGTCCAGGGGAGGGGCTGCGACGAACCACTCTTTTTTTGCGCGGCGTGCGGATTATTCGAAATATTCCTGCACCGATTTGGCCTCTATGGACTCCTGCTGCATGGTGCCGATGGCCTTGACCATGGATTCCGCTCCAGCAATGGTGGTGGTGTAGGGCAGGTGGTAGTTCAAGGCCGCCCTCCGGATGGTGTAGGCGTCTTCCGTGGTTCTGGTGCCCAGCGAGGTGTTGACGATCCACTGGATCTGCTTGTCCTGGATTTTGTCGAGGATGTGCGGCCTGCCCTCGGAAATCTTGTGGACGCTGGTGCAGGCAACCCCGTTTTCCGCCAAAATCTTGGCGGTGCCGCGGGTGGCGAGGATATTGAAGCCCAGGGCGATGATCTTTTTGGCAACGGGCACGATGGCGGGTTTGTCGCTGTGCCGCATGCTCAAAAGAACGTTGCCCTCGGTGGGGATCTTCTGGCCCGCGGCAAGCTGCGACTTGGCAAAGGCCAGGCCGAGGCAGACATCCATGCCCATGACCTCGCCGGTGGATTTCATCTCCGGACCCAGCAGGGTGTCCACGTTGTCAAAACGATCAAAGGGGAAAACCGCTTCCTTGACCGCATAGTGCGCAACCACGACCTCTTCGGTGAGGCCCAATTCCGGCAAGGTCTTGCCCATCATCACCTTGGTGGCCAGCTTGGCAAGGGGAACGCCGGTCGCCTTGCTGACAAAGGGGACGGTCCGCGAGGCGCGGGGGTTGACTTCGAGGATGTAGAGCACATTCGCCTTGACCGCAAACTGGATGTTCATGAGCCCCTTGACCTTGAGCTCGGCGGCCATGGCCCGGGTCGCGCTCTTGATGGTCTCGATCATCTCTTTGGAGATGGAATGCGGCGGCAGCACGCAGGCGGAGTCGCCGGAATGGATGCCCGCTTCCTCAATGTGCTGCATGATTCCGCCGATGATGGTGTTTTCTCCATCGGAGATGGCATCTACATCGATCTCCACCGCGTCTTTAAGAAATTTGTCGATCAGGATGGGGCGGTCGGGCGAGACGTCGATGGCCGAATTCATATAGGCGGCCAGGTCTTTTTCGTTATAGACGATGCGCATGGCGCGGCCGCCCAGGACGTATGAGGGGCGGACCACCACCGGGTAGCCGATCTTGGTGGCGATAACCAGAGCTTCATCCGCGGTCTGGGCCGTGCCGTTCTCCGGCTGCAACAGGTTCAATTTGTGCAAAAACTGCTGGAACCGCTTGCGGTCTTCCGCCCGGTCGATGGAATCCGGAGAGGTGCCGAGGATGGGCACCCCGGCCTTGGCCAGGGGCACGGCCAGATTCAGGGGGGTCTGGCCGCCGAACTGAACGATGACCCCGTCGGGCTTCTCCGTCTTGATGATATGGAGCACGTCTTCCCGGGTCAGCGGCTCGAAGTACAGCTTGTCCGAGGTGTCGTAATCGGTGGAGACGGTTTCCGGGTTGGAGTTGACCATGATGGACTCGATGCCCATTTCCTTGAGGGCAAAGGCGGCATGGACGCAGCAGTAATCGAATTCGATGCCCTGGCCGATCCGGTTGGGGCCGCCGCCCAGGATCATAACCTTGCGCCCCGTGCTTTCGCGGGCCTCGTTTTCCACCTCGTAGGTGGAATAATAGTAGGGCGTGTACGCCTCGAACTCGGCGGCGCAGGTGTCGACCAGCTTGTACACCGGCTGCACCGCAAGCTTTTCCCGCAACTCCCAGACATCCTCTTCCGAGGTGCCGGTAAGGAAGGCGATCTGGCGGTCGGAGTAGCCGAACTGCTTGACCTCCTGCAGAAAATCGTGGTCCAACCCGTTGAAGCCCATCTCCCGGATGCGGGACTCCATCTCGACAATCTGCTTGAAGTTGTGCAGAAACCAGGGGTCGATGAAGGATATCTCGTAGATTCTTTCAACGCTCATGCCCCGGCGCAAGGCCTCGAACACCTGGAAAAACCGTTTGGAGTTCGGCTTGCGCAACCCGTTTTCAAGATCCTGCTGGTCCATGGACTCCAGGTTGAATTTGGGGTCCGCGCCAAAGCCGCTCACCCCGATTTCCAGGGAGCGCATCCCCTTCTGGAAGGCTTCTTTAAAGGTGCGGCCAAAGGCCATGGTCTCGCCCACCGACTTCATGGCCGTGGTCAGAAAATCGTCGGCCTCGGGGAATTTCTCAAAGGTGAAGCGGGGGATCTTGACCACGCAGTAATCGATGGTGGGCTCAAAGGCCGCCATGGTTTCCCGGGTGATGTCATTGGGGATTTCGTCCAGGGTGTAGCCCACGGCCAGCTTGGCCGCGATCTTGGCGATGGGGAAGCCGGTGGCCTTGGAGGCCAGGGCCGAGCTCCGCGATACTCGGGGGTTCATCTCGATGATCATCAGTTCGCCGTCCTTGGGATTGACGGCAAACTGGACGTTGGAGCCGCCGGTTTCCACGCCGATCTCCCGCATGATGGCGATGGCGGCATTGCGCATCTCCTGGTATTCGCGGTCGGTGAGGGTCTGGGCCGGGGCCACGGTGATGGAGTCTCCGGTGTGCACGCCCATGGCGTCAACGTTTTCAATGGAGCAGATGATCACCACGTTGTCTGCCTTGTCGCGCATCACCTCAAGCTCATACTCCTTCCAACCGAGCAGGCTCCGTTCCAGCATAACCTCGGAGTTCATGCTCAGGTCGAGGCCGGCCTTGCAGAATTCGTCGAGCTCCTGGGAGTTGTAGGCGATGCCGCCGCCGGTGCCGCCTAAGGTAAAGCTGGGACGGACAATGATGGGAAAGCCGATCTGCTCGCTGGCCGCCTTGGCCTCTTCAATGGTGTGGATGATGGCGCTTTCCGGCACCTTGAGGCCGATCTTGCGCATGGCGTCCCGGAAGGAGTCTCTCCCTTCGGCTTTTTTGATCACCGCGATATTGGCCCCGAGCAGTTCCACGCCGTATTTGTCCAGCACGCCCAGTTCGGCGACCTTGATGGCGGTGTTGAGAGCGGTCTGGCCGCCCAGGGTGGGCAGCAGCGCGTCCGGGCGCTCCCGTTCGATGATCTTGGCGACCATCTCCGGGGTGATGGGCTCGATATAGGTCCGGTCCGCGATCTCGGGATCGGTCATGATGGTGGCGGGATTGGAATTGATGAGAATGACTTCGTAGCCTTCCTCTTTCAAGGCCTTCACCGCCTGGGTGCCGGAATAGTCGAACTCGCAGGCTTGGCTGATGATGATGGGGCCGGAGCCGATAATCAGAATCTTTTTAATGTCGGTTCTTTTAGGCATCGGATTTCTTACCTGCTAGTGGTTATGTCAATTTAGGGGGCCGTTGTGGCAACGGCGAATGGTCGTTTGTTGTTTACCGGGGTTGTGCCTGCGGCTACGGCTGCATCATGTCGATGAATCTGTCAAAAAGATAGAGCGAGTCATGCGGGCCAGGGGCGTTTTCCGGATGGTACTGCACGGAGAATATCGGATATTTCCGGTGGCGCATGCCTTCGACGCTTTTGTCGTTGAGGTTGATATGGGTCAGCTCAATATCATCCGGGTTCAGGGTGGTTGAATCAACGCAGAAGCCGTGATTTTGCGAGGTTATTTCAATCTTGCCGGTGAGGAGATCCTTGACCGGCTGGTTGACGCCGCGGTGGCCGAATTTGAGCTTGTAGGTGGTGCCGCCGTAAGCAAGGCCGAGAAGCTGATTGCCCAGGCAGATGCCGAAGATGGGCGTTTTGCCGAAAAGCGCCCGGATATTATCGACAATCCCCGGAATGCCGGCGGGATCGCCGGGGCCATTGGAAAGAAAAACCCCGTCCGGCTTCATGGCCAGGATTTCGTCGGCGGTGGCGGTGCAGGGGACCACCTGCACGGAGCAGTTCCGCTCGGCCAGGAGTCTGAGCTGATTGTATTTCAGGCCGAAATCATAGGCGACAACCTTGTATTTGCCGGGCGCGGCCGTGCTGAAATTGCTGCCCGGGGCAGGTTGGTTGTCCTTCCAGCCATAGGGCTCGGCGCAGGTCACTTCCCGGACCAGATCGCGGCCGACAAGGCCGGGGGAGTTCTTGGCCTTTTGGATCAGGGATTTGGGATCGAGATCCTCGGTGGAGACAATGCCTTTCAAGGCCCCGGCATTACGGATGTGACGGGTCAGTGCCCGGGTGTCGATGCCCTCGACCCCGAGGATGTTATCCTTCTTGAGGAAATCGGCCAGCGTGCCGGTTGCGCGGAAGTTGCTGGGGATGGCATTGTATTCCTTGATGAGGAACGCCTCGACCTGCACCCGGTCCGATTCCATGTCCTCGGGATTGACGCCGTAGTTGCCGATGAGCGGGTAGGTCATGGTGACGATCTGGCCCTTGTAGGACGGATCGGTGAGCAACTCCTGATAACCGCTCATCCCGGTGTTGAATACGATTTCGCCGCTGGTCTCTCCGGAGCCGGTGAAGGATCTTCCTTCAAAAATAGTGCCGTCTTCAAGGGCGATAAGTGCTTTCATAGAAATTTCCTAACCTCTAAGTTGTCGAATGTGCGCACGATGAATGCGTCACGGAATGCAGATCCTCTTTAATGAGCGCCACCTGCTTTTGGGCCGAACCCTGTTGTCTGCCCGCGACCTTGAGGGCGCCTCGCCCCGCCACGGCATATTCTTCAGGCTTTTCAATAAAGTAGAGCAGCAGGCGGGTGAGTTCCCGAGGGTTTTTTACGCAGAACCCGGCGTTTTCCGCTTCAAGCAATGCCTTGGCATCGGAAAAATCCGCCATGTGGGGGCCGTAAAAGACCGGGGTTCCCCAGGCCGCGGCCTCGAGCACATTGTGGCCGCCGCGATCCACCAGGCTGCCGCCGCAGAAAACATAGGTGGCCACAGAATAGAGGCCTGCCAGCTCACCCATGGTGTCGACCAGCACCACATCCGTGCTGCGGCCTTGCTCCTGAACCTGACGCAACCGCATGGTGGCGATCCCCTGGTCGGCAAAGAGCTTTTCGATCTCGGTGAGACGCCGCAGATGCCGGGGGGCGATCACCCAGACCAGGTCGGGGAGGCGCTGCTGCAGGGAGCGAAACACTTCGATCAGCATCGCCTCCTCGCCGGTGTGGGTGCTGCCGGTAACCAGCACCGGTTGCTGCGGATGAACATTCAGCATCTGCCGGTAACGGCCAGCCATGTTCGGCTCTGCCTGCATGATGGCCTGATCGTATTTTGCATTGCCCAGGATCCGTATGCTGGCAGGGTCCGCGCCCAAGGCTCTAAAGCGCTTGGCGTCATCACCCTGGATAACGGAAATCTTGGTGAAACAGGAAAGCAGATCATGCATGAAGCTTTTTATCTTTCTGTACCCGGCAAACGAATTTTTCGAGAGGCGGCCGTTCAGGAGAAACAGCTTGGCTCCGTGGTGTTGCGCCTGCCGGATGATGTTCGGCCAGAGTTCGGTTTCCAGGCAGACATATATAGTAGGCCGGATTGTTTCCAAGGTCCGGTTGACAATGCCGATGAGGTCAAGCGGGGCGAAAAAACAGGGCACATCCTCGGGCAGCACTTGGGCTGCCACGGCAAGGCCGTGCCGATTTCCGGTGGAGACAATGATGGACGCCTCGGGCAACTGTCTTTTGATTTCGGCGATCAGCACCTTGGCAACCTGGATCTCGCCGACAGAGGCCGCGTGCAGCCAGATGCGAACGGGTTTCTCTTCGTCAAGTTGCACATCTTCCACATGGCCGAGGCGTTGCCTCAAACCTTGGCGATGTTTGCCCGAAAAACCCAGAAACACACAGGCAAAGGGGAAAATGACAATGAAAAAGAGCCAGCCGAAGAGTTGATACAGAGTATATAGCAAGGAGTAATGGGCCCTTTCTGTGCGAGAAAATATGCCGGTTGCAGACCTCAGGTAAAAATCAAAGTATTAAAACTGATTGGGGCTTTTTCGTCAATAAGAATTACGGGGCCGGGACGCTGTGGAATCGTGGGAGGGTTGTCCTTGCCTGCCAAAAGGCCTGGTTAAAAAATGCCGGCGATGGTTCCTTGGCAGTGGTTGCATTTTCCTTTGGTCATCTGCTGCTGTTTTACCGCAAAGCCGGACCGTTCGATGATCAGCTTTCCGCAGTTCGGGCAGAGGGTGTTTTCGCCGGTGTCGCCGGGGATATTGCCGACATAGACATAGCGCAACCCTTCGGCCAGACCGATCTCCCTGGCACGGACCAGGGTGTGGTGCGGGGTGGGGGGGCGGTCGGTCATTTTGTAGGTGGGCCAGAAGCGGGTGACATGCCAGGGGATATCCGCGGAAATGTCTGTGATAAAGCGGGCGATTTCCCGCAGCTCTTCGTCCGAATCGTTCCAACCCGGAATCACCAGGGTGGTGACCTCCACCCAAACCCCCAGCTCCTGCATGAGCCGGATCGTATCCAGGACCGGCTGCAGCCTGGCGCCGCACACCTCCTTGTAGAAGGTGTCGGTGAAAGCCTTGAGATCGATGTTGTTGGCATCAAGATACGGAGCCAGTTCCCGGGTGGCTTCCGGGCCGGTGTAGCCGTTGCTGACAAAGATGTTCTTGAGTCCTGCTTCCTGCGCCAGCTTGGCGGTATCGAGGGCGAATTCGTAGAAGATGGTGGGCTCCACGTAGGTATAGCTGATGGACTGGCAGCCGGCCCGCTGCGCCGCTGCCACCACTTCCGCCGGGGTGCGCAGGGCGCCGGGAATCTCTCCGCCATGGAGGGAGGGATACTGGGAGATCTCGTAATTCTGGCAGTGTTTGCAGTGGAAGTTGCAGCCCACCGTGGCAATGGAATAGGAGAGGGAGCCGGGCAGCAGGTGAAAGATGGGTTTTTTTTCGACGGGGTCGATGTTTTCACTGATCAGGCGGCCGTAGTTGAGGCTGTAAAGGATCCCGCCCTGATTTTCCCGGACCTTGCAGATCCCGCGGCCTCCTTCGCCGATCAGGCAGTGGTGATGGCAGAGCAGGCAGCGGACCTGCCCGGGGGTGTCGGGGGCTTGTTTGTAAAAGAGCGCTTCGTGCATGGTCACCCTCCAAGGCAATGGGCCAGTATGTGCGAGACGTATATATAATAGTATTAATTCACAAACCATGGAGAGTGGTCAATAAGAAAATATCCAATTTATTTCAATGGATTACCGTGCTTTTTAGTGCGTAGCGAATAAAAAGTAAAAAATAGGGTTGACGTGGGGGGCCGGATCGACTAATTTGCCGCTCTCCGCAACGACGGAGGCCAAGACTGACTTCGGGTCAGCCACCTTGGCGCAGCGATCATTGAAAACTGAATAGTGAGCAAAGTAAAAGATGGGCCCCAAGAAACCGGAGCTTTAAGCTTCGGGAGTTTTATTGCATTAAAGAGATCAGAATCTCTGTTGAAGAATAACGGGTCTTTAAGACTTGTTAAGATATTTAACTGGAGAGTTTGATCCTGGCTCAGATTGAACGCTGGCGGCGTGCTTAACACATGCAAGTCGAACGAGAA
>NZ_JALKCW010000002.1:0-46300 GCF_046883345.1 Hydrosulfovibrio ferrireducens | reverse complement strand
CTTGAAAACCCGCTTCGCCTTCCTTGAGAATGGCGATGATTTGATTCTCGGTAAAACGTGATTTTTTCATCAGAGCCTCCTGGTCGCATTGTGCCAGAAAACTCTACTTTTGGCATGTCTACCTTTTAGGGAAGCTTACGTTGTCAATTAAGGCAATCATAATTGCACATTGGCTATACTAGCAGGAGATGGGGCCATGCCTGAAATCTTCAACAAAAACTCTGCAGAAGAGTTGGGGATTAGAGAAAGATCAATGTGCTCAAACAAGAAAGTATTAATCTTTGTCGGGGCATTTTCTTTGTCAATTCTTGCTAATGCTGCTTGTGCGACTGCCCAGGCATTGTTGAAATGCCCGTAATTGAGAATGATGTGACCGGCATCCACTTGTCGCTTGCTTTGGAACTCTATTGCCGCATCAGCCAATTGAGCTGCGTTTGCAGGGTTGCTTGATGTGTAGTGAATATCATATTCGCCGTTAAGTAACGCCAGAGCAAACCTGTCGGCCTCAGATTCTTCAGGATCATCGTCAGCGAGCAAGTAAGATTCTTCCCCAACTGAATAATCGACCAGCACCTCATTTTCTTCGACGTGACCAAGGGAAATGTGGGCCAATTCATGTGCGACAATAAACAGCTGCCAAGCCTGATATCGGGATTGTTTGCCTAAAACTACAACTGGCCTACTCCCTATCTTGAGGCAAAGGCCATCCATTTTTTTTAGATCGCCAGGCATGTCGGCTAAGTGGATCGTAGGAACCCCACATTCCCACAGAAAACCAATCACGCTCATCAATGAGACTCGTTTGGCCAATCGACTTATAATGTCCTTGCGAAGTTGAAACGGATCGTTCGGGATGGACGTAATATGGGTAGGAGTAGCAGCTGCAACCATTTTTGCGACAGAGTACACGAGAGCCGTGGCGCCATCGAGATCGCATGGATCAATTTTTTTAGACCGTTTATATTTTGCGCCTTTTGGCACCTCAAATTCTACCGCAGGCATATCTTTCAATAGGTCACGAAGCTTTAACCCAAACATCCGAGACAGGGTAAGGCTCAACTCAACATTTGCAAGCGGGTCATTCAGCAATTCATCGCTCCACCAAGAGGGGAGCATATGATTTATGTATTTCTTCGAGTAGCCCACATTTTTCAGGGCGCGAAATAGCCGCTGGGCTTGTTTATTCGGAGTCATGAGTCCTCTCCTTTTTGTTCACAACATGATTTAGCTTATCGCCCAAAATTAATGCTCTGGCGAACACAGTGCTTTCATACTTCGAATGACCTTGGCTAAAGCAGCAGCATTTTTAACTGACCCATCCCAGACTTCCCTCAGAGCGTCAATCAGTACTTCATTTTCTCTAGGATCACGGTGTAATGCGTTAGCCGTTATCTGTGTCTTTATTCCTGCATAGTTGCATAAAGACAAAAGCCCTTTGGATAAACGATCCCTTTGTCGATATGCCCTGGCGCGACTTATGGTCGACTGGCTTACTCCCGCTTTTATGGCGAGATTCTGCTGAGTTCCCTGATATTCCTCCAGAAATTTTTTTAGTTCTTGGAAAATCTCTGTCAGAGGTCTTGCGTTTGGCATCATGGCATGTTACCATAATGCATAAATGCATAAAGGAGCAACAAAAAATGTTAAATCTTGACCACAACCAAGACCACCGAGCTGACACGAACAAGATGCTGAGGTATTCTTTGCCCTCCCCCAGGATCCCACTCAACGAGATACCAGATTTTTTTTGCTGGACTAAGATGGGTGTGGAAGCAGGGCAGTCTTTGCAGGCTATTGTGCGCAGAAAAGAATTAGAGAGGCAGCTTGGAGGCGGGTCATTTGTCTGGGGTATTGGAAATTCTTTGGGATCTTCATTGCATGAATTTGGGAAGGCTAACGGGGAAATCCCCCTCCTTTTTTCTCCAATTCAGTCTAAACCGCGCGCCGTTGACACCAACCCTGGGAAGTTAATTTTGTGGTTGGACTATTTTGATAATCTTGGAAAAATCCGACCTTTGCCGAAGCATACTTTGGTCACCAGCCGTGGTCTTGATGGTGCCCCAGAATCTAAAAAACGCCATTACGCCTTATTTTGCCACAGTGAAACGAGTCTTCTGGAAGAGCTCAACCTCGTAGTTGATTTTCACCAGCTACAAAATGCTAACTCCCTGAAGCCTCTTGGTTTCTCTCAAATCACAGCATTTGTTCGACATGTATCGAATATTTCGCGAGAAACTGAAGCGCGTCGTATTTATGATGTTCCATTCAGGGCAAACCTGATTAATCCTTTCTGTGTTCGCCTGACGAACGGCGTCGAAATCCCTGCAGATTTCGCCTTTCAACTTGAAGAAATTACAAATAATGCCAGCTTATCTGAATGGGAACATTTTGTTGAACAAGTGCGCCGTTGGGTCTTGCAGAAGGCACATAGAACTGTTCAGTGAAGCGGGATTCTCCCCGGATAGGGAAATTTCTGTGGATGTATTATCTATTCATAATAATGACCTAACTGATTATTTTTTCGTGCATCTCCAATCCCAAGCATTTCAAAATCTGATTCCCAAATCCCTTTTCGAGATCCCCTTTGCGGTTGAGGCTGTTGACCCTACCGCCCACCATTTCCCAACTTTATTTACTATTTGCCAACTTTATTTTTCATTTCCCAACTTTATTATCCGTTTACCAACTTTATTATTCAGGAACAGCTGCCAAGAATGCGAAAAGCCGCTACTCCACGGTGACGCTCTTGGCCAGGTTGCGGGGCTGGTCCACGTCGCAGCCGCGCAGAATGGCAATTTCGTAGGCCAGCAACTGCAGGGGCAGGACAAAGAGGATCGGGTTCAGCTCCTCATGGCAGACCGGGACCGTGATCACCTGCTCGGCGATGCGCTTGCAGTTTTTGTCGCCCGCATGGGCAACGAGGATGATCCGGCCGCTCCTGGCCTTGACCTCTTCCACGTTGGAGATGAGCTTTTCGTAGACGCTGTCCTTGGGGGCCAGGGCCAGAACCGGCATATCCCGGTCGATGAGGGCGATGGGGCCGTGCTTGAGTTCGCCTGCCGCATACCCTTCGGCATGGATATAGGATATTTCTTTCAGCTTCAAGGCTCCTTCCAGGGCTATGGGGAAATTGCTCCCCCGACCCAAATAGAGGAAATCCCGGCTCTGGGCAAAGGTTTCAGCGATGCGGGCGGTTTCCTCCTGCAAGCGGGGCAGCTCCTGCTCCATGAGCCCTGGCAGGTCGAGGAGGGCCTGGCCGATGGACTTGCGCTCCTTGGGAGCAATGGTCTTGCGGATCTCGCCTAAGAATAGGGTGAGCAGCAACAGGGCGGTGAGCTGGCAGGTAAAAGCCTTGGTGGAGGCCACCCCGATCTCCGGCCCGGCATGGGTGTAGATGGTGCCGTGGGACTCCCGGGTGATGGTGCTGCCCAAAACATTGCAGATGGCGATGACCTTGGCCCCCATCTTCTTGGCCAGCCTGAGGCCGGCCAGGGTGTCGGCGGTTTCCCCGGATTGGGAAATGGGGACCACCATCACGGTGTCGTCCAGCAGCAACCGCCGGTAGCGGAACTCCGAGGCGATATCCACCTCCACCGGGATTCCCACCCATTTTTCCAGCCAGTATTTGGCCACCAGGGCCGCGTGCCAGGAGGTGCCGCAGGCCACCAGGGAGATGCGGCTGATTTTTTTGAGCTCCGTCGCGCTCAGGCCGATCTCCGGCAACTGCACCTTGCCGGTTTCCGGATCGAGCCGCCCCCGGAAGGTGTTGAGGATGGCCTGGGGCTGCTCGAAGATCTCCTTGAGCATGAAATGGCGATACCCCGCCTTCTCGGCCATGGCCGCATTCCACTCGATGGTCTTGATCTCCTTGGCAAGCTTTTTGCCATTGGCCAACCCCATCACCTGCCAGTCCCCCTGTTTCAGGACGGCAAGCTCGCCATCCTCCAGAAAGACCACCTGATTGGTATAGGGGAGCAGGGCCGGGATATCCGAGGCCATCAGGCAACCGCCCCCCTCGGCAATCCCCAGAACCAAGGGGCTTTGATGTCTCACCGCCACCAACCGGTCCGGCTGGCCGGTCCACAAAACCCCGATGGCGTAGGAGCCTTCCACTTTTTTCAGAGCCTGGCGCACCGCCTTGACCAGATCGCCGCCTGGAAGATGCTCCTCAATGAGATGGGCCAGCACCTCGGTGTCGGTTTCCGAGCAGAAGACATGCCCGCGCCCCTTCAGCTCTTCCCGGAGGGTATGATAATTCTCGATGATGCCGTTGTGGACCACCACCAGATCGCCGCTGCAGTCGCAGTGCGGGTGGGCATTAAGCTCGGAAGGCGCGCCGTGCGTGGCCCAACGGGTATGGCCCAAGCCGATATGGCTGTCGCGGTCGCGCACCGTTTCCAGCAGCTCTTCGAGCTTGCCCAACTTGCCCGCGGCCCGGTGCTTCTGGAGCTTGCCCCCATGGACATACACCACCCCGGCGGAATCATAGCCCCGGTACTCCAGACGCTTCAAGCCTTCGAGAAGAATGGGCAGCACATGCCGCTGCCCCACATAACCGACTATTCCGCACATACTTTGTTTCCTTATCTTTTTTCCGGGAGTTACAGGGCGAAACCCTGCCTGGATTTGACAACCGCTTGCGGCAACAGGGCCAACAGGGCCGCAACCTCTGCCTCGGTATTGTACCGGCTGAGACTGATGCGCAGGGTGCCGTGCAAAAAGGGCTCGGGCACCCGCATGGCCCGCAGCACATGCGAGGGGTCCACGTCGCCGCTCTCGCAGGCGGCATGGGCCGAAACGGCTATGCCGCCCGCATCGAGATCCTGGATAAGCCCGGCCGAGGCAGCATGCCGAAAACTGACGTTGGTGGTGTTGACCAGCCTGGGCGAGGCAGCCCCGTTGATCCGCACCTCGGGGATCGCGGCGATAATCCCTGCCTCCAGGCTATCCCGCAGCGCGGCCAGCCGCTGATGCGCCGCCTCGTCCATCCCCATGGCCAGCGCACAGGCAGCACCCAGGCCAACCAGGCCGGGCACGTTCTCGGTGCCGGATCTGCGGCCATGTTCCTGACCGGAACCCATGATCAGCGGGGTGAAGGGCGCGGTGCGGCGAACATAGAGCGCCCCCACCCCTTTGGGTCCATGCAGCTTATGCCCGGCGATGGTGAGGTAATCCACCCCCAGCGCTTCCGCAGAAAAAATCGCCTTGCCCGCCAACTGGATGGCGTCGCAGTGGAAGAGCACGCCCCGCTCCCTACAGATATCCGCGATCTCCCCAATGGCCCAGATCACCCCGGTTTCGTTGTTCGCCCCCATGAGGGTGACCAGGACGGTGTCCGGCCGGATCGCACCCTTGAGCGTGTCCAGATCAAGCGCCCCGTTTTCATCCACCCCCAGCAGCTCCACCTCGTAGCCCTGGGTGGCGAGAAACTCCAGCGGCGCCAGCACCGAACCGTGCTCGACCTGCGAGGAGATAATGTGCTTCTTGCCGGGATTAGCCCAAACCGCGCTCAAGATGGCGGTGTTGTTGCCTTCGGTGCCGCCGCTGTTCAGAACGATCCGGCCCGGATGGCAGCCGAGCAATCCGGCCACCTGTTCCCGGGCCAGATCCAGACCCCGCCGGGCCGCTTCGCCGAAACGGTGGGAGCTGGCCGGGTTGCCGAACCATTCGGCCAGATAGGGGGCCATACCCTCACGCACCTCAGGGGCCAGCGGGGTGGAAGCGTTGTTGTCGAAGTAGATGGATGGCATGGCTAGATCCGCAGCATTCTATCGAGAGAGAGTTTGGCCTCGACCGCCACCTCGGGGGGTACGGTGATCCGGTTGACCACCCGCCCCTGGGCCAGGTTGTCAAGCACCCACAGCAGGTAGCCGGGCTTGATCCGGTACATGGTGGAACAGAGGCACTGGAAGGGTGAGAGGGAATGGATCTCCCGGTCCGGAAACTGGCTTTTGAGCCGGTTCACCAGATTGACCTCGGTGCCGATGGCCCACTTGCTGCCCACCGGGGAATCGCGCACCGCAGTGATGATCGCCTCGGTGGAGCCGTACTGGTCCGCCCGGCTCACCACCTCGTGGCGGCATTCCGGATGGACGATGATCCGCACCTCCGGGTCGCGCTCGCGCCAGGCAGCCACATGACCGGCGGTGAACTGCATGTGCACCGTGCAGTAGCCGTCCCAGAGGATTACCCTGGCCTTCTGCAACTGGGCCGGAGTATTGCCGCCCAGGGGCTTGTTTCGTTGCCAGAGCACCACCTCATCCTCTGGGATGCCCAGGGCGCTGGCGGAATTGCGGCCCAGATGCTCGTCCGGGAAAAAGAAGACCTTGTCGCCTTCGGACAGAGCCCAAGTCAGCACCCGCTCGGCGTTCGATGAGGTGCAGACCGAGCCGCCGTTTCTGCCGACAAACGCTTTAAGCAGAGCGGAGGAATTCACATAGGTCACGGGAATAACCCGGCCGGTAGTCACCTTGGCCAAATCCTCCCAGGCCCAGGCCACCGCTTCGCTGGTGGCCATGTCGGCCATGGGGCAGCCGGCCCGGAGATCGGGGAGGATCACCACCTGATCCGGCGCGGTGAGGATGTCGGCGGATTCCGCCATAAAATGCACGCCGCAAAAGACGATGTACTTGCTGTCCTTGGCCTCGGCGGCATTGCGGGCGAGCTTGAGGGAATCTCCGGTCAGGTCGGCGAACCGGAAGGTCGCCTCCTGCTGGTAGTGATGCCCCAAAATTAAAAGATTGCCGCCCAGCTCTTTCTTGCGGGCGGCAATCTTTTGGCAAATTACGTCTTCATTTTCCTGCAGGTATTCCGAGCCAAGCTCAACCTGCTGCAACACGGTCATCTCTCTGTCCTTCACTCCCGGCTAATCTGAAACCACCCTTCGGCAGGCTCTGGGCGAACGGCGGTCATCTTGAAATCATTGACCTTGCCGCTCGTGGCGAGCCCTGTCGAACCACATTTGTACTGCGGATATGCCAAGGCGCAAAGACCTCTTTCCCTGGCATCTTTGCGCCCCTTGCGACTCCGCGTTCGCTCTTGTTATTTAACCAGCTTTACCCAGGCCGCGGTCGGCCCCTTGTCGCCTTCGCCCTCGCCAAAGCGAACCTCGTCGCCTTCGGCCAATTGGGCCATGGTCACGTCCTTGAGGGCGTTCTCGTGAAAATACACCTCCTGGCCGTCCAGGGTCATGAGAAACCCGTAGGATTCATAGGGGAACAGGCTCTTGATGGTGCCCATGGCCGGGCCGGCTGCCGCAGCCTCCGGCTCCTTGGTGGTCTGCCGCCGCTTGCGCTGTAGCTCCTTCAACTGAAGGCCAAGGGTGTCGAATGCCTCCACCAGCAGGGGCCGCACCGTCTCCCCTTTTCTTTTTACAACCACGGTGTCATTGGGAACGGAAGCAACCACGCGAACCTCATGCCCGCCCGCTTTATGCCCGGCGGTCTCCTCAATGGAGACACGGAGGTGATGAACAAGCCCGGGATGGTGGCGATCAAGGCGCCCTTTCTCCTCTTCGATTTTTTCCTGCCAAGCCTTGCGAATTTCCAGGTTACGTCCTTCAACTTGTAGTTCCATGCAGTTCCTCCATCACAAGTGATTAAATTGCCGCCCGCATGGGGCAGCCGACTGGAGAGCTTTCGATAGTATTCTACCACGATGGCGGGCAAAAAACAGCTTCTCTTCGTGGGGGTTGCAAGAAAAAAACCGGTGCCGAAAAGGGGGTGTCACCCCCCGGGACTGCGCTCTTTTTCAGCCCGCTCCGGCAGCTCCTTGATATGCACATCCTGCTGCGGAAAAGGGATGGCGATGGCGTGTGCGGCAAAGGCCGCGTAGATGCCCTTCAACAGATTGTGGATCTCCAACCCCTTGAACCGGGGCTCCGCGACCCAGCAAAGCAGCTCGAAATCAACGGACGAACTCCCGAAACCGCGCAACCGCACCCTGGCCTCGGGGTCCTTGACCACCGCGGGATTTTCGGCGGCCACCGCCAGGAGCACCGCCTCAACCTGCTCCAGGTCGCTGCCGTAGGCAACCCCCACCGGCACCCGGATCCGGAAACGGGGAATGGGCGCGCTCTCGTTGATGATCTTGCTGTTGGCCAGAATGGAGTTGGGAATGGTGATCAGCACATCGTCCCGGGTCATGATCCGGGTGGAGCGTACGCCGATCTCCACCACCTCGCCCCGCTGGGCATCGTCAATAATGATGTAGTCGCCCACCTTAAAGGTTTTGTCGGCAAAGATGCTGATCCCGCCGAAGAAATTGGCCAGGCTGTCCTTGGCCGCCAGGGCCACGGCAATACCGGCGATGCCGGCGGAGGCAAAGAGCGGGGCCAGATTGACGTTCCAGATGGACAGCAGCCAGATCAGGGCGGAAACAATGACAATCACCCGGACCACGTTTTTGAGCAGCAAAAAGAGATCAGCCCCGATCTTGCCCCGCCCTGCAATGGATTTCAGATAATGCTCGCCCACCACCATAAAGAGGCGCAACGCGGCCAAGGTCCAGACGATAAGAGCAACACTCTGCGCCAGGGCAGGCACAAACTTCTCCCACGGCTGAGCAAGAACCGGCTCCATGGTCACGGCATGAAAAACCCCGAAAAAGAACACACTGAAAACAATGGGGGTATGCAGGATGGAGATGACCTTGTCGTCCAATTCGCTGGTGGTATAGGCGGCGGCCAACCGCTTGAGGATGCGGTTGACAAAGATATCCACTGCCTTGGCCAAAAGGGCATAGGCCGCGATTATCAGAAGCCGCTGGATAATGGGTTGCCGGGAAAGGTCTTGCAGAAATGGGGAAAGTTCCATGCATTCACTCATTGTTTATAGAAATAAGATCATGACCACACCCTTGTTTCCAAAGAGCGGCCATCTTTCCTGTTGATGTGCTGTATCGTATATGATACACTCAAAACATGCAAGCCATTCCGCGCCAACTCACCTACTACACCGATCCGCACGGAAAAAAGCCTTTCCGGGACTGGTTTCTCTCCCTGCGCGACCGTGCCGCCATGCAGCGCATTGCCGCCAGGCTTGACCGGGTTGCTGTTGGCAATCTTGGCGACCACAAGGGCGTTGGCTCCGGCGTCATAGAATTACGCATCCCCCACGGTCCGGGCTATCGTGTGTACTATGCCCACGACGGCGACCAAGTGGTGCTGTTGTTGGTCGGCGGAGACAAGAGCACGCAGGAACGAGACATAGAAACCGCCAAGGCGTACTGGAAAGATCATCAGGAGAGACAGCGATGCGCACCATGACCGATTACGAAAAAGACCTGGACAAACTGCTCAAAGACCCTGAGTTTGCCGCCGGATACCTCACCGCCGCCATCGACGAAGACGACCGCGATGCGCTCTTGCTGGCCATGCGCCGGGTGGCGCAGGCCATGGGAGGCATGACCGCCGTTGCCGAACGGGCGCACATCAAACGGGAAAACCTCTACCGCACCCTGTCCAGAAAAGGAAACCCGGAACTGCGCACCTTCCACAACATCATCCATGGACTCGGGCTCAAACTCGCCATTGTTCCCGACAAGGGATAGGCCCATCGATAGCAAGCAACATCACCACCCCCACTTCTCACATGCCACACCTGGACCTTGGAGGAGAGGAAATTGGCTTTGAATTTTGCTCGGTGGCCAAAGTGGCTTCAACAAATTGGAAAGCATCATTACAGGATGAAAAATTTCCATTTATTTTGATGTTACCGTGCCACACCTCAAACCACACATTGATTACATTTCCTTCATCATCAATGTTTTCAAACCGATATACGGTCAACCGACCTTTCTCGCCCGCGTTTGATCGAGTAGTTGTCATCAGTTTCCCCCGAGATTTGATCTTCGTAATCTTGCAATAATTACCACACCATCAGTTACACTATAGCCGTAACCATATCCCCATCCATAACCCCCTTGACCCATTACCCCAGCATTGGTATTAAAACTGTACCGACCATCAACAGTGGAAATTATTGACAAAACATCGTACCCCTCCGCATCAAGACTATTGCAGGCATCAGTGATTCTTTTTGAAAAATCTTCGATGTCTATGCAGGTATCTGATTTTTTGCCTGTCGACACCCATTCTTCGCGGACTTCATACACTGGCTCCTCTACCTCAAAGTCCTCCTTCTTAAACAGTCCCCTAGTTTTCGTTACTTTCTTTGTCCCAATTTGATGTTTGACATTCTTTTTCTCTTTGATGTCCGCCATCTTTGCCCGGACCCAACGGTGGGTGTACGCTGAATTATTGATGTCTGACATGTGCTCTCCTTTATTGACCCAACAAGTTATTCTACGGATATGGCTATCATGCTAAAAAACTTGCTAGCCGGGAATATACAAAAAAAACCCGTGCCATCACTCCCCAGCAAACCGGCTGCGCACCCCCCCAATCCTCTCCAGCGACCTCCGCACCCTCTCCTCGGAAATCTCCCCGCCCACAGCCCTACTCAATAACTCATACGCCGCAATAATCTTCGCGTGCTCTTGGCAGATCAACAGCATATCCGCCCCGGACAAAAATGAGGTGAGCGCCGCATCCGCCACGGTCCCTTCATTCTCAATTGCCCCCATCTCCAGATCATCGGTAACCACCATCCCATCATACCCCAGCTCCTCCCGGAGCACTCCGCCCAGAATCCTCGGCGACAGGGTGGCGGGAAACTCGGAATCAAGCTGCGGGTACACAGTGTGCGAGGTCATCACTCCAGCCACCCCCGCCCGGATCGCGGCACCAAACGGCACCAGATCGCACCCGCGCAGCTCCTCCAGCGAACGATCCACCACAGGCAGCACCTTATGGGGGTCCAGGGTTGCGCCGCCCAGGCCGGGAAAATGCTTGGCGCAGGCAGCCAACCCGTTCTCCTGCATGGTCGTAATCACCAGCGCACCCAAGCGGGCCACCTGCTCCGGCGTCCCGCCCAAACTTCGCCTTTCCATGAACAACCCCAACCCGGCAGGACTCACATCCAGCACCGGGGCCAGATTCATATTGATCCCCACCGCCAGCAGCTCCCTGGCGCAGGTGCGGGCATAGTCAGCCAACAATTCCTCACCCTGCTCACTCTCCGCCAGCGCCCTGGCATCCGGAAACTCGGTGAAATCCGGCCCCTTGAGCCGGGCCACGGTGCCGCCCTCCTGATCAATGGAGATCAGCGGCGCACCCAGCCCGGCCGCCCGGCAGGCATCGGCCAGCCCCTGGCAGAGGGTGCGGATCTGCTCCGGGTTCTCGGCGTTTCTCTTGAAGAGGATGAAATTATTAATCCCATACCTATTAATAAGGTCGCGGGTGGAATCATCCAGCTCCGTGCCTGGCAGGCCGACCATGAACAACCCGCCCAGTTGTTTATCCAAAAAAGACATGCATCATCTCCAGGGTTTTTCTTGTGCGGTAGTCATCATCAAGGCTCAAATCTCGGCATGCGCGCCACATGAACTCGTCAACAAGCGACGCCGGTTATAACACGATGACAGTATAACCATGTATAACTCACTATAACCAACACTGTTTCGGGTTTGCTTGATGACATCAATTCCCTTTCCCGTAAAGGAATTCCCTCCTCCCATCCCCGCACCCCAGTGTCACTGATACTCCACCGGATCAACCCGGCCGGCCTCGGCAAACCCCTTGAGCCGCAACAGGCAACTGTCGCAACTCCCGCAGGCCCGCCCCTTTTGGTCCGGATCATAACAGCTATGGGTCAGGCCGTAATCCACCCCGAGCTCGAACCCCTTTTCGATGATCTCTCTCTTGGTCAGCTTGAGGAGCGGGGCATGGACCCGGAACCGGGTTTCCCCTTCCACCCCGGTCCTGGTGGCCAGATTGGCCATGCGCTCAAAGGCTTCGAGAAACTCCGGGCGGCAGTCGGGATAGCCGCTGTAATCCATGACATTGACCCCGAGAAACACGTCGCCCGCGCCCAGCACCTCGGCCCAGGCCATGGCATAGGAGAGAAAGATGGTGTTGCGGCCCGGCACATAGGTGATGGGGATGGACGAATTCATCTCCGCCTGGCTGCGGCCCTTGGGCACCGCTACATCCGTGGTCAGGGCCGAGCCGCCGATGGCGTCGAGGTCCAGGCGGAGGATGAGGTGTTTTTTGATCCCCCTGCGAGCGACATTGGCCTTGGCCCGCTCCAGCTCCACTTGCTGGCGCTGGCCGTAGGCAAAGCTGAGGCAGCAGCACTCGTAGCCTTCGGCCATGGCCATGGCCAGGACCGTGGCAGAATCGAGCCCGCCGCTGAGTAAGACCACGGCTTTTGGTTTTTTTCGCATCATATATCTCCTGGCCGCATCAGGCGGCCGTTTTCTGTTCTCGTTACTTTATTGCAAGGGTTGCGGCGAAGCAAGCTGAGAAAATCAGCGCCTGCATTTTGCGATACAGTCCCCCCGCCCCTGGCGGGGGGGGGGTTAGGGGGCGGGGGTGCTTGCCACATCCTAGCCATCGGCAGCTTCACCCACCCCTCAGTCCCCTCCCGTCAAGGGAGGGGAAGCAAAAGCCTGGTAGCAACCCCTTTCCCGCCCCCTTAGCCCAATCGCACCGGCAGCTTTCGCGCAACAGTGATCGCCTCCTGGCTCAAGACCGCGCCATAGGCCAGCACCTCCACCCCTTGGGCCGCCACCTCCCGCAACGCTATGGCATACCCCGGATCGATGTGTCCGGCCGGGGAGAAATAGTCCACATCCTCGCGCTGGACGCAGAAAAAAACCACGGCCCGGTAGCCCTGGCGGCGCAGGGTCAGCAGCTCATCCAGATGCTTCGCGCCCCTTACGGTGACGGCATCGGGGAACATGGCCGCCCGGTCCAGAGCCAGGCTGCAGTTCTTTACCTCCACATAGATCTGCTCCTCCCCCCGGGTGAGGAGAAAGTCCAACCGGCTTTTGTCCGACACCTTGACCTCTGGCCGGATCGTCTCGATCCCGGCCAGCTCCGCCACCATCCCGGAGCTGATGGCCTCGGCGACCAGACCGTTGGTGCGGGCGGTGTTGATCCCCACCCAGGTTGTACCCACCCGCACCATCTCCAGGGTGTGACCATACTTGCGCTTGGGGTTGTCCGCCAGGGAGACGAGCACCGGGCTGCCAGGCTCCTTGCAGCCCAGCATGCTGCCGGAATTCGGGCAATGCACGGTGAGCAACCGGCCGTCGTCCATTTCCACGTCGGCGAGGAATCGCTTGTACCGCACAACCAGCCTTCCCGGCCGCAGGGTCTGACCGAACTCCATTTTTTTCCTCCGCGTCCATTGTTGTCGGGTATAATGAACCGCACATGCTCCCTTGACCACACACAAACCCAACCATACAAGCAGCGCCCATAATGCCAGATACCCCAGCAAAAAAAAAGGCTGTTGCCCTCCGCTACGACACAAGCCAGGATGCCGCGCCCAAGGTGGTCGCCAAGGGCGCGGGGGAGCTGGCGGAAAAAATCATCGCCCTGGCCAAGGAACATGGCATCCCTATCCAAGAGGACGCCGACCTGGTGGAAATCTTAGCCAAGCTGGACCTCAATGCCGACATCCCCCCGGACACCTATCTGGTGGTGGCGGAGATCCTCGCCTTTATTTACCGGGCCAACACCAAGATGACGCCTTCGTAAACAATCCACGTTCTCACCTCGCATTGGCCCACACTCCAGCCCTGTGCGCTAGGCAAAATATACCGACCCTCCTGCTCAAGCATCCATTTTTTTGACGCTCCCCGCCCCGGCCCCGCAGCTCGCAAATAACCCAACAACCACCTGTATTTACTACACTTTCAAAGCAAGCAGCACCACGCCTCTCCCCGCACAACACCCCGGCACGCCTTTTGCAAAGATAAACCACAAACACACGAGAGGTATGCCATGTTCGTCCATAACAGACTCGGATTGCTGGAAAGCGTTGAAACCCTGATCAACCAGGAGCAGCGGCTCAACCAGGTGGCAAACAACCTGGCGAATGTCGATACGCCGGGGTTCAAAAAAGAAACCGTCACCTTCGACGAGATGCTCTACCAGGCCAACCAGTATCGCCAGAGGGTCGGCAAGGGCCTGCGCATCAACACGGTTCACCAGCAAGGGGTGGTTCAAAAAACTGACGCCCCCTTTGATCTGGCCATTTCCGGGGACGGCTTTTTCCGGATCCAGACTCCGGCCGGGGAGCGCTTGACCAGGGCCGGAAATTTCCAGCGCAACAACGAAGGGGTGCTGGTCACGGCCAACGGCTATCCGGTGCTTGGCGAGACCGGGCCGATCACCATCACCGGCAACAAGGTCGATGTGGCCCGCGACGGGCGTCTGTTTGTCGATGGCCTTCCGGTCGACCGTCTGGCGGTGGCCACCGCGGACCCCCAGGATCTCAAAAAGGAAGGGGAAAACCTTTTCCGCCTTGCGGACGGCGCGGTGGCGGAAGCCCCGCAGAACCTGCAAATCCTGCAAGGACATCTGGAAAAATCAAACGTCAATACCGTCACGGAAATGACGGAGATGATCGATCTGTACCGCGCCTACGAAGGGCAGCAGAAAATGATCCAGGCCGTGGACGACCTGGACAACCTTGCCGTGAGCAAAGTCGGCGCCCTGGCAGGGTAACAACCGTTTACCGCCGCAACGAAAGCTCCCCGGGCATCAACGGCGGCAGCACTCGCGGCGTAAGGAGCCGAACAGCTCCTCAACATCCAACACAAGGGGACCAGCATGATCCGCTCATTATTCTCAGGCCGCACCGGCATGACCGGCCAGCAGTTGCAACTGGACACCATCGCCAACAACCTGGCCAACGTCAATACCGCCGGCTTCAAGAAAAGCCGGGCCCAGTTCGAGGATCTCTACTACCAGGAACTCCGGGCCATGGGCACGGAAACCGCCGATGGCGGCAGGGTCCCCTCCGGCATCCAGGTGGGCCTTGGTGTCCGCCCCACCTCGGTGCAGAAGATCTTCACCCAGGGCAGCCTCACCGAAACCGGCAACGATCTGGATTTTGCCATCGAAGGCACCGGCTTTTTCAAGGTGGTGCGCGACGGCGAGGATTACTACACCAGGGCCGGCGCCTTCAGCCTTGATGGAGACGGCAACGTGGTCACTCAGAACGGCGACCGGCTCCAGCCCGAATTCACCGTGCCCCAGGGAACAACCTCCATCGCCATCGACAACAATGGGTTGCTCGAAGCCAAGGATGCCCAGCAGCAGGTGCTCGCCACGGTCCAGATCACCCTGCACAGCTTCATCAATCCCGGCGGCCTGCGCAGCATCGGCGCCAATCTTTTTCTTGAAACCGAAGCCTCCGGCGCCCCCACCGAGGCCAACCCCGGCACCGAGGGAATGGGCACCATCCAGCAGCGTTTCATCGAGGTTTCCAACGTGGATGTCACCGAGGAGCTGGTCAACATGATCATCACCCAGCGGGCCTACGAGGTAAACTCCAAATCGGTCACCACCGCGGACAAGCTGCTGGAAGTGGCGAACACCCTGGTCCGTTAAAAGGAATGACTAAAATGCTGTTGCGCCTGTGCACGATTGCCCTGCTGCTCTGCCTTGCCTGTCCCCTGCCAGGACAGGCGGCGGACCCCATTGCGACCCCGGACCTCACGGCGTTGGAGAATATCTTCAGCGAGGTGGTACTCAAGGATTCCCCTTGGCCCAAGGAGGATGTGGAGATTGCCAACTTCAGCGTCCGGCCGCTGGCCATGACCTTGCCGGAGGGCGGTTTTGACTACCGGATCACCCAGAAGCCCAACGACACCCGGCCCGGCAAAAAAAATGTCACCGCCACCATCCTGCAGGAGGGCCAGGAGCAAGGACAAGTGAGGATGAGCGGCGACCTCCGGCTGTTCGGCACGGTGGTCAGCACGCTGAAAAGGTTGAACCGAAACGAGATCGTGGGCGAGAGCGACGTCACTGCGAAGCGGCAGGACATCTCCATGCTGGACGCGGGCCTCATCCAAGATCCGAAAGAGGCGGTCGGGAAAAAGCTCAAAACCTCGCTGCCGGCCGGGGCCATCCTGTATGCCCAAGGCCTTGAGGCCCCGACCCTGGTAAAACGGGGCGAGCGGGTGACCATCATGGCCAAATCGCAGGCAATCAAAATAACCGCACCTGGCGAAGCCAGAAATTCCGGGGCACTCGGCGAAATGATCCGGGTCAAGAACCTCACCAGCCGCCGCGAGATCCATGCCCGCGTTACGGGCGAAGGCCTCGTGGAGGCCGAGTTCTGAAACAGCGCCCCATCCATCATAAGGAGAAGAGTATGCGCACCACACTGCACACCACCAGCCTCATCCTCCTGCTGGCAGGACTTTCCGGCTGCGCCGCCGCGGGCAGCCAGCAGGCCCAGCAGTTGCCGGAACGCTACACCCTGCCCGCCCCGGCAAAGGCGGCGCAAACCCGGCCCGAGGGCACAATCTATGCGTCCGCCAACAGCCTCGACCTGTACGCCGACAGCCGGGCGAAACGGATCGGCGATATCGTTCTGGTCCGCATCGTGGAAACCTCCAAGGGCAACAAGGAGGCCAACACCAAGACCGAACGCGAGTCCACGGTCACCGGCGGCGTTTCCAGCCTTTTTGGCCTGGAGACCTGGTTGGCGGACAAAAACAGCCGCTTTTCCCCCTCGCTCACCGAGCTGCAGGCCAGGCTGACCAATGATTTCGAGGGCAAGGGCAAGACCGACCGGAAAAGCAACGTGACCGCCACCATCTCCGCCAGGGTGATCGACATCACCACCGACGGCAATCTGAACATCCGCGGCTACCAAGAGGTGAAGGTCAACAACGAAACCCAGCACATCATCCTTTCCGGCATCATCCGGCCGCAGGATGTCGCCCAGGACAACTCGGTCCTTTCGACCCATGTTGCCGACGCCCGGATAGAATACAGCGGACAGGGGGTTCTCGGCGACAAACAGCAGCCGGGCTGGCTGGCCAGGGCTCTGGACAGTGTCTGGCCGTTTTGAGGATACAGGCACAAGGCTGCAGGTGAAAAAAACGACCTTTAGCCTTTTTGTGCCTTGTTCCTGTTGACTAGGCAAAATATTCCGTACACCCCGAGGGAGATTCCATGAAAAAAAGAATATTTCCTTTAAAAATGGCGCATTACAACACCTGCCTCTCCCGTGGCACGCTGCTTGCTAAACTATCAAGATACAGGCTCCGCAGAATACAGGCCGAGGACAGCTCCATGCAGACGACCCAAACACAACCAAAAACCAACCCCGCGCGGATTTTTTCGAGCACCACGCTGCTCTTTTCCGCCGCGCTGCTGCTCGGGCTTCTCCTCAGCACCGGGATTGCCCACGCCGTTCGCTTAAAAGATCTGGCCTCGGTCAAAGGGGTGCGGAACAACCAACTGGTAGGCTATGGCATCGTGGTCGGCCTGAACGGCACCGGCGACGGCAACAAGGCGGCTTTTACCGGCCAGAGCCTCAACAACATGCTCAATAATCTCGGGGTCAAGGTGGACCCGGAAGCCACCAAGGTGAAAAATATCGCCTCGGTCATGGTGACCGCCACCCTGCCGCCCTTTTCCAAGGTGGGCCAAAGTCTCGATGTCACCATTTCCTCGGTGGGCGACGCCACCTCCCTGCAAGGCGGCACCCTGCTTGTCACCCCGCTCAAAGGGTTGGACAACAACGTCTATGCCATGGCCCAAGGCCCCATCAGCACCGGAGGCGGCCCGGATGGCCGGCCCGCGGCACGGCAGACAAACCATCTGACCGTGGCCCGGATCAGCAACGGCGCCTCGGTGGAACGGGAAGTGCCCATGACCTTTGCCAATAAGAAATGCATCACCATCAGCCTGTCCGCGCCGGATTTCACCACCATCTCCCTGATGAAAACCGCCATCGACACCTATCTGGGCGGCCCCTACGCCACCGCCCGCGACGGCGCCTCGGTGGACGTGGCTGTTCCCCCCAAATACCGAGCCCAGGAAATTGCCCTGCTGGCAGCCCTGGAAAACATCGAAATCAACCCGGAACAGCGGGCCAAGGTGGTCCTGAACGAACGGACCGGCACGGTGGTCATGGGCGCCAATGTCACCATCAACCAGATGGCCCTTTCCCACGGCAACCTGAGCCTGCAAGTCAAGCCCCCGCCCCCGCCAGGCGTTCAGGTCAACTCCCCGGCGGACCCCATCAGGGTCGGCCAGAAGGTGGTGACCCTGCAGCCGGGCGTAACCCTGGGCGAGGTGGTGCGAGCCCTGAACTCGGTGGGCGTGGCCCCCCGCGAACTCATCGCCATCTTTCAGGCCATCAAGGCCGCCGGCGCATTGCAGGCGGAACTGGAAATCATTTAGTAACTTAGAAATTATTTTCTGGCAGGAAATAATTTCGTTAACGCACTTACCCCGTTTATCGGGATGAGGAAACGCCATGGATATCATCAGCGAAGCAACAGCCGGACTTAAGGGAATCACCAATTCTGCCGATACGCTCAAGGAGAGGAAACTCCGCGAGGCCTGCGCCGGATTTGAAGCCCTGATGCTCAAGCAGATTCTGAGCCAAGCGCGCCAGGGTATTCCCAAAAGCGGCCTGCTTGACGGCGGTTATGGCGAGGAAATGTTTCAATCCATCCAGGATGACCAACTGACCCAAAAATTGGCCGGAAGCTCTGGAATCGGTTTCGGCGACATGCTGTACCGGCAACTGTCGCAAGCACATGTCCCGCCAAACAAGGAGAAATAGACCATGCAGCAGACACAGACGACGGAACAACGCTCCCTGCCCGCACGGTTCTACGAAGTGTTGGAGCAACAAGTCCAGCTTTCCGAAGACATGCTCGCCATCTTGAGCGAAGAGCAAAAAGCCCTGACAGCCATGGACATGCAGGCCCTCATCCGTCTGAGCGCCAAGAAAGAAAACAGACTGAATCGCATCCAGGCCTTGGACACCCTGCTCGCCGAGATGACCAAAGAGTTCCGCCCGGAAGCAGAGGCGAAAACGGCAAAACTTTCCGCCCTCATTCCCCTGCTTGCTCCGGAAGAAGGAAAAAAGGTCGGCCAATACAGGAAAAACCTGGCCCGACTGCGGGAGGAAATCCTCAGCCGCAACCAGACCAACGGTCATTTTGCCGCGGATGTAAAAACATATCTGAACGATGCCATTACCTTGATCACCAGCTCCATTGCGGACCGGCCCATGTACGGCCTCACCGGCCTCAGCAAAAAGCCTTCGCTGAACCAACCCTCCTTAATCAGCAGGGAGGTCTAGGCCATGGCCGGCATTTCCCATGTGCTCAGCATTGCCAAAGAGGCGCTCCTCACCCACCAGCTTTCCATCCAGGTGGCGTCGCACAATATCGCCAACGTCGACACCCCCGGCTACACCCGGCAATCGCTGCAACTGGAGTCCAACACCGCAACCCCGATCAGCGCCGGCATGCTGGGCGGCGGGGTGAAAGGCACGACCATCCTGCGAAACTACGATCAGTTCATGGTGCAGCGGCTTGCCAAACAGGAGTCAACCCTGGGCAATCTCCAGGCGCAGCAGGAATCCATGCGGCTGGTGGAAACCGTGTTCAATGAAGCGCCGGGCATGGCCATCAACGATCTGATGAACAAATTCTGGAGCAGTTGGCAGGACCTGGCCGACAATCCGGAGATATCCGCGACCAGACAAGCGGTGGTGCAATCTTCCGAACTGATCATCGACCAGTTGCATTCCATGACCACCGAAATGGCCCAGACCAAATTCGATATCGGAGTCAGCCTCGACACGGCCATCGGCGACGTCAATTCCATCGTCAACCAGATCGCCAATCTCAATGTGCAGATCTCCGGGGCGGAATCCGCGGCAGGGCAGGCCAACGACATGCGGGACAAAAGGGACACCCTGATCAACGAGCTTTCCACGCTCCTTGACATCTCCTTTTTCGAGGATAAAAACGGCGCCTACACCGTTCTTATGGCTGACGGCCATACCCTGGTGGAAAGCAACGAATCCTGGCAAGTGGACTGGGAAAACAACGAGCTTATTTGGGTAAACAAGGATGCCGATGGCGGGGAAACGCGCCGCGCAATCGGCGACGGGGCTGAGTTGGGCGGCAAGATCGGGGGCTGGCTTGAGGTGCGCGGCAACCTGATCGAAGGAGACCCAAACAATTTCCTTGGCCGGCTGGACGCCTTCGCCAATGCCCTGATCCGGGAGGTCAATCAGCAGCACTCCCAAGGAGCAGGGCTTACCATGTTCGGAGACACCCTGACCGGTGCCCAGGTGAGCAATGTCGCCATCCTCACCTCCACCGTGGACCCAGCCGCAGACGCAGCAAATGTGACCATCCCGGCAGGCACCATCACCATCAACAACCGGCCGGTCGGCGAAATCCTCGGCGGCAATGCGGTGAACGGCCTGGCCATGACCAAGGCATATAATTCCGTGAACGCCATCAATGCGGCCGAGGCAGGAGTCGAGGCGCGGCTCACCACGCTCACCTCTTCCTCTGCCGCAACCGCTGCTGCCACGGCAGGAGGCACTATCTCCATGACCCTAAACGGGGTCGGGATTAGCGTAGCAGTGGCGGCAGGCGACTCAGCCGCCGCCGTCAATGCGAACTTTCTTGCCGCCGTGAACGCGGTGAAAGACCAAACCGGTGTATCAGCCGTAATTGGAACCGGCAGCAACGGCGCACCCGCTGATACCCTTATTTTACAGAACACTGAAAATGGCGACAGTGCAACCATTGACATCACCGCCTTCGACATAGGCACAACCGCAGGGACAAATATCAATTTCTCGATTGGGACGCAAAGCGCCGACGCCACCCACAACACCGGGGAAATCACCCTGTTTTCCACCAGCACCTTCACCCTCAATGCCGGAGCAAACGACTACACCCTGGCCCAACTTGGCCTGACCGATCCGGCATTCACTTTTGACACCCAAAAAGACGACGGCTCCATCACCTACGGGCCGCTCAGCACAAATGCAACCGTGGACACCCTGCTCTCCGGCTACGACTATTTTGACGAACTTGACACCTCCGGCAGCTTCGATATCTGGGTTTACAACGATGACGGCTCGCTGGCCATCCCCCAGCCCGTCACCGTCTCCTTAAAAGGAACCTACGCGCTGAACGATGTGGCCAACGCCATCAATGCCGCCATGACGAACGCCGGGGCAGCGAGCGGCGTTCCCCCTGCCCAAAGCCCCTGGGTGAATGCCTCAATCTCCGACAACAGCCTGCGTCTCACCCCAAGCTCCGGCCGCCAGTTCGCCTTTGCCAACGACACCTCGAACTTCCTCCAGGTTGCCGGGCTCAACACCTTTTTCTCCGGCAGCGATGCGGCGACTATCGGCGTAAACAGCGCGATTACCGGCAACCTCAACAATCTCGCCGCTGCCACCGTTGGCCCCCAGGGGCAAATATTCCGCGGGGACAACACCAATTCCCTCAAGATCACAAGCATCCAGAACGCTGAATATATTTCCTTCACCGGCGGCGCCGTAAACACCCTGGATGGCTTTTACAACACCCTGGTCGGCCAGGTGGCCAACACCACCCGCACCATCAGCCAATCCTACGACTCCACGATACTGGTGAACAACCAGGTAACCGCCATGCGCGATTCGGTCTCCGGCGTTTCCCTGGACGAAGAAATGGCGAATCTGGTCAAGTACCAGCACGCTTACACCGCCGCGGCCCGGCTCATCACCATGTCCGACGAGATGCTGCAGACCCTGCTTGACTCAGTGAGATAGGAGAAAACCCATGCGACTTACCATGCAGTCCATCCATAACGATATCCTGAAAAATCTCAACAAGATCACCACGGACATGGCTCGGCTCAATTCCCAAATTTCCTCGGGAAAGCAGATGTCCAAGATCTCCGATGATCCGGTCAATCTCGTGACCGCCCTTGGGATCAGAACCAATCTCACCCAGATCACCTCCTATCAGAGCAATCTCAATTTCGGCAACAGCATGATCACTGCGTCGGAATCCGCGCTGAACAGCATGAAAGAGATGGCGATCCGCGGCAAGGAGCTGGCCATCCAGATGGCCAACGGCACCATGACCCAGGAAAACCGGGATAGCGCCGCCATGGAGGTAAGCCACCTCTGGGAAGAGGCGATCTTTCTGGCAAATTCACAGGTCGCGGGCAAATATGTCTTCGGCGGCTACCGCACCGCCGGGTACTCCGAAGCAGAACCTGCCCCCTTTATCGCGGATATGGTGGATGGGTATATCGTCAACGGAAACAGCCTGGCTCCGCTTCTTGCTGCCGATCCGGTCGCATACAGCCTCCCCAACCCCGGGGATCTCTCCATCAACGGCGTTGCCATCGGCGCGACAACGGGACTCGACCCTCTTTCCACGGCCCATGCCGATGCCTCGGCTGCGGCCAAGATGGCGGCCATCAATGCCAAAAGCACCGAAACCGGGGTGACCGCGGATTTCACCGCGGCCAGCAAAACTGGGGGGATTGTGGCACCCGGAACCATGAATTCAGGCGATCTGCTCATCAACGGGCAAAATATCTTTGACGGAGTCATCAACCCGGACCCATCGGCCATCCTTGCCCAGGATTCCGACAATGCTCTGACAAACGCCATCAACGCCCACTCTGCAACCACCGGGGTCATCGCCTCCCGCGACAGCAGTGGCACGCTGTCCCTTACCGCGGTAGACGGAAGAAATATCCAGATCACCACGACTGCCAATGGGGAGACGATTTCCAAGCTCAACAATTTAACCGGCACGGCATCAGATTCCGTTTACTTCGGCGCCGTCCAGCTCAAATCGGACCTGCCCATTACCCTGCAAACCGATCCCGGACCTCCGGAACAGGGCCTGGTTGCCCTGGGCCTGAGCGGAGGTTCCGCGGCCACCAACGAGGCAAATGATGTTGCCGGCGACGGCCTGCTCCTGATCACCACTATCCAGCAACAAAAGGGAAACGTCCGCTATGCCGGTGATCGCGACAACAACATCGCCGTCAAGGTGGGAGCCACGAGCAGCCTTGAGGTTACCAAGAACGGGATGGACGCGATAATGAGCACCGGCGTATTTTCCGCACTCAAGGGGCTGGAGAATGCCCTGCTCGGCGAAAAATACACCACCGTGACCGGCGCTGCCGAGGTCATCAACAAGACGGCTACCCTCGGCAGCGGCACCACAGGCCTGGCGCAGGCTGGCCTGGCCTTTGTCGATGGAACCCTCGCCTTTACCGTGACCGATCAATCCTTCTACCCGCCGCGGACCAAGACCATCAACCTTGCGGTTGATATCAGCCAGGATACACCCGAGACCATCGCTTCCCGGATTAACGAGATCCCCGGCATGAACGCCTCCTGGTCAACCGATGGCCATCTCACCGTGGCAAGCAGCGATCCGGACCGTTATACCTTTAACTACACGGATTCCAGTAATTTCATGACAATGAACGGGATCACCCAGGATGCGTTGCAGTCGCAAGCGATCCAGAAGTCCATCGGCGAACTCGGAACCTTGCTGGACAACCTGAGCAACCAAGTCTCCGACTTCGGAGCCCGCGCCAACCGCATCGAAGTACAGAGTTCGCTCTACATGAACCTGGAGCTGGCGGCACAGGAAAATCTTTCCGGAAAAGAAGATACCGATTTACTCAAGGCGATCATGGAACTGAATGGCAAGAAAACAGCCTATGAAGCGGCCCTGTCCGCCGCCGCACAGACCATGAAGCTCAGCCTGGTGAACTATATCTAAATTCGCCCTTGTCTTGGCCTTGCGAAAAGGGGAGAATACGTTCAGGGAAGAGCGGAACTCCTAAAAAAAGGCGTCACACACCAAGCCAGGGAGGGCGAAGGGAATGCTGATCTTATCAAGAAAACACGAGGAAGGTATTTCAATCGGAGACGATATTACGATTCGAATCCTTGAAATAAAGGGGGGGCAAGTCAAAATCGGGATCGAAGCGCCCCCGGAGATCACCGTGCACCGAGAGGAAATCTACCTCAAAATTTTAGAGGAGAACCAAAGAGCGGCCCTGGACACCCAAGCCGACTTCTCCTCTCTCGCCACCGCCTTTGCCCAGGGCAAAGGCAGAACGAGCCCCCGTCCAGGGCGAGAAAAATAAAAGGTCGCGACGATGCAAGCAGATACCACCCAAGCCCACACGGAGAAGACCATGGCCCAGAATCTCAATCATGCCTTGCCGCCGGAGGAACATACGATGCTCACCGTTTCCAGCTCGCGGTTTGGCGAGATCCAGGCAAACCCGGACAAGATCATCACCATGACCTCGCCTTTTTTGGGCTTCCCGGAATCCAAACGCTTCATGCTCATTCCCCATGGCGAGAACACGCCCTTCATGTGGCTGCAGTCCTTGGATGATCCGCAGCTTGCCTTTGTGGTTATTCCGGCCTTGATCCTTGTCCCGGACTATAACCCGGCTCTCCCGGCCCAAGCCAGGCAGGAGCTGAAAGCAGGAGAGGAGGACGAACTCAACATCCTTTTGCTGCTGACCATCCCGCATAACAATCCGCAAAAGATGACTGCCAACCTGCTTGGTCCACTGATGATCAATCCGGAGCAACGGTTAGCAAAACAGATTATTTTGGACCCGAACAAATGGGATCCTCGCTGGCCGGTCTTTACCGATGATGGGAAATAAAACAAGAATGGGGCGCCTGCTGGCAGCAAGCACCCCATTAAGAGAAAAAAAATGCGGAAAAGACTAATTCACCACAGACTCAGAAAGCAGGCTGGTCAGCATATTATCGGCAATCCTGTGTGGATCAACGGTATAATCGCCGTCGGCGATCTTTTCTTTAAGAGCCTGCACCTTATCGGCCCGCACATCAGGGGTTTGCGCAAGAATAGCCTTGGCTTTCTGCACATCCTGAGAACCGGCGGAAAGCTCCACTGTATCGGCAGGGACAGCTTTGCCCGAATTCGCGTTAGAGGCAACCGCCTCCTCGGATCTTTTGAGCTGAACCTTCTCCGTCTTAACCTGTGGAAAAATACCTGTCAGTTTCATGACCAACTCCTGGCGTCCATGCGGGTGCACCGCCATCCTTAACCTGCAACGCATAATCCTGGACCCTTGCCCAAGCCATGCACCTACAATATCTTACTTATCATATCGGCTATTCAACGACAAACTTAATAAATAAATTCATGCCGGTTTGCTAAATTACGTCTAGATCGCCCTATCTTATTGGCTTTATTACAATTCACCACGCCATTTCTTCTCCCCCAACGAAAATCTGCCCCCTCCCTTGCAGACCATCCATAAGGCTATACCGTCCCGGCGCTCTTCTCTGTTGCCCAACAAGACGCGGGCCGGTGTTGCCAAACAGGTATGCTGCTGGTAGTATCTGCCCATGAAAAATCTCGACCCTGTGTATCTCATCGACGGAAGCGCCTACATCTACAGGGCCTACCATGCCATTGCCCCGCTCACCAACAAGAGCGGCCTGCCCACCCATGCGGTGTATGGGTTCACCAACATCCTCCTCCGGGTTCTGCGGGAAAAAACGCCCAAATTTCTCGGCATCGCCTTTGATGTGCGGGGCCCGAACTTCCGCCACGAGATGTACCCTGCCTACAAGGCAAACCGTCCGGCCATGCCCGACGACCTTGCCTGCCAGATCCCCTATATCAAGGAGATCGTCGCCGCCCACAACATCGCCTGCCTGGAGCGGCAGGGCTTCGAGGCCGACGACCTGATCGCCTCGGCGGCCAAAAAGCTGGCGGCCCAAGGGCATTCGGTGATTGTGGTCTCCGGGGACAAGGATCTCCTGCAGCTCGTTTCTGAGTCCATCACCGTCTGGGACCCCATGCGGGACGTATTCATGAACCCTGCCGCAGTGCAAAAAAAATACAACATACCGGTGGACCGTCTCCTCGATTTTTTCGCCCTGATGGGCGACAGCTCGGACAACGTGCCCGGGGTGGCCGGCATCGGCCCGAAAACCGCGGAAAAATTGATCAATCAATGCGGTTCGCTGGAAGGAATCTACCAGCATATCGAGACCATTTCCCAGGCAAAGCTGCGGGAAAAACTTCTGGCCGGCAGGGAAAACGCCTTTCTCTCCCGCCAACTCATCGCCCTCAAGGACGATCTCGCCTCGCCGGAGCTCAAGGACTACGAGATCCCCGAACCCAACCAGGAAAAGCTGCAGGAGCTTTACTCTTTTCTCGATTTCAGCCGGTTGCTGAAAACCCCCGTCTCCACGGCCATCGCCCTTGAAACCACGGGATTCCACTTGATCACCTCCGAGCAGCACCTCCAGAAGGTTTGCCACCAACTGACCAAGGTCCCTTTACTGGTGCTGGACACGGAAACCACCTCCCTGGACCCGCTGGTGGCCGAGCTGGTGGGCATCTCCCTGTGCGGTTCCGCCGAGGAGGCCTATTATCTGCCCATCGGCCACCGGGACAGCGAGGGAAAACCGGTGGCCGGCCAGTTGCCCCTGGCCCTGGTCCAAAAAAATCTGGCCCCGCTTCTTGCCGACCCCAAACTGGCCAAGCTCGGCCACAACCTCAAATTCGATCTGCCCATCCTGGAAAACCATGGGCTCCCTCTCAATGGCCCCCTGTGGGACACCATGATCGCCTCCTACCTCCTCGACCCTTCCCGCCGTTCCCAGAAGCTCGACGACCTGTGCCTGGAGATGCTCGGCAAGCGGCTGACCAGCTTCGGCGAGGTCACCGCAGGGGACAAGCGGCCGGACAGCTTTGCTTACGTGGTCCCGGAAGCGGCCAAGGACTATTCCTGCGAGGATGTGATCGGCGCCTTTCTGCTCTGGCAACGGTTCCGGCCACAGCTCGAAGCGTTTGGCCTCTGGGAGCTTTTCTCCGGCCTGGAGATGGCGCTGGTCCCCATTCTGGTCCGGATGGAACAAACCGGCATCACCGTGGACCAGAACCAACTGCAGCGCTTGTCCGAGCATTTCGGCCAGCAGCTCGCGGATTTGGAAAAGACCATCTATGCCATGGCCGGAGAGGAGTTCAACATCAACTCCACCCGCCAGCTCGGCGAGATCCTCTTTGCCAAGCTGGGTCTGCCGCAAGGGCGGAAAACCAAGACCGGCTACTCCACCGATGTCAAGGTGCTGGAAAGCCTGGCCCGGCAGCACGACCTGCCCGCGGCGATCCTGGCCCACCGCAGCTTAAGCAAGCTCAAGAACACCTATGTGGACAGACTGCCGGAGCTCATCCACCCCGCAACCGGGCGGGTCCACACCTCTTTCAACCAGACGGTCACCGCCACCGGCCGCTTGAGCAGCAGCAACCCCAACCTGCAAAACATCCCGATCCGCACCCCCGAGGGGCAGAAGATCCGGGCCGCTTTCGTCGCGGCGCCGGGCCAGCTCTTTTTGTCGGCGGATTATTCCCAGATCGACCTCAGAGTCATGGCCCATTACGCCCAGGACCCGGCCCTGCTGGCCGCCTTCCGCGCGGGCCAGGACGTGCACAACCAGACCGCGGCCGAGATCTTCCGGGTCAATGCCGCCTTTATCTCGCCGGAGATGCGGCGGGTGGCAAAAACCATCAACTTCGGGATCATTTACGGGATCAGCGCCTTCGGCCTTGCCGCCCAGCTCAACCTGAGCCGCAAGGAGGCAGCCACCTTCATCGAGCGCTACTTCGCCCACTACGCCGGGGTGAAGCGCTTCATGGAGGAGATCGTCGAAAAGGCCCGGCAGGACGGCTTTGTCACCACCCTGCTCAACCGGCGCAGGCTGCTGCCCGACATCAACAGCTCCAACAAGGCCAGCCGCGAATTCGCCGAGCGCACCGCGATCAACACCCCGATCCAGGGCACGGCCGCCGACATCATCAAGCTGGCCACCATCGCCGCCACCCGGAGGATCAGCGAACTGGGGCTTGGCGCCAAGCTCCTGCTCCAGATCCACGACGAGCTGGTCTTTGAAGTTCCGGCCACGGAAATAGAAAAAACCGCCGCCGTGGTCAAGGAGGCCATGGAAAGGGTCATGCAGCTTGACGTCCCCCTGGTGGTGAACACGGTGGTGGGGGAAAACCTGGCCAAGGTGTAAGGGGCATCCCCCCGAGGCTGCTTAAATCCATTGACTGTCTCCGGGAAAAAAATTAGGATAACGTCCTGAATTTCAAACAAAACAGCCTTCTCATCATTATCCGTGGGTGACACATGCTCGACTTCATGCGCCGCAAGGCCAAATCGACCTATATTCAGGCGATCATCCTCATCATCATTCTGGTTTTTGTCTTCTGGGGGGTGAACTCTTCCCAACAAGGCGGCCCCGACGCCATTGCCACGGTCAATGGCCAGAAAATCTCCTTGCGGCAATACCAGCAGGCCCACGAACAGACGGTCAATAGGTATCAGGAACAGTTCGGCGGCACCCTGCCTCCGGAGCTGCTTGAGGTCTTGAACCTGAAGCAGCAGGTGCTGAACCAGATCATCCAGGAACTGGTCATGCAACAGGGCGCCAAGGAAGCGGGGTTGATTGTCGGCAACGATGAGGTGCGCAAGGTTATCCATGGCATGGATGCCTTCCGGGAAGAAGGGATCTTCAAACTCGACCGCTACAAAACGCTCCTTGCCTCCTCAAAAATGACCACGGCTGATTTTGAAAACAGCGTGCGCAACGATCTGCTCCACGCCAAGATTCTCGCCCACCTTTCCCGGTTCGGCCGAGTCTCCGACAGCGAGATCAAAGACCGGTTCGCCTTTGACAACGATCAACTCAAGCTCGAATATGTCGCCTTCAACGCGGATGATTTCCGGACTGCGGGCCCGGTGGCCGATCAGGAGCTGAACACCTTTTTTGCGGAACGCAAGCAAGCCTACCTGACCGAACCGCAGGTCAAGCTCCGATACCTCACCTTTCGCAATGAGCAGGGGCTGGCCGCCATCCAGGTAAGCGATCAGGAGATCGAACAGTACTACGCCTTGAACCCGGACAAATTTTCCGCCCCCGAACAGCGCCAGGCCCGGCACATCCTGCTTCGCTCCGATGCCAAGGAGAGCCCGGAGCTGCGAGACGCCAAACGCAAAAAACTGGAGGCCATCCTGGCGCTGGCCAAGGCGGGCAAGGATTTTGCTCAACTGGCCAGGGAACACTCCGAGGACTCATCCGGGGAAAAAGGGGGCGACCTCGGCTTTTTCCGCAAGGAGCAGATGGTCCAGCCCTTTGCCGAGGCGGCCTTTGCTCTCAAGGAAGGAGAGATCAGCGGAGTCGTGGAGACGCAATTCGGCCTCCACCTCATCAAGCTTGAGCACATCAAACCGGCGCAGGTGACCACCCTTGCCGGGGCGCGGGAACAGATCGCCAATGAACTCAAGGCCCAGCGCGGCAAGGATCTTACCTTCCAACTGGCAAACCAGGCCTACGAGGGCATCATCCAGGCCGGCAGCCTGGACAAGTATGCGACCGAGTCGGCGGCGCCGGTGCAGACAACCGATTATTTTACCCAGAGCAACCTTCCCGCGGCGCTGGCAGGGCCGCCCGCGCTTGTCAAAACCATCTTCGCCCTGAAAAAGGGCGAGTTGAGTTCCTTGCTCGAGATCAACGGCGGCTACGCCATTCTCTATGTGGACGAAGTGAAGGAACCCCAGGTTCCGGCGCTGGCCGAAGTTCGCGCCAGGGTGGAAAAGGATTTTCTTGACGAGCAGGCCCAGGCAAAGGCCAAGGATGGTGCCGTAGCCTTGCTGGCCCAAGCCAAAAAGGAAGGCTCCCTTGTTGCCGGGGCGGAAAAGACCAGGAGCCGGATTCAGGAAACTTCTTTTTTCACGAGAAGCCAGCAGGCAGACAGCGGCTTGCCAGCGCCCGTCGCCGCGCAGGGCTTGAAACTCAGCAGTGCTTCACCGTACCCTGATGAGATCGCGGAGAACGGCGCCACTTTCTATGTCCTCCGTTTCAAGGAAGACAAACCGGCAAGCGAGGATGTATTTGCCGGCCGGAAAGAAGCGCTGCGAAAAATGCTGACCCAGGAAAAACAGATGCAGGTCATGGGCTCTTGGCTCGCGTATCTCCAAAGCCGGGCCACAATCACCACCGATAAGAAGTTTTTGGAGTAAGCAGTCCAGCCTCGCCACGCGGCAAACGTGACGAGGCTGTGAAGCAAATGGCTGCCCTGCGGCCGCTGGCGATTATTTGCCGCGGCCCGGACTCCAAAGGGGATCATCCCCAAAACGCTCCATCCACCAGTCTTCCCCGTCAAGGGGCTGATCCTCCCCCGGCACCAGGGGGATTTTGTACTTTTTCCCATATTCCAAAAGAATCTGGCACGCCTCGGTGAGCCGGTGCATTTCCAGCCTCTGCACTTCCGGCCCCGCCTCTTTATGCCGGGCAAGATCGGGATGATGCTCCTTGGAGAGCCGTCGGTAGGCTTTTTTTATCTCGGCCAGGCTTGCCTGGTCCGGCAAACCCAAGAGAGTCTTGGCCTCCACGATCTTTTTCCATTCATCGTTGGTCATGCGCTGTTCGAGCCGGAGTCTTTTTTTCTCCAGCTCTTCTCCTCATGCTTCATGAGACGCTCGATGTTGTCCCGATGCTTGAGCCAGATCAACGCCCCTATCCCGAACGCCAGGAGAGAATTGCTCACTGAACCGGAGAGCAGCCAGACCAAACCCGGCATCAGCAGGGCCACGGTGAGCGAACCCAGAGAAACATAGCCCCAGTTGTAGACCACCCCGACAAAGAGAAGCATGCCGATGAGCGCCGCCGCCGGCTCAAGATAGAGAAAGATGCCCAGCGCCGTGGCCACGCCCTTGCCGCCCTTAAACCGCAGATACAGCGGATAGAGATGGCCCAGAAAGGCCGCGCCGCCGCAAAGCGCTACCCACAGCTCCCGCTGGCCGCTATTCTCCAGCAACCAGGCCGCGGCAAGCATCGGCAGAATGGCCTTGAGCGCATCGCAGGCCAGGGTGAGCACCCCAAGCTTTTTGCCGGCCAGCCGGGCGACATTGGTGGCGCCGATATTGCCGCTGCCCGCACCGCGCACGTCAATACCCGCCAGTTTTCCCAACACCAGACCAAAGGGTATTGAGCCTATGAGATATGAGCCGAGAACCAGGATATATTCCATGCCGCCCCTGCCAGAGTATGGATAAAAAATGTCTTCCGCGCCAGTCACTCTAAACCGCAAGACGACATTTTTCATGCTTAATTTTCTGTTTTCAGCCGTCAGACCGCAGCCATCAGCGCAGTTTTGCAAAAAAATCAATCCGGACAAAAAATATCTTTGTTCTTGATTTAAGTCAACGCCCCGGGGGATAATTACCGCTATAGTCTCCTTAACAAACGCACCAATACGGGCTACACCACCTTTACATCACAACAGAGGAGAATCGCCATGTTTTGCAACCAATGTGAACAGACCGCCAAGGGAACCGGATGCACCGTCATGGGTGTCTGTGGAAAAAACGAAGCAGTTGCCGGGCTGGAAGACCTGCTGACCCATGCGGTCCAAGGCTTGTGCCTCGTAGCCGCTGCCGGCCGCAAGGTCGGCGTAGTTGACCGCGGTGTTGACCGCTTCACCTGCGAGGCGATTTTTTCCTGCCTCACCAATGTGGATTTCGACCCCAGCCGCTTTGAAACCCTGATCCGCAAAACCGTCACCCTGCGGGAAGGCTTGAAGACCAAGGTCAAGGCTGCGGGCGGCGTGGTTGATTTCACCGTTCCGGCCGCCACCTTTACCCCGGCCGACACCCTGGCCGGCTTGGAAGCGCAGGGCGCGGCCCTGAACTTCATCAATACCCTGGACGCCAATCCGGACCTGCAATCCTTGAAGCAGATCACCATGTACGGTCTGCGCGGCCTTGCCGCCTACACCGACCACGCCGCCATCCTCGGCAAGGAAGACGAAACGGTCTATGCCTACATCCATGAGGCCATGGGCGAGCTGACCCGCAAGGATCTGGGGCTTGACCAACTGGTGGGCCTGGCTCTCAAATGCGGCGAGGTCAATCTCAAGGCCATGGAGCTGCTCGATGCCGGCAACACCACCACCTACGGCCATCCGGTTCCCACCCCGGTGCCGCTGGGGCATATCCCCGGCAAGTGCATCCTGGTCACCGGCCATGACCTCAAGGATCTGGCCATGCTCCTTGAGCAGACCAAGGGTAAGGGGATCAACATTTACACCCATGGCGAAATGCTTCCCTGCCACGGCTATCCCGAGCTGAAAAAATACCCCCATTTTTACGGGCATTTCGGCACCGCCTGGCAGAACCAGCAGAAAGAGATGCCGCAATTTCCCGGGGCCATCCTCTTTACCACCAACTGCATCCAGAAGCCCAGCGACGCTTACAAGGCCAACGTCTTCACCACCGGCCTGGTCGGCTGGCCCGATGTAGCGCACATCGGCGAGGACAAGGACTTCAGCCCGGTCATCAACCGCGCCCTGGCCCTGCCCGGCTTCACCGATACCGTGGACAACGGCTCGGTCCTGGTAGGCTTTGCCCGGAACACCGTTTTGGGCGTGGCGGACAAGGTCATCGCCGCGGTCAAGTCCAAGGCCATCCGCCACTTCTTTTTGGTGGGCGGCTGCGACGGCGCCAAGCCCGGCCGCAACTATTATACCGAGCTTGTGGAGCAGATCCCCACGGACTGCATGGTGCTGACCCTGGCCTGCGGCAAGTTCCGCTTCTTTGACAAGAAGCTGGGCGATATCGGCGGCATCCCGCGCCTGCTCGATGTGGGCCAGTGCAACGATGCCTACTCGGCCATCCAGATCGCCGTGGCCCTTGCCGGCGCCTTCGAATGCGGGGTCAACGACCTGCCGCTCTCCCTGGTGCTCTCCTGGTACGAGCAGAAGGCGGTGGTCATCCTGCTGACCCTGTTGAGCTTGGGAATCAAGGACATCCGGCTCGGACCCTCCCTGCCCGCCTTCATCACCCCCAACGTGTTGGATGTGCTGGTAAAGAATTTCGCCATCAAGCCGGTAACCACCCCGACCGAGGATCTCAAAGCCATTCTCGGATAACACAACGGATCAGACAGCGGCCCTCCCTCCGCCGCCTGATCCGAGCTACATAAAAAGAGTAACGGTTCAGCAGCGCCGCAGATGCGCGAAAGAGGCCTGCGAAGTGTGCTATTGCACATGAGCAGGCCAATGACAAAGCAGATGTGGTGTTGCTGGGCAGTTACGAAGGAGCTTGCCATGCAGTGCCCCGGTCAGGACAGCCGCTACTGGGACGCCAATGCCGTTTTCGAGGCGATCTGCCCCAAATGCGGCAACAGTGTCGAATTTTTCAAGGATGACGTGAGCCGCAAGTGCAGCACCTGCGGGACCAGGATGCTCAACCCCAACAACGACTTCGGTTGCGCATCCTACTGCCCTTATGCCGCGCAATGCCTGGGCTCCTTGCCCCCGGAGCTGCTGGCCAAGAAGCAGGAACTGCTCAAGGAGCAGGTGGCGGTTGAGATGAAACGCTACTTTGGCGACGATTTCCGCCGCATCGGCCACGCCAGCCGGGTGGCCCGCCATGCCCTGGATATCGCGGCAAAAGAGGAGTGCAACCCGGCGGTGGTGGAAATCACCGCCTATCTCCACGACATCGGCATCAGGGAATCGGAACGCAAGTACAACAGCTCGTCGCCCAAATACCAGCATGTGGAGGGGCCGCCGGTGGCCAGGGAGATTCTCACCGGACTGGGTGCGCCGCAGCCGCTCATCGACGAGGTCTGCGACATCATCGGCCACCACCATGTGCCGAGGCCGGAGGAGACCATGAACTTCAAGGTGCTCTACGACGCGGACCTGATCACCAACCTGGAAGAAAAACAGAAGGATGTCCCGTCCCCCCCGGACCATCTGCAAAAGATCATCGACCGCTCCTTCCTTACCAAGGCAGGAGCCGCCCTGGCCGCCAAGACGCTGTTCAGGAGCTAACGGAGAACCACCATGAAGATACTGCGAAAAATAATCGAGATAGACGAAAACCTCTGCAACGGCTGCGGCGAGTGCATTATCAACTGCGCGGAAGGGGCGCTGCAGATCGTGGACGGCAAGGCGCGGATGCTGGCGGAAAAATATTGCGACGGCCTGGGCGCCTGCCTGGGCCATTGCCCCACCGGAGCCCTGCGCATCATCGAGCGGGAAGCGGAGGATTTTGACGAAGAGGCGGTGGAAGAGCTGCTCAAAAACCGGGAGGCGCCGCACGCCCAAACCGCCCCGCCGGTGGGCGGCTGCCCCTCGGCGAGATTGCAGACCTTTGCCCCGGCCACCCCCTGCCAGGCGGCCAACGCCCCGGTTCAACTCGGGGCGGCCAGCGGCTCAACCTTAAGCCACTGGCCGGTGCAGATCCGGTTGGTGCCGCCCAGCGCCCCATTTCTCAAGGGCGCCGACCTCCTGATCGCGGCCGACTGCGTGCCCGTGGCCTATCCGGATTTTCACCGCAATCTGCTCAGCGGCAAGGTGGTCATGGTGGGCTGCCCAAAATTCGACGAGGCGGAAAGCGCCATCGCTAAATTCGCGGAAATCTTTGCCTCGGCCGGAATCAAAAGCATCACCATGGCCATCATGGAGGTGCCCTGTTGCGCCAACATGCGCCACATTGTTTCCCAAGCCCTTTCCCGCTCCGGCACGGCCATCCCGGTGCGGGAGGTGGTGATCTCCGCCCGCGGGGAGCTTCTCCGGCAAGGGGATATGCCCTCTTGATCCCCGCGAGCCGCCGGCCCGATAATTCCCCTTTTGTTTCCCTGAAAAAGAGGGTAGATTGATGCTATTTCGGTAAACGATTACAGACCGTGTCGGCGGCAGACCTTAACCTAGGAGAAGCACATGCAAAGCAGAAAATCCATGGCGGCGACAGCCCGCCTTCTCACCCTCGCCCTTGTCCTTTTCACCCTGATGGCGGGCGGGGCCCAGGCCGCCACCAAGATGCCCTCCTTTGCCCTGCCTTCCGTGAAGGATGGCTCCGTGGTCAAGGCCAGCGCCTACCAGGGCAAGGCTATGCTGATTAATTTCTTCGCCACCTGGTGCCCGCCCTGCCGCAAGGAAATCCCTTCGCTCATCCAGCTCCAGAATGAATACGGGCCAAAGGGTTTCACCGTAATCGGCATCTCCACCGACCAGGGCGGCGCCGCGCTGGTTGACAAATTCGCCCAGAAGATGGAGATCAACTATCCCGTATTGCTGAGCGACTCGCAAACTCCGGCGGCCTTTGGCGGCATTCTCGGCATTCCCACCTCGTTTTTGGTCAACCGGGAGGGCAATGTGGTCAAGCGCTACGACGGCTACGTCGGCCACCAGACCCTGGTAAACGACCTCAATGCCATCCTGAAATAAAAAGAAAGACTTTCCGGTTGACATCCTGGGCTCCTGTCGTATACTTACTGAACGGCAATTCATTATTTCCTGTTTCCCATAAACAGGATATTCCCAAATAACACTTAGAGGAGATGAACATGAGCAAGAAGATGATTTCCCTGGCAATGGCTTTGGCTTTCGTAGTAAGCACCGCAGCGGTTTCTTTCGCTGCTGACTGCAAAGTAACCGCGGTTGACGGCACCAAGGTAACCGTAGATTGCGGCGGCGCTGTATCCACCGTAGAAGGCACCGCCAAGGTTGGCGACAAGGTTACAGTAAAAGACGGCAAGATCCAGGCCGCCAAGAAGAAAAAAGCCATTGAGGGTTGCTAATCCCTTGTTGAACCGTTGACCCGGATTTCCGGTCAGCAAAAGCCCGGCCTCAGGCCGGGCTTTTTTTTATCCAGACGCACAACATCCCCCATCGGTATTTACTTTTCCCCTTCCCTTTCGTATAGTGCCAGACCATGAATATCTTCACCGCAGCCATACTCGGCATCATCCAGGGCGCCACGGAATTTCTGCCCATCTCCAGTTCCGGCCACCTGGCCCTGGCCCATTATTTTTTCGGGGGCGAAGAAGCCAGCCTGGCCTTTGACGTGGCCCTGCATCTCGGCACCCTCCTGGCCATCCTTATTTATTTTCGTGATGATTTCTTGCAGATGGGCAAGGCAGTGCTCGGCCTCAATCATAATGAGGGGGAAGCAAAAAAACTGCGCGGCATGGCTTTTTTTATCTGCCTTGCCACCATTCCCGGGGTTTTGGCCGGGCTGTTTCTGGGCGACACCGCGGAACAATACTTCCGCCATCCCGCCATGGTGGCGGCAGCCCTGGCCGGAGCCGGGTTGCTGCTCCTCCTTGCCGACCAGGCAGGAAAGCGCGCCCATGATTTTGGGGAAATAACCCTGTCCGACGCGCTGCTCATCGGCCTTGCCCAGGCCTGCGCCATCATCCCCGGAGTATCGCGGAGCGGCAGCACCATCACCTGCGGCCTTGCTCTGGGCCTTACCCGGCAGGCGGCGGTCCGCTTCTCTTTCCTGCTTTCCGCCCCCATCATCTTCGGAGCCGGAGTCTATAAGCTCCCGGAAATCATTACCCAGGGCCTGCTGGGCGAGCAAAGCTCCCTGTACCTTACCGGTTTTTTCGCCTCCGCCATCTCCGGTTACCTGTTCATCTCCTTTATCATGCAATACATCCGGGCCAGAAGTTTTGCCATTTTCGCTTACTACCGCTTCCTGCTGGCGGCCTTGGTCGTAGTCGCCCTTTTCCTGCAACGATAAACAGCTACGCGGCATCCTCCGCCGCCGTGGAGACCCCCATGGATCCTGCCCAGCTTCCTGAAAAACAGTACGCCCGTCTCCGGGAAATCCGCAAGACATACAAGGTGGACTTCGACCCGCTACGCTTGCGCGGCAAGGAGATCCAACTGCTGCAGGTCACCGACCTCGAACCGCTTTTGGCCGGGAAAGATCCCTTCAAGGATGTGCAGGACTTTCCCTTCTGGGTAAAGCTCTGGGAAGCCGCCATGGTCCTGGCGGACCTCATGCTCACCACCCCCCCGGCAAAAGAAGATCATACCCTGCTCGAACTCGGCGCCGGTCTGGGCGCGCCGGGCCTTGCCGCCGCCCTGGCCGGTTACCGGGTGACCCTGACCGATTACGAGCCGCATATCCTCGATTTTCAACGGGTCAGCGCCGCGGCCACCGGCCTCAAAGGGGTGGACTGCCGGTTGCTCGACTGGCTGAAACCGCCCGATCTGCCGCGTTTCGACACTATCATCGGCGCGGAGATCCTCTTTCGGGAAGAGTTTTTCGCCCCGCTTTTAAACATCTTCCGCTCGCTGCTGGCGGACCAAGGGGTCATCTACCTGGCCCACGATGTCCGTCGCAAAAGCCTGCCTAAATTCCTCCTGCTGGCGGAAAAGGAATACGAGATCGCGGTGTCCACCCGCAAGATGCGCAGCGATGACAAGGAGCTGACCATCATCGTCAACCGGCTCACCCGCCGGGGGTAAAGAACGGATGCGTTATCAGGATATCGACTGGGACACCATGTGGCGGGAATCCAGAGCCCATAAGTCCTGGAAAAAGAAAAAGTCCAGCGACTGGGATCAGCGCGCCGCCGGATTTGCCGAGCGCAACCTCGACTCACCCTTTGTGGCGCAATTTCTCTCCCGCCTCCAGGTAGAACCGGAATGGAGCGTGCTGGACGTGGGCTGCGGCCCCGGCACCCTGGCGATCCCCTTGGCCCGTCAGGTGCGTCGGATCACGGCCCTCGACTATTCCGCCGCCATGCTGGACGAACTCGGCAAACGGGCCAGGCAGGAATCTCTTACCAATATCCGGACCATTCAGGGTTCTTGGGACGATGACTGGCGGAAACTCTCCATTGCCCGGCACGACATCGCCATTGCCTCCCGCTCGCTCTCCGTGGACAACCTCGCCGATGCGCTGCGCAAACTCAACGACTGGGCAAACAAAGGGGTCTACCTGGCTGACCGGGTCGGGGCCGGCCCCTTTGACCCGAACCTCTTCGCCGCCATTGGCCGAAATTTTCAGCCCGGGCCGGATTATATCTTCACGGTCAACATCCTCTACGCCCTCGGCATCCATGCCCATGTCGACTTCATTACCCTTGATCAGCAGCGTACCTACGGCTCACGGGAAGAGGCCTTGCAATCATACCGGTGGATGGTGGACAATTTGACCCGTGCGGAAGAAGCTCAGCTTACCGCCTATGTGGATGCGCGCCTCAGTCAACTCGACGAAAACACCTGGCAATTCGCCCGCCAGACCGCTCCGCAATGGGCCTTGATCTGGTGGCGAAAAGAGAGCTGATTTGCATATTCCCGGCAGAGCGGCTATAATGCCGTTTTTTTGTGGAAGATCGGCCTATCTGGTTCTTTTTTCAAATGTCTTTCCTTTTTTTGCGTACACCGGACACCGGGACGTGACGTCTCTTTCCTCCGGCAAAAAACCACCGGTTTTTTTTAAAACGAGGGCTCCATGCGTATCATGATCGTCGGCGCAGGCATGGTCGGTTACCACCTGAGCGAAAAACTCTCGGTGGAGGGCCAAGAGGTTGTCCTCATCGATCAGGATGAATCCAAACTCCGCCGCATCGAACGGGACCTCAACATACTCACCGTGCGGGGCAGCGGCGCCTCGGCCCGCATCCTTGAGGAGGCGGGCATCGCCAAAACAGACCTCTTTATCGCCGTCACCGACAGCGACGAGGTCAACCTCATTGCCTGCATCATCTCAAAAAATTACAATGTCAAAACCCGCATAGCCCGGGTGCGCAACGACGATTTTTACCTCCAGGGCACCTCCCAGGCCGAAAAATCCCTGGGCATCGACCTGCTGATCAGCCCCGATCTGGCCATGGCCGAAGAGATCATGCACCTCATCAATGTTTCCGCCGCCTTTGAGGTGGCGGAATTTGCCCGGGGCCAGGTGGAGTTGCTCGGCTACCTCGTCCAGGCGGGCCGTCCCTGCGTCGGCTCCACCCTGCTGCAACTCCGGGACCTGCAAGGAATCTATGATTTTGTTATCGTCGCCATCACCCGGGACGGGCAGACCATCATTCCCCACGGGCAAGACAAGATCGAGGCCGGCGACAAGATCTATCTGGTCATGCGCAAAAGCGATGTGTCGGCGGTGGAGCGGTTGCTTTTCAATACCGAAAGCCAGGTGCCGAAGAATGTTTTCATCGTGGGCGGCAGCACCATCGGCTATATGGTTGCCCGGCAACTGGAGCAAAAAAAGATCAATGTCCGGCTGGTGGAACAGGACACGAACCGCTGCGAATTTCTTTCCGAACAGCTTGAGCAGACCGTGGTCCTCAACTGCGACGGCCTGGAACCCCAGGACCTGCTCGACGAAGGCATCGACCAGGCGGACCTGGTCATCTCCGTCACCAACAGCGACACCACCAATATTCTTTCCAGCCTGCTGGCCAAACACCATGGCGCGAAAAAATGCATCACCCATATCAACAGCCCGGGGTTCATCCCCATGCTCGGCAAGCTGGGGATCGATGTTCCCTTGAGCCCCCGGCAGGTTGCGGCCAACATGATCCTCCGCTTTGTCCGCGGCGGCGGCAAGATCGTCAACGTCGCCACCCTGATGGGCAGCAATGCCGAAGTCATCGAGATCAAGGTTCCCACAAAGGAACATTTTATCGACCTCCCCCTCAAGCTCCTTGATTTTCCGCAAGGCTCCATTGTCGGCGCCATCATCCGCCACAATCAGGTGATCATCCCCTCCGGCGACACCAAGCTGCAGCCGGGGGACAATCTGGTGGTCTTCTTTACCCAACAGGCGCTTTCCGACCTGGAAAGCCTTTTTGACGCGTAGGCCAGGGGCGAGCCATGCGCACCGGCGGCGTTCTCAATATTCTCGGCAAACTGCTGATCCTGATTTCCCTCTGCCTTTTGACGCCGATCCCCTTCAGCCTCTATTTTAAAGACGGCATGATCGCAACCTTTCTCCTTTCCGCCGGCTTGGGGGCGATCCTCGGACTGCTGCTGCTCGCCCTCTTTGCGCCGGAAAAGGATCTCGGCTACCGGGACGGCTTTGCGGTGGTGGTTTTAAGCTGGCTGGGGTTGGCCTTTCTCGGCGCCCTGCCCTTTTATTTCTCCGGCAAGATGCCCCTGTTCGTCGATTGTTTTTTCGAGTCGATGTCCGGTTTTACCACCACCGGCTCCACGGTCCTCACCCAGGTTGAGATTCTCCCGCACAGCATCCTCTTCTGGCGGGCCATGACCCACTGGCTGGGCGGCATGGGCATCATCGTCCTTTCCCTGGCCATTCTCCCGCTCCTGGGCGTGGGCGGGATGCAGCTCTTTCAGGCCGAGATGCCCGGCCCCACCAAGGACCGGCTCGCTCCCCGCATCCAGGACACGGCCCGCATCCTCTGGGGCGTATACTTTCTCTTCACCGCCGTGCAAACCGTGCTTCTCCTCTGGGGCGGCATGAGTTTTTTCGACGCCATCTGCCACTCCTTCGCCACTCTGGCCACCGGCGGATTTTCCACCCATACCGCCAGCGTCGGCCACTTTGACTCGGTTTACATCGAAACCGTCATCATCATTTTCATGTTTCTGGCCGGCACCAACTTTTCCCTGCACCACCTGGGCATTAAAGGCAAGCTCTCCGTTTACTGGCGCAACGAAGAGTTCCGCTTTTATCTCACCCTCTGCACCCTGGCCACCCTGTTCATCGTGGCGGTGAACTCCTATCATCAGGTGTATGCCACCTTTGGCCAAACCCTGCGCACCGCGGTCTTCCAGGTGATCTCCGTCGTCACCACCACCGGCTTCGGCACCGCGGATTTCGACCAATGGCCCCCGGCGCTGAAAATCCTCCTGGTCTCCCTGATGTTTGTCGGCGGCTGCGCCGGTTCCACCGGGGGCGGCATCAAGATGGTGCGGATCCTGCTCTTCTTCAAGTTCGCCCGTCTGCAGCTCCGAAACCTGGTGCATCCCCGCACGATCGGCACCCTGAAGTTCGGCAAGGTCAAGGTGCCGCAGGAAGTCATGGTCGCAATTCTGGGATTCCTCGCCCTGCATATCGGGGTTTTTCTTTTTGCCAGCCTGGTGGTTACCGCCCTGGGTGTAGACATCGTCACCGGCACCACGGCGGTGATCGCCACCTTGAATAACATCGGCCCGGGGCTCAACCTGGTCGGTCCGGCCCAGCACTTCGGGCATCTGCCGCCCTTGGCCAAGGGGGTCTTAAGCTTCTGCATGCTGGCCGGCCGTCTTGAGCTCTACACCGTGGCGGTGCTGCTCACTCCGGATTTCTGGCAGATGGCGCGAAAACCCGTCTGGCGCTGGCAGATGGCCAAGGCTCCCTCCCCAAGCAGTTCCACCCCTTACAGATTATAGCCATGTCACACTCCACGCAATATGACGTTATCGTGATCGGCGCGGGCCATGCCGGCTGCGAAGCCGCGCTGGCCGCAGCCCGGATGGGCTGCCGCACCGCGGTGCTGGTGGTCAACGTTGATACCATCGGCGCCATGAGCTGCAACCCGGCCATCGGCGGCTTGGCCAAGGGGCATCTGGTCAAGGAGATCGACGCCCTCGGCGGCGAGATGGCAAAAAACATCGACGCCACCGGCATCCAGTTCCGCCGCCTCAACACGCGCAAAGGTCCGGCGGTCTGGTCTTCCCGGGCGCAAGCCGACCGCCTCCTCTACCGGCTGCGGATGAAATCGGTGCTGGAGCAGCAGGCAAATCTCCATATCCGGCAGACCACCGCCGACCGGCTGCTCATCAAAAACGGGATCATCGCGGGGGTAGTCACCTCCCTGGAAGAGGAGCTCACCGCCCGGGCCGTGGTCATCGCCACCGGCACCTTTTTAAACGGCCTGATCCACATCGGCCTAAAGAACTTCCCGGCCGGCCGCATGGGCGACGTGCCCTCGCTTTCGCTGCCCCTGCACCTCAAGGAGCTGGGCTTTGCCATGGGCAGGATGAAGACCGGCACCACCCCGCGCCTGGACTCCACCACCATCGATTACTCCGAACTCGAAGCCCAGCACAGCGACAAGCCGCCCAACCTCTTTTCCTTCAGCAACCGGGGCAAGCGGCCGGTGCTCCCCCAGCGCCCCTGCCACATCACCTACACCAACCCCACCACCCATGCGATCATCCGGGCGGGCACCGATCGCTCTCCCATGTACACCGGGATCATCGAAGGGGTGGGCGCCCGCTATTGCCCCTCGGTGGAAGACAAGGTCATGCGCTTTCCGGAAAAGGAGCGCCACCAGATCTTTCTGGAGCCCGAAGGGCTGGACACGGTGGAGATCTACCCCAACGGCTTGCCCACCAGCCTGCCCATGGATGTGCAGACCGCCATGCTCCGCAGCATCAAGGGACTGGAGAACGTCGCCATCATCCGGCCCGGCTATGCCATTGAATACGACTATGTCGATCCGCTGGAGCTGCACCCCTCCCTGGAAACAAAACGGCTCCGGGGGCTCTTTCTGGCCGGGCAGATCAACGGCACCTCCGGCTACGAGGAGGCGGCGGCCCAAGGACTGATGGCCGGAATCAACGCGGTCAAGTATGCGCGCGAGGAGGACCCGTTGATCCTGGACCGCTCCCAGGCGTACACCGGGGTGCTGATCGACGATCTGGTCACCAGGGGCACCAAGGAGCCTTACCGGCTCTTCACCTCCAGGGCCGAATACCGGCTGCTGCTGCGGGAAGACAACGCCGACCTGCGATTGGGGGAGATCGGCCGGGACCTGGGTTTGGTGCAAGACGACACCTATCGCTTGTTTCAGGCCAAGAAACAGGCCATCGAGGAATCCCTGGCCCTGTTCAACACCACCCAGATCCGGCCCAAGCAGGAGCTCAACGACCGGTTGGTGGCCATGGGCAGCGCCACCCTCAAAACCGCGGTGAGCGCCGCCGATCTTCTGCGCCGGCCGGAGATGGATCTTGCTTCTGTGGCCCAGCTCACCGGCCTCACCCTGCCGCGCCCCGAGGAAGAGGTGACCCGTGAGGTCGAGCTGGCCATCAAATACCACGGCTACATCGAGCGGCAAAGCGAGCAGGTGGACCGCTTCCGCCGCATGGAATCAGTGCTCCTGCCCGAGGATCTTCCCTACCGGACCATGGCGGGCCTTTCCCGGGAGGTGGTGGAAAAACTTTCCAAAATCCAGCCCCGGACCCTGGGCCAGGCCGCGCGCATTTCCGGGATCACTCCGGCCGCCATCTCCATCCTCCAGGTGCATCTAAAAAAGGAGAACCTGATTTGACGAGCATTGACACATGGCTCAGGCAGTTCGGCGAGGCCATGAAATTCAGTCTCAGCTTCAAATTCATTGTTGGCTGCAGCCTTACCCTGCTGGTCACCCTTGGCGCCACCTTCTATGTGTTCAACGAGCGCCAGGAGCAACTCATCGTCCGCCAGGCGGAAAATGAGGCCCGCGCGGTTTTCCGGCAGATCGTTCTGATGCGCAAATGGATCGCCGACCACGGCGGGGTCTTCGTGGAAAAGCTGCCGCGCTCCCAGCCCTCCCCCTACCTTGCCGAGTCCGAGATTCGCGATCGCCAGGGCCGTCGCTACACCAAGGAAACCCCGGCCATGGTCACCAAGGAGCTGGCCAAGTACTCCAAAGAAGAGGGGTTGTTCTGGTTCCACATCACCAGCCTCAAGCTGACCAATCCGGAAAATGCGCCAGACCCCTTCGAGCGCCGCGCCCTGCTGGCCTTTGAACAGGAAAATCTGCGGGAGCTCGTCTCCGTCGAAACCATCGATCGCCAGGCGTACCTCCGCTACATCTCGCCCCTGTACGTCGAAGAAGCCTGCTTGAAATGCCACCTTGAACAGGGCTACAAGGTGGGCGATGTCCGCGGCGCCATCAGCGTTGCCCTGCCCATGGACAAGACCTTTACCGAGGCGAGGCAGAACCGGCGGCGGATGTTCGCCTCCATGCTCTTGGTGGTGGGCGCCCTGAGCGGCGCGATGATCTTCATGATGCGGCATCTGGTGCTGCATCCGATGAAACGGCTCTCCACCTCCATCCGGGAATTTTCCCGGGGCAATTACGAGGCGGGAGAGGTCCTGCGAACCGGGGATGAATTCGAGGATCTCTCCCGCGCCTTTGCCGACATGACCGCCCAGCTCACCGGATACCACGGCGATCTTCAGGATCGCATCCGGGAGGCGACCAAGGATCTTGCCGAATCCAACCGGAAGCTTCTGGAGACCAACCGGCTGCTCAACGCGGCCAGCGAACGCAAATCGGACTTCATCGCCCGCGCCTCCCACGAACTGCGCACCCCCTTGACCTCCATCAAGGGTTCCATGGAATACGTCACCGCCAAGCTGGCCTGCCTTCCTCCCCAGGAGGCGGGCAACTGCCCGCAAAATGAACTCTGCGATTTTTTCCAGCTCATCAACAAAAACACCAATCGCCTCATCCGGTTGGTCAACACCATGCTCGATATCGAGCGGATCGAGATGGGCGACAACACGGCCCTGCATAGCGGTGCATTTGATCTGACGCCGGTGATTCGCGAAACAATCACCGGCCTTGCCTGCCTTGCCGACGAAAAGGGAATCCGGCTCGCCGCCCTGCTGCCGGAGACACTGCCCCTGAGGGCAGACGAGGACAAGATCAGGCAGGTGCTCACCAATCTGCTGGCCAATGCGATCAAGTTCACCCCCGAGCAGTCAACCGTCACCATCCGCGGTTTCCAGGAGGAAGGCTTCGCCGTGGTCGAGGTTCAGGACCAGGGGCCGGGCATTGCCAAAGCAGAGCGGGAAAAGGTTTTTGACAAGTTCTACAAATTGGGCAATAAAGAGGGAAGCGGCCTGGGGCTCACCATCTGCCGGAGCATCGTTGCGGCCCACGGCGGGGTCATCGGCGTGGCGGACAAGGAACCCGGGGCCTGCCTCTATTTCTGGCTGCCCGCCGGGGGAGAATAATGGAACCCAGAGCACCATCGGCCACCTTGCTGGCCATCGACGATGACCAGGACATCCTCAAGGTGCTCAAGGCGAACCTTGAGCTGCACGGCTTTACCCTGCTCACCGCCGACTCCCTGGCCGCGGCCCGGGCCATCCTCGCCGAACGCCAACCCGATCTGGTGCTTCTCGACCTGATGCTGCCCGACGGCGACGGATTGGAATTCTGCTGCGCCCTGAAATCGCTCCATCCCACCCTGCCGGTTATTATGCTCAGCGCCAAGGACAAGGTTTCCGACAAGGTCATCGGCCTGGAACTGGGGGCGGACGATTACATGGTCAAACCCTTTGAAACCCGCGAACTTCTAGCGCGCATCCGCGCCAGGCTGCGGCCGACGGCCCTGCCCCCGCAACCCAGCCTCATCAACGCCGGAGACCTTGCCATCGACCTGCGCAATCAGGTGGTAACGGTGCGGGGCACGGTCGTAGCCCTCACCCCCAAGGAGTTCCAGGTTCTCGCCTGCCTGGTGGAGAATCGCAACAATCTGGTGACCAGGGAAGAGATCCGGCAATGCCTCTGGAGCGACGCCAAGCTCTACTCCTGGAGCCGGGTCATCGACGTGCACATCCAGCACCTCCGCCAAAAGATCGAGGCCAACCCGGCGGAACCGCGCTACATCGTCACGGTGCCGGGGCGGGGGTATCGGTTTGAGGAGTAGGGGGTGGAGGGGTGTTAGGCCACGATTTCATCAACAGGAAGTATTTGCCTTCCGTGTCGTACGGTAAGAATTGAGATGTGTTTTGGCTCTGCGCGATACACGATTCGATAATTCCCAAAAAGTATTTCCCTGATTTCCTTTCGATTTACTTCCGGCACGATGCGTCCACTTGTCGGCGCTGCTTGCACCTGTTCCACTCTGACAAAGATGGATTCCAGCCATTTTCGTGCGGCAGTGGGGTTGTCTTGGGCAATGTACCGGGCAATTTCCGTTACTCTTTCGATTGCCAGCGGCGACCAAATAATCTTCATTTGGCTAGGCTCTGCAAGATCATCTCTTTTGCGTCATTATGAGTCACACCCAGACCATTTTCCATCTGGGAAATAGAGGTGTGAATATCTTGCAAGATTTCGATTTTTTCCTGCATCGCTTCATATTCGCCGACATCAAGCAACACAGCGGCACCCTTGCCATGCTGGGTGATTATGAGCGGCCTTTTGGTGTCGTGTACCTGTTTTAAAAACGAGGCGATACCAATTCTGAACTCCGACATGGAGCGAATGTCTTGATCTATTTTTAATCGTTTCATAATGTACCTCCGGTAAATTTAAGTACATTATAGCGTACATTGTATGGTGTGAGCAAGTGTATGTTTTTTTGGGCATACAACGCTAGCCGGTAGTCGGGTAGAGCAAAACGAAACCCGACAGTTCCTTGCCCACTCCCGAATAACCAGGATAAAACCCCTGCTTCACAAAACGATGGACAGGGGAATATGGTAACGCTGTTAACGAATTTGCCGAGCCGTGCGGGTGTGTAAAGAATTTTGTGTAAATGGTTTTTGTGATCAAAATTCCGGCAGCCTGTCTTCAAACATGATGCTGAACTGATTCAGCGCCGATTTCCAGTTTTTAATCGGCATCGTCCAGCGTTTCGAAATATTCGTCAG
>NZ_JALKCW010000001.1:0-32205 GCF_046883345.1 Hydrosulfovibrio ferrireducens | reverse complement strand
GAGGAAAGGACATGGCAAAAGAGAAATTTGAACGCAAGAAACCGCATGTAAATATTGGGACGATCGGCCACATCGACCATGGCAAGACCACCCTGACCTCGGCCATTACCCGGGTATTGGCGACCAAGGGCTTCGCCAAGGCCACCGCGTTTGACCAGATCGACAAGGCTCCGGAAGAAAAGGAGCGTGGTATCACCATTGCGACCGCCCATGTGGAATACGAATCCAACAAGCGCCATTACGCCCACGTTGACTGCCCCGGGCATGCGGATTACATCAAGAATATGATTACCGGTGCGGCGCAGATGGACGGCGCCATCCTGGTTGTTGCCGCCACGGACGGCCCCATGCCGCAGACCCGTGAGCACATCCTGCTTGCTCGTCAGGTAGGTGTTCCCTCGGTTGTGGTCTTCATGAACAAGTGCGACATGGTTGATGATCCCGAGCTCCTGGAGCTGGTGGACATGGAGCTGCGCGAGCTGCTCTCCAAATACAATTTTCCCGGCGACGACACCCCGATCATCCAGGGCAGCGCCTTGAAGGCTCTTGAGAATCCTGAAGACGAGGCTGCGGCCAAATGCATCTGGGATCTGATGGATGCCTGCGACAGCTTTATTCCCGAGCCTGCCCGTGATATCGACAAGCCTTTCTTGATGCCGGTTGAGGACGTTTTCTCCATCTCCGGCCGTGGCACGGTAGCCACCGGTCGTATCGAGCGCGGCAAGGTGAAGGTTGGCGAGGAAATCGAGGTAATCGGTATCCGCGATACCGCCAAGACCACGGTCACCGGGGTCGAGATGTTCCGCAAGCTCCTTGATGAGGGCATGGCCGGCGATAACGTTGGCGTGCTGCTGCGCGGCTTGAAGCGTGAGGATATCGAGCGCGGTCAGGTATTGGCCAAGCCGGGTTCCATTACCCCGCACACGAAGTTCATGGCCGAGGCCTACATCCTGTCCAAGGATGAGGGTGGCCGTCATACACCGTTTTTCAACGGATATCGCCCGCAGTTCTACTTCCGGACCACGGACGTGACCGGGGTTGTGAACCTGCAAGAGGGTGTAGAGATGGTAATGCCTGGGGACAACGTGACCATAGAAGCGAAGTTGATTACCCCGATCGCCATGGAAGAAGGTCTGCGTTTCGCGATTCGCGAAGGCGGCCGTACCGTGGGCGCCGGTGTTATCAATAAAATCATCGAATAAGGTGGAGCGAGCATGATTCAGACACAGAAAATACGCATCAGGCTTAAGGGGTACGACCATAAGCTTATCGATCAATCCACTTCCGAGATTGTTGATACTGCTAAGCGTACTGGTGCAACTGTTGCTGGCCCGATTCCTCTGCCGACCACCATCAACAAGTTTTGTGTGTTGCGCTCTCCGCATGTGGATAAGAAATCCCGTGAGCAGTTTGAGATGCGCACCCACAGAAGGTTGCTGGACATTCTTGAGCCAACGCAGCAGACCATTGATGCGCTTATGAAACTCGAGCTTTCCGCTGGAGTTGACGTGGAAATCAAGCTTTAGGATTATGAAACGGTTGTGCCGGTCAACGGTACAGTTGATGTCAGAGAAGAAAAAAACAGGTAGGAACAATGCCTAAAAAATTAGGATTACTGGGTAAGAAGATTGGCATGACCCGGATCTATTCCGAGGACGGCACTGCTGTCGCGGTAACGGTCATTGAAACTGGACCATGTGTGGTGCTTCAGAAAAAATCCGTTGCCAAGGAAGGGTACGATGCCATCCAGGTCGGGTTCGGCGCCAAGAGGGAATCTCGTTTGAACAAGCCGGACGCCGGTCATGCCAAGGCTTCAGGAAAGGGCGGATTTTACCATATTAAAGAGTTCCGGATTGCGGATCCCAGCCAGTTTGAAGTGGGGCAGGCAATATTGGTATCGGATCTTTTCAAGGTCGGCGACATCATTGATGTGAGCGGTGCCGTTAAAGGACGTGGTTTTCAGGGTGTTATCCGAAGACACGGCTTTAAGGGCGGCCCTTCCGGCCATGGTTCCATGTTTCATCGTGCTCCTGGTTCCATTGGTTGTAGCGCTTGGCCGAGCCGGGTTATTAAAGGGAAGAAGATGCCTGGGCATATGGGCACGAATATGGTCACCAAGAAAAGCGTGACCATTATGGATATCCGGCCTGAGCAAAATGTGCTTGTCGTCAAAGGCGGCGTGCCTGGTGCAAAGCAGGGTTTGTTGCATATTTATACAAAATAATGAGTCTTAGTTGCCTTAAGATTTATTTTGGGGGTGCCGGAAATGGCAGTTACTGAAATATTCAATGTTGAAAATGTGAAAGTGGGCGATCTTGAGTTGAACGACAATCTGTTTGCCGTTCCAGTCAATCCCCATATCATTCATGAAATTGTACGGATGCAGCGCGCTGCCCGCCGGGCTGGTACTGCCTGCACGAAAACACGGACCGAGGTCCGTGGCGGCGGCAAGAAGCCCTGGAAACAAAAAGGCACCGGCCGTGCACGTTCCGGAACCAGAACTTCTCCCCTGTGGCGAGGTGGTGGTGTGGTTTTTGGCCCGAAGCCCCGCGATTATTCCTTCAAGCTTCCCAAGAAGGTTAAAAAGCTCGGTCTCCGCATGGCTTTGAGCTCACGCTTCGGTGATAAGCTCTTGTTGGTTCTTGATAATTTCAAAATTGAAGAAATCAAGACCAAGAAATTTATCGGGGTCATGAACGCCCTGAAGATCGATAATGCCTTGATTGTAATTCCGGAGCGTGATGATCATCTCGAGCGTTCGTCCCGCAATGTTCAGGGCTTTAAGGTTATTCCGACGGCAGGGCTGAATGTCTATGACATTTTGCTCCATAAGCACATTGTCTTACTGCAGCCTTGTATTGGCCAGCTGGAAGAGAGGTTGTTGTCATGAAAGATATGTTCAGTATTATCAAAAAACCTTGCCTGACGGAAAAGGCCCTTGGTTTGCAGGAAATGCACAATCAGGTTGTTGTCAAGGTTGATCCCCGCGCCAATAAAATTGAGATCAAGGATGCTGTAGAAAAGCTCTTCAGCGTTAAGGTCGCCACGGTGCGGACCGCGAACATGCACGGCAAGAAAAAACGTGTTGGCAAGAATTTCGGACAGCAGTCAGACTGGAAAAAGGCCATTGTTACTCTTGAAGAAGGGAATAAGATCGATTTCCTTGAGAAGATTTAAGGGAAGTCTCGTCGGCAAGAGCTGTAATTTTTTGTTACGAATACGGAATTTAAATATTATCGGGGTTTGAAATGGCATTAAAGACCTATAAACCTACATCACCGGGCAGAAGAACACTTGTTACAGTTGTCAATCCCGAGTTGTCAAAGGATAAACCGCAGAAATCGTTGGTTCGCCCCATCAGCAAGACCGGGGGACGGAACAACAATGGGCGCATTACATCCAGGCATATTGGTGGGGGTCATAAGCGGAAATATCGTTTGATCGACTTTAAGCGGGAAAAGATGGATATCCCTGCAAAAGTCGCTGCTATAGAATACGACCCGAATCGTTCGGCGAATTTGGCTCTGCTGAACTACGTGGATGGCGAAAAACGCTATATCCTTTCTCCTCTGGGAATCAAGATTGGAGATACCGTTGTCGCGGGTGAGGCTGTTGATATTAAGCCAGGCAACTGTTTGCCCATGGGCAACATGCCGCTCGGCAGCATCATTCATAATCTCGAGATGAAAATCGGCAAGGGTGCGCAACTCGTGAGAAGCGCTGGTGTCTCCGCGCAGCTTATGGCCAAGGAAGGCGAGTATGTTACGGTGAAATTGCCTTCGGGCGAGGTTCGCAAATTTCACCGGAAATGTCGGGCCTGTATTGGTCAGGTAGGCAACAATGAACACGAGAGCCAGAAGCTCGGCAAGGCTGGACGGAGTCGTTGGAAAGGAAACCGTCCCAAGGTTCGTGGTGTTGCCATGAACCCGCTTGATCATCCAATGGGTGGTGGTGAGGGTAAAAGCTCTGGTGGTCGCCATCCTTGTACCCCGTGGGGCGTTCCCACCAAGGGTTATAAAACACGCGGCAAGAAGTCATCCGATAAATTTATCGTTAAGAAAAGATCATAATTAGGGGGTATACAAGTGGGACGTTCAGTTAAAAAAGGTCCATTTGTAGATGACCATTTGATGTCAAAGGTCATGAAGGCCAAGGATGAAGGCTCCAGGAAGGTTATCCAGACCTGGTCCAGACGTTCTGATGTAATTCCGGAAATGGTTGGGCTCACTTTTGCCGTGCACAATGGCAAAAAGTTCATCCCGGTTTTTGTGACGGAAAACATGGTAGGACATAAGCTTGGTGAGTTTTCGCCGACTCGTACCTACTACGGTCACGCAGCGGACAAGAAGAAAAAGAAATAAAAGCTGCTAAACCGGACACGGTCTTCAGGTAAAGAAAGGAGTTCATTCGATGGAAGCAAAAGCGCTTGCTCGTTATATAAGGATTTCACCGCAAAAAGCCAGGCTCGTTGCCGATCTGGTCCGCGGAAAAAGTGTTGATCATGCCATTAACGCACTGCGGTTTTTGCCTAAAAAAGGCGCCCGGTTGCTGAAAAAAGTTATTGAGTCAGCAGTGGCCAATGCCAGTCAGAATGAGAGTATCGACGTGGATACCCTCTATGTGAAGTCTATTTTTATAGACGGCGGGCCGATGCTGAAAAGAATCATGCCGCGTGCCCAAGGGCGGGCGAACAGAATTCTGAAAAGAACGAGCCACATCACTGTTGTTTTGGATGAGCAATAACAGAATACAGAAGTAATAGGGTATTCATCAGTACTTTGATTTGCATTTCAATGAGAATGGAGGAAGGTTTTGGGCCAGAAAGTTAATCCGATAGGTTTACGACTGAATATTATACGTACCTGGGACTCCATCTGGTACGCCGACAAGGATTATGCCAAAAAATTTCTTGAGGATCAGAGCCTGAGGAAATTTCTAAAAAAGCGGCTCTATCATGCTGGCATTTCCAAAATTCAGATAGCCAGAACCGGCGATAAGCTCCGGATTAAGCTCCATACCGCCCGTCCAGGCATTGTTATCGGCAAAAAAGGGACAGAGATCGAGGTTCTGAAGGCTGAAATTGACAAATTGACCGGCAAGGAGTGCGTTCTTGATATTCAGGAGGTTCGTCGTCCTGAGGCAGATGCGCAACTGGTGGCGGAGAACATTGCTTTGCAGCTTGAAAGACGGGTAGCCTTCCGGCGTGCCATGAAGAAGTCAGTAAATATGGCCTTGAAGTTCGGCGCTAAAGGTGTTAAAATCGCGTGTTCAGGACGGCTGGGTGGTGCGGAAATAGCTCGTCAGGAATGGGTGCGCGAGGGTCGAGTCCCCCTGCATACTCTTCGTGCTGATGTGGATTATGGTATTGCCGAGGCGAATACTACCTATGGCAAGATCGGCGTTAAGGTCTGGATCTTCAAGGGTGAAGTTCTGAGTGCTGCCGACCAGATTGCCGAATAACTCGTTATCGGGTGAAACGGCTTTAAATAAGTCAGTCACAGATAGGATATACCGATGTTAAGTCCAAAAAAAGTAAAACATAGAAAGATGTTTAAGGGCCGCCTGACTGGCGCAGCGTATCGCGGGTCTGGATTTTCTTTCGGTGAATATGCCCTAAAGGCTGTCGGCTGTGGCAAAATGACCGCCCAGCAGATTGAGGCGGCTCGTATTGCAATCAATAGAAAGATTAAAAGAACCGGACAACTGTGGATCCGGATTTTTCCGGATAAGCCCATTACCAAGAAGCCTGCTGAAACCCGGATGGGAAAAGGCAAGGGTAATCCGGAATATTGGGTCGCCCAGGTAAAGCCGGGCCGCATACTGTATGAACTGGCCGGGGTTGATGATGATTTGGCCAGGGAGGCGTTGCAGTTGGCCGCCAATAAGTTGCCTTTCCCGACTAAAGTAATTTATGTGGGGGAAACCTTATGAAAATGAAAGATATACGCGAGCTTGGAAAAGATGAGCTTGTTGCCAAGGTTCGGGAATTGTCGGAGGAGCATTTCAGGCTGAAGTTCCAGCACGGCATTCGTCCCTTGGAAAATACGGCAAAATTGCGGCAGTTGCGTAAAGAAATTGCCCGGATGCAAACCGCTCTTACTGCGCATACCGCGTAACGTATAGCTGGTTTCTGGCCAAGATTACTGGTTGTTTTTAGTGCTTGCGCCAATCGATAACGCTATTTGGTAGGATACTTTCATGGTTGATGGAAAATCGAATAAGAAGACTCGGGTTGGTTTCGTAGTCAGCACCAAGATGGACAAAAGTGCTATTGTTCAGACCGAGCGCCTTGTCCCGCATAAACTGTATGGGAAGTTCATGCGCCAGCATAATAAATGCATGGTTCACGACCCGGAAAACAGTTGCAGCGTTGGTGACAGGGTTTTGATAGAAGAATGCCGTCCGTTGAGCAAGAATAAACGGTGGCGGATTATGGAAGTCATCGAGAAGGCCGTATAATTTGCGGTTTTTGATAACTAAGTTCCCGGCAGTTTGCTTGGGTACTTTTAAAGTGTTCTGCGGTTGGTGAAGAAATGATACAAACAGAAACCGTACTTAATGTAGCAGATAATTCAGGCGCCAAAAAGGTTCTTTGCATAAGGGTCTTGGGCGGAACAAGGCGTCGGTATGCCTCTGTTGGTGATGTTATTGTTGTCACCGTCAAAGAAGCGATTCCCAACGCCAAGGTTAAGAAGGGTGATGTTCTCCGGGCCGTTGTGGTCAGGACCGTCAAAGAGATTCGTCGCACGGACGACACCATCGTCCGGTTTGATGATAATTCAGCCGTGTTGCTTGCAAATTCCGGGGAGCCGATTGGAAGCCGTATTTTCGGTCCGGTTGCCAGGGAGTTGCGGCCGAAGGGGTATATGAAAATTATATCGTTGGCCCCTGAAGTTCTGTAACCGAGGTTAAAACGAAGAGCTGGATGTTCAAAGAGAGTTCCCGCCCACATCTTGGGTGGTTGAGAGGCTGAAGGTATGAGAGCAAAAACACATCTGAAAATAAATGATCAGGTTGAGGTGATCGCCGGTAAGGACAAAGGTCGTGTCGGCAAGGTCATCAAGGTCAACGCCACCGATGGCAAAGCCATTGTTGAAAAGATCAACATGATAAAGCGGCACACGAAGCCCAGTCAAATGAACCAGCAGGGCGGGATCATTGAGAAGGAAGCAGCTCTTGATGCTTCCAATCTGATGGTGATCTGTCCTAAATGTTCCAAGACTTCACGTGTAGGCAAAAAAATACTGGAAGATGGATCTAAGGTTCGCATTTGCAAGAAATGTAATGAATCTTTAGAGGCGAAAGCCTAATAGGTCCTGATTTTTTTTTTGGAGGCAAGAATGGCTGGGGTAAAAGAGATATATCAGGGCGAGTGTGTCCCGCAGCTCATGAAGGAATTCGGCTATCAGAACATCATGCGGGTGCCGAAGATAACCAAGATCGTGTTGAACATGGGCTTGGGAGAGGCGGTGCAGAACCCGAAGATCATCGACAGTGCGGTTCAGGAGCTGACTTTGATTGCTGGGCAGAAGGCCGTTGTTACCAAGGCCAAGAAATCCATCGCCGGCTTTAAGTTGCGTGCCGGGGTGCCCATTGGTTGCAGGGTCACGCTTCGCGGCGACCGGATGTATGATTTTTTTGCCAAGCTGGTGCATATTGCCTTGCCGCGGGTCCGTGACTTCCGCGGGTTATCCATGAAGGCCTTTGATGGGCGTGGTAATTATGCCATGGGCATCAAAGAGCACATTATTTTCCCTGAAATTGACTATGACAAAATTGACAAGATCAAGGGACTCAATATTGCGATTACTACGACCGCCGAGACAGATGATGAAGGCCGGTTTCTTTTGAAAGCAATGGGAATGCCCTTTAGGAAATAGCACAGGGTAAGGAGGAAGAAGTTGGCTAAAAAGTCTTTGATAGCAAAGTGCAAGCGGACGCCGAAGTTTCCAGTGAGGGCATATAACCGTTGCGGTTTATGCGGCCGGTCGAAAGCTGTTTATAGAAAATTCGGCGTCTGCCGTATCTGTTTCCGTAATTTGGCTAATCGTGGTGAAATTACCGGTGTTACCAAGTCAAGTTGGTAATAGTGTTGATTGTACTCGCCGTAGATATGTTAACTGTTTGTTTTAAAAATCATCATAGGGAGCAAGGACTATGTCCATGACTGACCCCCTGGCTGATATGCTGACCAGGATAAGAAATGCCGGTATGGTCAAGTTTGAGACTGTGGAAATGCCGCTTTCGAAAGTGAAAACCGGTGTTGCTGCGATCCTGAAGAAGGAAGGCTTTATCAATGACTATCAAGTCCTTGATACGGACACGCAAGGTGTTTTGCGTATTGAAATGAAATACGACCAGAACAATGAGCGGATTATCACCAACCTGAAGCGGGTCAGCAAGCCTGGTCGCCGTATCTATGTGAAGCACGACCAGATCCCCAAGGTAATGAGTGGCCTTGGTATCGCGATTATCTCGACCTCCAAGGGGATATTCACGGATAAAGAGGCCCGGGCCATGAAGATTGGCGGCGAGCTTCTCTGTGAAGTTTGGTAAGTCGAATTTGTAATTGCTAACTATTGAGTATTACGTAACAAGTGGAGAATCGCCATGTCTAGGATTGGCAATCAACCTATCCCTGTCCCTAAAGGGGTTAAGCTTGATATAAATGGAACATTCGTTAAAGTCGCCGGGCCCAAAGGTACGCTGGAGCGGACTATCCGCCCCGAGATTGCTTTGCAGGCAGAAGGGGACAACCTGATCGTTGTCCGTAAGGATAATAGCAAACGGACCAGGGCCTTTTCCGGACTCACTCGTACCTTGGTCAACAACATGATTGTTGGCGTGGACAAGGGTTTTCAGAAAAAATTAGCCATCGAAGGCGTTGGTTACCGGGCCGAGGTTAAAGGCTCTGTTTTAAACCTGAGCGTGGGCTATTCAAATCCGGTTGAGTTTGATCTTCCTAAAAGTGTTTCTGCTGAAGTTGATAAAGCAAATAATGTCACCTTGGATTGTATTGATAAAGAGTTGCTGGGTGAAACTGCCGCTAAAATCCGTGCTGTGCGTCCGCCTGAGCCTTATAAGGGCAAGGGAATTCGTTACGCAGATGAATATATAGCCCGGAAAGCTGGTAAGTCTGCTTCCAAAAAGTAGAAATGACGCCTAGGCTTTTCGCGGGTTGCAAGAGATAAATATTTATAAGGCAAAACAATGGGTAAGATAAATCCGAAAGAAAGTGCTCGTATCAAGCGGGTTAAGCGGATCAGGAAGAATATTGTCGGGACTCCTGAGAGACCTCGTTTGCGTGTTTTTAAAAGCGCAAAACATATCTATTGCCAGATTATAGACGATGTTGCCGGCAATACCCTGGCTGCCATGTCCACTGTTGATAAGGGGATGATTGCCGCCGATATCAAGGGCAAGTCTGAGAAGGCGCGTCAGGTAGGGTTGAAAATTGCCGAACTTGCCAAAGGCAAAGGGATCGAAAAGGTGGTTTTCGACAGAGGCGGATACATCTATCATGGCCGGGTCAAGGCTCTGTCTGAAGGCGCCCGTGAAGGCGGTCTTGATTTCTAGTTAACTGTACGAAGAAAAATTCTTATCCCTGTGAAAAATTCCAAAGCAATTTGGGGGTGAACCTTGTCAGATTTTAATAAGAACACGAGCGGCGATGACCAGTTTATTGAAAAGATTGTTCATATCAATAGAACTGCGAAGGTAGTGAAAGGTGGACGTCGTTTCAGTTTCAGCGCCATCGTTGTTGTGGGTGATGGAAAAGGAAAGGTCGGTTGCGGTCTTGGTAAAGCCAATCAGGTGCCTGAGGCGATCAGGAAAGGCGTTGAGCAGGCGCGTAAGGATATGAAACGTGTTTCCATAACCGACCTGAGCATTCCGCATGAGGTTTACGGGAAATTCGGCGCAGGGAATGTAATGTTGAAACCCGCCGTTGAGGGTACCGGGGTTATTGCCGGTGGTGCTGTTCGCGCCGTGTTGGAAGCGGCCGGAGTGCATAACATACTGACCAAGTGTATCGGCTCGCATAACCCCCATAATCTGGTTAAGGCCACCATGGACGGTTTGCATCGGCTCCGGACTCCTCAGCAGATCGCAACGAGTCGTGGGAAATCCGTCGAGGAAATTTCTGCCTGAACTGTTTCTTACGCCCCCGGGAATGCATTGTCCGGGACGGATCGAGCCAGCGGTAATTGTGTGCTGAAAACAGCATGACTTTAATGAAGAGCGAATAGGTATCTATATGGCAAATCAGCTCAAAGTGACCCTGAAGAAAAGCAAGATCGGGAGCACTGAAAAAATACGTGCGACGTTGATCGGCCTGGGGCTGACCAAGATGAATAAAACTGTAATCCGGCAGGATACCCCTGAAATTCGGGGGATGATTAAAAAAGTCGAACATCTGGTTGAGGTGGAGGATTAATTTATGTTGACGTTAAGCAATTTGTCGCCGCAGCCAGGTTCAAGAAAGCCGAGAAAAAGAGTGGGCCGGGGTCTTGGTTCCGGTCATGGTAAGACAGCAACCCGTGGGCATAAGGGCCATAAGGCCCGCTCCGGCGGCGGCATCAAGCTGGGATTCGAAGGCGGTCAGATGCCTCTCCAGCGCCGGTTGCCCAAGCGCGGCTTTAACAATATCTTCAAGAAAGTTTACGCCATAGTGAATGTGCAGGATCTTGAGCGGTTTGCCGCCGACACCCGGATTGACCGAGAGGCCCTGATTGCTGCCGGCCTTGTTTCTAAGAGTGATGATCTCGTGAAAGTCCTCGGAAACGGGGAATTGAAGCATGCTCTTACCCTTGCCGTCGATAAGGTGAGTGGTTCTGCGCGTCAGAAGATTGAAGCAGTTGGCGGAAGGATTGAGGAATAACTAGATGCGCGCTGGGGTTCAGAATGCTGCGAACATCCCGGAATTAAGGCGCCGGATTTTATTCACTGTCATAATGCTTGCCGTGTATAGAGCCGGGGTGCAGATCCCGACTCCAGGCATCAATGGCGAGGCGGTCAGCCAATTTTTTCAAAAAAGCGCTGGTTCGCTGTTTGACATGTTCAACATGTTTTCCGGCGGGGCCTTGGAAAATTTTTCCATTTTCGCCCTCGGCATCATGCCTTACATCAGCGCCTCGATCATTTTCCAATTGTTGACCGTGGTTGTTCCCCAGCTTGAAGCTCTTTCAAAAGAGGGCGAGGCTGGACGCCGTAAAATCACCCAATATACCCGCTACGCCACGGTTGTCTTAAGCTTGATTCAAGGATTGTTCATCAGTATCGGACTGGAAAGCATGACCGCGCCCGGAACAGGGGAGATGGTGGTTATTGCCTCCGGTTGGCATTTCCGTTTGATGACGATGCTGACTTTGACTTCCGGCACCGCGTTTATCATGTGGCTTGGGGAGCAGATTACCGAACGGGGGATCGGCAACGGTATTTCCATGATAATCTTTGCCGGTATTGTGGCGAGTATGCCTGCCGCGCTGGTGAACACCTTCAAGATGGCCAGCGCCGGGGAAATCGCCTATATCATGCTGCCTGTTTTGTTGGTCATGATTGCCGCGGTAATCGCATTTGTCATCTTTTTTGAGACGGCGCAGCGGCGGATTCCCATTCAGTATGCGAAGCGGATGGTCGGGCGGCAGATGTACGGGGGGCAGCAATCACACCTTCCTCTTAAAATCAATATGTCCGGGGTTATTCCTCCGATTTTTGCTTCGTCAATCATGATGTTTCCCGCCACCATCGGTCAGTTTATCCAGGTTGATTGGGTACAGAAGGTGAGCGCAGCCCTGAGCTGGGGAAGCCTGCCGCACACCTTGCTTTTTGTTGGCTTCATCGTCTTTTTCTGCTTTTTCTATACTGCGGTTACATTTAACCCGGTTGACATCGCGGAAAACCTGAAAAAACACGGTGGTTTTGTGCCAGGAATCAGACCCGGCAAGAAAACCTCCGATTTTATCGATAAGATTGTGGTGCGGATGACGGTGATCGGTGCTGCGTATATCAGCGTTATCTGCGTGTTGCCGACCATTTTGATTAACAAGCTGCATGTGCCTTTTTATTTCGGGGGCACCGCTCTGCTGATTGTCGTTGGCGTGGCGATTGATACAATAGCGCAGATCGAGTCCCATACGGTTATGCGTAATTATGATGGTTTCATGAAGTCAGGTGGCTTTAAGGGTCGTTCATAGCGTTTTGTGATGGGAACATGGCAATTATACTGAAGTCGCCTCGAGAAATTGTGTTGTTGCAGGAGGCGAACCAGATTGTTGCCCGGACCTTGGCCCTGCTTGCCGAGAAGATTGAGGTTGGTTGCACCACCTTGTATCTGGATGCCTTGGCGGAGAAGTATTGTCGTGATAATGGCGCTGAGCCAGCCTTTAAAGGGTATCGCGGTTTTCCGGGCAGTTTATGTGTTTCCATCAACGAACAGGTTGTGCACGGGATTCCATCCAAGAAGGTGGTTGTCCGGGATGGCGATGTTGTCAGCATAGATTTTGGCGTGAAATATAAGGGATATTACGGGGATGCAGCAGTCAGCATTCCTGTGGGGCAGGTGGCCCCGGAGCGTCTGTCCTTGCTTGAGGTTACGCGTGCCGCCCTGTATAAGGGTATTTCTCAGGCAATCCCTGGGAATCGCATAAATGATATATCGCAGGCCGTGCAGGAACATGTTGAAAAGCACGGTTTTTCAGTGGTCCGCCAGTTTGTCGGCCATGGCATTGGGAGCCAGCTCCATGAGGCGCCGGAGATTCCAAATTATGTCCGGGCCGAACGTACACCCAAGCTCATGCCCGGCATGGTGCTGGCCATAGAGCCCATGGTGAATCTCGGCACCCATTCGGTTGATGTGCTGCGAGACGGTTGGACTGTTGTGACAAGGGATAGGAAAGTCTCTGCGCATTTTGAGCATTCGATTGCGGTGACAGAAGGTGAGCCCCTCATTCTGAGCGAACTTTCTGGGTAGCTATTTTTGTCTTTATGAAAAAATATAAGGCAAAAAAAAATAAATAAGGTAATATCCTCTGCTTTCTGTCTGCCTGAATATCGCATGTGTGGATATCGGCGGAAAGAAGTGTTTTGTAGGAAATAAGGGGTTTATGTCCAAAGAAGAAGCTATTCAGGTTGAAGGGACCATCGTAGAGCCGCTCCCCAATGCAATGTTTCGGGTCGAGCTCGATAATGGCCATCGGATTTTAGCCCATATTTCCGGAAAGATGAGGATGCATTTTATTAAGATTCTCCCGGGAGATCGTGTCACTGTCGAGTTATCTCCTTATGATCTCACACGGGGAAGAGTGACATTCAGGGCAAAGAAGAAGTAGTTGATTCTTTGCCCCATAACAAAAGGGTTGCGTAATGAAAGTAAGATCTTCTGTGAAGAAAATTTGTAGTGACTGCCGGGTGTTCAAACGGAAAGGCGTCTTGCGTGTTTCATGCAAGATAAAAAAGCACAAACAGCGGCAGGGATAATTTTTTCATTTATTTTGACTAACAAGGGAGGCATGCCTTGGCACGTTTAGCTGGTGTTGATTTACCAAGAAATAAGCACATGGTTATTGCTTTAACCTACATCCATGGAATTGGCAGAACCTCTGCCCGTAAAATCCTGGATATGGTTGGTTTGCCGCATACAACGAACAGCGATGATTTGTCGGAAAGTGATGTTACCAACATCAGAAAAATCATGGATGATCAGTTCGTTGTCGAGGGCGATCGTCGTCGGGAAGTGGCCATGGATGTCAAGAGGCTGACCGATGCGGGATGCTATCGCGGGATCCGTCACCGTAAGGGGCTTCCCTGTCGGGGACAGCGCACCAAGACCAATGCCCGGACCAGAAAAGGGCCGAGGCGGTCAGCGATCAAAAGTAAAAAGTAGAGATTAAATAATCATTCTGGATTGTTTATAGGAGTTATAATGGCTAGTCCGAAAGCGAGTCGTCCGAAGCGCAAGGAAAAGAAAAACGTACCTGAGGGGATATGTTTTATCCACTCCACCTTTAACAACACCTTGGTTACTTTTGCGGACAGGCAGGGGAATGTGATCTCCTGGTCCAGTGCCGGTTGTCTGGGGTTTAAGGGGTCACGGAAGAGCACCCCTTTTGCTGCGCAGAACACGGTTGATGCCGCGGCGAAAAAAGCCCAGGAACATGGGATGCGCAAGGTTGAGGTTAGAGTCAATGGGCCTGGACCTGGACGTGAATCCGCTATTCGGGCTTTGCAGACCAATGGATTTGATGTCAGCGTTATCCGTGATGTGACTCCAGTGCCGCATAATGGCTGCAAGCCACCCAAGAGAAGAAGGGTGTAGCAAAGCAGGCGGGTTGCAGGGTATTTGACAATTAAAGTATGATTGAGTGAGATTGAGTGGAGGTCCAAATTGGCCAGATATAGAGGCGCGGAATGCCGGCAGTGTCGGCGGGAAAAACTCAAGTTGTTTTTGAAAGGCGACAGATGTTATTCGGACAAGTGTGCCTTTGAAAGGCGTTCTTTTGCCCCAGGCCAGCATGGGCAGGCCCGTATGCGCAAGGTTTCCGACTATGCCATTCAGTTGCGGGAAAAACAAAAGGTCCGTCGGATCTATGGCATGCTGGAAGGCCAGTTCCGCAAATATTTTGAGATTGCCGAGCGTATCAAGGGCGTTACCGGCGAAAACCTGTTGATGCTTCTGGAAAGCAGGCTCGATAACGTAATTTACCGCCTTGGTTATGCAAACTCCCGGAATCAGGGACGTCAATTGGTGCGGCATAATCATATTGAGGTAAATGGCAGGAAGGTGAACATTCCTTCCTTCCGGGTTTCTGTGAATGACGTCATTACCTTGAAGGAAAAAAGCCGCAAGGTCGGTGCCATCAATGAGAGCCTTGAAGCCGTTGTGCGTCGGGGTGTGCCAAGCTGGTTGGAGCTTGATAAGGATAACTACAAGGGAACTGTGAAAGCATTGCCGGTTCGGCAGGAAATCACCATGCCGATTCAGGAGCAGTTGATTGTAGAGCTTTATTCCAAATAATTAGCCAACCGTGGAGCATTAGGAAACCATGACACTTGCGTCTGATCCGTTTTACAGAAATTGGCATGAGCTTATCATTCCTGAAAGACTGGAAGTAGACCAGGACAGCCATACAAAAAGTTTCGGCAAATTTATCTGTCAGCCTTTGGAGCGGGGTTTTGCCACGACTATCGGGAATTCCCTGCGGAGGATTCTTTTGTCTTCCATCCAGGGGGCGGCTATTACCTCGGTGAAAATCGATGGCGCCCTGCATGAGTTGTCAACCATTCCCGGGGTTAAGGAAGACGTTACCCAGATCATCCTTAATCTGAAAGAAGTGCGCTTGAAACTTAATACTCCCGGCTCCCAGGTCGTCCGGATTGAAAAGAACAAGTTGGGCACGGTTACGGCCGGGGATATTCTCTCCGGGGGCAAGGTGGAGGTTATGAATCCCGATAAGGAGATTTGCACCATCACCGGCGAGGGTGTTTTCAAGGCTGAATTTGAGGTGAAATGGGGTAAAGGATATGTCCCTGCCGAGAAAAACAAGCCCGAAGAGCAAGTGATCGGGGTAATTCCCATCGATGCTATTTTTACACCCATTGTCAACGTGAAGTCCCTTGTCAGTCAGGCCCGTGTTGGTCAGCAGACCGATTACGACAAGCTGACCTTGGAAATTACCACCGATGGCAGTGTAAGGCCCGAGGATGCCTTGGCCTATGCAGCAAAAATAATGAAGGAACAATTGCAGGTCTTTATCGCTTTTGATGAAGAATCTGTTGAGCCAGCCATTGATGATGCACGCGTTGACAATCGGTCGCCTGTCAATGAGAACCTCTACCGTAGCGTGGAGGATCTTGAACTTTCCGTCCGTTCAGCAAATTGCCTCCGTAATGCGGATATCCGTTATATCGGCGAGCTGGTGCAGAAATCCGAGGCGGAGATGCTGAAGACCAAAAACTTTGGTCGTAAATCTCTCAATGAGATCAAGCAGTTGCTGTCTGAGATGGAGCTTTCGCTGGGCATGAAATTAGAAGGCTGGGAGCCTCCTGTCGTGTCAGACAAAGTGTCTGAAGAGCAGTCATAAATCCGGGAAGAGGGTAGTTATGAGACATAGAAAAGCAGGCAAGAGACTTGGCAGGACAACATCCAACCGTCAAGCCATGGTGCGCAATATGGTTACCTCTCTGATCGAGCATGAGAGAATTATTACCACCACCCCCAAGGCCAAGGAAGTGCGCAAGGTGGCTGACCAGATGATTACCCTGGCAAAACGTGGCGATCTTCATGCCCGTCGTCAGGCCTTGTCGTTCATGCAGGACAAAAAGGTTGTGGCTAAACTTTTTGATGTCCTCAAGGATGAATACATGACCCGTGATGGCGGGTATACCCGAATTATCAGAACCGGCAATCGCCTTGGTGATGCAGCCGAAATGGCTATCCTTGAGCTGGTGAATTATGGTGCAGTGAAAGAGGTAAAAGAGGATAATTAGTCTTTACCGCTGGGTTGAAAAGTCGAGGCTGGCTTGAACGTACTGTTCAAGCCAGCTTTTTTTTGTCGAAAACTCAGGGGGGCAGGCCCGCCTCTTGTGCGGGTCGACTTGGCTGGTTGCTGGTTTCTTAGCGCGGCGGCGGCCGGAGAAGATGAAAAAAAACGATACCATCGCCGGTGTCTGTCGGTTAGTATTACTGTTTTTGCTGGCTTGAGCAAAAGGGCATCATGGCATGCTGCGGGTAAATGAAAAAGAGGTTTCCTTCCAGGCCGGAATGACCCTTGCCGACCTGGTGAAGGATCATGCTGCGAGTGGCGAGGCAGACATCCTGCTCGTCAACGGCTATCCTGCGTCCTTGCAAACCATTTTGACCGATGGCGATCAATGCTGGTTGTGGAAGCGGGGAAAGGTCCCTTCCGCGAAAGAGATGCGGCGGCTCTTGTTTGCCCGGCACAGCCCAGGCGTGCAGACTCGTCTGCAAACAAAGGTGGTCGGGATCATGGGTTTGGGAGGCCTTGGATCCCTGGTGGCAATCGCTCTGGCGCGCATGGGCATCGGCGGACTCCTTCTTGCCGATTATGATGTGGTGGAACCCACCAATCTTAACCGGCAGCAGTATTTTGTGGATCAGATCGGCCAGAAGAAAACCGCGGCGTTGCGGGATATTCTGCAGCGGGTGAATCCCCATGTCGCCGTGACCCTTATGGACAGGCGGCTTGCTGAAGATGATATCGGCGGGTTGTTTCATGATGTCCATGCCCTGGTCGAGTGTTTCGATGACCCGGCCATGAAGGCTGCCGGTTTGCGGGCCGCTTTGCATAATCTTCCCGGGGTTTTCTATGTGTGCGCCTCGGGACTTGCCGGATACGGCGAGAATAATGCGATTCGGACCAGGCGATTGTATCCCGGCGTTTATATCGTCGGCGATGAAGTAAGCGGCGCGTCGCCGGGACAAGGACTCATGGCGGCCAGGGTTGGGATTGCCGCCCATCATCAGGCAAACCAGGTGGTTCGCCTTCTCTTAGGCGAGGGGAATGAGGCTGCGTAGATGAAAATTCTCTGCAACGGCGAAGCGCAGGAAACGCCATCCGGAACCCGGGTGGCTGATTATCTCAGCCAGCTCGGTCTGGATGCCTCGTCCGTGGTGGTTGAGTGCGACGGGAAGATATTGACCCGGGAAGAATATGCGAGCCATGTATTGCAGGATGGCTCGGTCCTTGAATTGATACGGTTTGTGGGGGGCGGTTGAGATGTTGACCATTGCGGGGAGAAAATTTCGCTCACGGCTTTTTGGCGGCACCGGGAAGTTTTCCTCGCCGGAGGTCATGAAGGAGGCGCTTGCCGCCTCTGGCTGTGAGATGGTCACCGTGGCCCTGCGTCGCGTTGATCTCAACAACCCGGCCGATGATATCATGAGCGTGCTGGACCGCGACCGCTACCTGTTTTTGCCCAATACCTCCGGGGCGCGGGATGCGGGCGAAGCGATTCGGCTGGCCCGGTTGGCTCGCGCTTCCGGTGGCGGAGAATGGCTCAAGCTCGAGGTGACTCCCGATCCGAGAACCCTGCTTCCCGATCCCATCGAGACCCTGAAGGCCACTGAGGAATTGGTCAAGGAAGGGTTCAAGGTGCTGCCCTACATCAACGCCGATCCGATTTTGGCCCTTCGCCTCCAAGACGCAGGCGCGGTTGCCGTCATGCCCCTTGGTTCGCCCATCGGCACCAATCAGGGGGTGCTGACCCGGTTTCAGATCGAGATCATCATTGCCCAGGCCCAGGTGCCGGTCATTGTTGACGCAGGACTTGGCGCGCCATCCCACGTGGCCGAGGCCATGGAAATGGGCGCCGATGCGGTGCTGGTCAACACGGCCATTGCCGTGGCCGGCGATCCGGTGCGGATGGCCCGGGCCTTTGCCATGGCGGTGCAGGCGGGACGGATTGCTTACGAAGCAGGCCTTGGCGCGGTAAGCAAGGATGCCGCCCCCTCTTCGCCCGACGATGGGCTTGGGTTCTTGCGGTAGCCATGTTCACGATCCCCGACTTTCCAGCATTGCAGGATGCCATCAACCGCGCCACCGAGGTCGAGGTTTTGCTGGCGCTGCGTTCCGGGAGCCCCGGCCTGAATGGGCTTGCCGCCCTGCTCTCCCCTGCGGCCGAACCGCATCTTTCCGCCATGGCCAAACGCTCCGGTGCCATTACCAGTCAGCGTTTCGGCCGGACCATCCAGATGTATGCGCCGGTGTATCTCTCGAGTTTCTGCACCAATCGCTGCGCCTATTGCGGTTTTTCGGCGGGCAATGCCATTGACCGGCGGGTTTTGACCTTTGCCGAGGCGGAAAGCGAGGCCATGATCCTGCACCAGCGCGGATTCAGCCATCTTCTTCTCGTTTCCGGGGAGGCCCCTGCCAAGGTTGGCGTGGAGTATCTCGAAGAATTGGCCCTGCGGCTGCGCGGCCGTTTTGCCGCCTTGTCCATCGAGGTGCAGCCCCTGGCAACCGAGGAATATGCCCGGCTTTTCCAGGCCGGCATTACCTCCGTGGCTGTGTATCAGGAAACCTATGACCGGGACATATACAAGCAGGTGCATCTAGCCGGGCGCAAGGCTGATTTTGACTATCGGTTGGAAACTCCCGCCAGGGCAGCGGCTGCCGGGATGCGGGAGGTCGGAATCGGCGCTCTCTTGGGCCTTGCGGACTGGCGGGCGGAAGGGCTTGCCCTGGGCCTCCATCTTGCCTGGCTGAGGAAGCATTACTGGCGGACCGGACTTACCGTCTCCTTTCCGCGCATGCGTCCGGCGCAAGGGGAATTCAAGCCGCTGGCTCCGGTGAGCGAAAGAAACCTCAGCCAGATGATCTTTGCCCTGCGGATGTTTGATCCGGATGTCGGGTTGTATCTCTCGACCAGGGAGGAGGCCCGGTACCGCGACGGCATGATCGGTCTTGGCCCGACCCGTTATTCGGCGGGCTCATGCACGGCGCCGGGCGGCTACGGCTTGGCAGACGCGGGGGGAGAGCAGTTTGAGGTTGGCGATAACCGGAGCCTTGCCGAGGTGAGCGCCGCCATCCAGCAGAAGGGTTTTGATCCGGTCCGCAAGGATTGGGATGCTGTTTTTCAAACAAAGGAAGACAGGCAGCAGGCTGCCTGAACGATAAATATATGGTTAGGTGTCATGAGCCAAGGCCGTCCATTCATCCCGAGAGATAAGCCCAAATTCTGGGTTATTGCTATTATCGCCGGGCTCTCCGGATTAGGCTTTGGTTTGCTTATGATTGGCGCAGTTTTGTTGGCTCTCCCTCTTTTGAAGGGTTTCTTTATTGGATGTTTTTTAGCATCTTTGGCCACGTTTTTTGTTTCGTCATTTGGGCTCGTTTTTGGCATGCTTGCCGGTCGCTATCGCGGCTTGACCGAAAAGCCGTGGCGTGAACAAGTGTGGTAGTAATGTTGCCTGCCAGTTCATTCAAGTCGAAGATGCTTCACAGGACGGCTTGAATTTAGACGTTTTGATGATGTTAACCAATAAGGACGGAGGGGTGAACCCAATGGCAGATTTGAAGAAAATGTACACCACCATTCTTGGTGACCACTTTCCCATGGAGATGAAGATCACCTTTGGCGACCAGGAGCTGGTTTACCGGAAGAAGACCTGGAAGATCGTGGCCGAGGACGGCAGCGTTGATGAGCGGGGGGTGCGCTACGGCGAAAACCCGGATCAGGAGGCGGCTCTCTACGAGCTGACCAACGGCAATCTGGTGCTGGGCGACTGCCGGTTCATCGAGCCGGGCAAGGGGCTGGTCAGCGGGATCAATGTCGAAGACATGCTCCAGGTGGGCAAGCATCCCGGCAAGATCAACCTTACCGACATCGACAACGGCCTGAATATCATCAAGTATCTCATGGATCGCCCGGCCGCGGTGATTCTCAAGCACAACAACCCCTGCGGCGCTGCCTGCAGCGAGACCTTGGCCCGCGCCTACGACCGGGCCAACCGGGCGGACCGCATCGCCGCCTTTGGCGGGGCGGTGATTCTCAATCGGCCCTGCGACAAGGAAACCGCCGAGCTCTTGAGCAAGAACTACCTGGAAGTTGTTTGCGCTCCGGAGTTCGAGGCAGGCACCCTGGAGATCCTCGCGGCCCGCAAGAATCTGCGCGTCGTGCGGATCAGCCGTATCGACCGGCTCGCTGATTATGAGAAATACCGCTATGTGGATTTCAAGAGCCTGATCGATGGCGGGCTTATTGTCCAGCAGTCGGCGGTGAATTCCATCCGTTCCGTGGCGGACCTCAAGCCCGCGGTCTGCACCGCAAAGGGGCAGGAATACAAGGTGGAGCGCGAGCCCACTCAGCGGGAGATCGACGACATGCTCTTCGGCTGGGCCGTGGAGCACGGGGTGACCTCCAACTCGGTCATCTATGTGAAGGACGGCTGCACGGTGGGCATCGGCACCGGCGAGCAGGACCGGGTCGGCGTGGCCGACATCGCGGTGTACAAGGCCTATACCAAGTATGCCGACATGCTCTGCTTCGACACCTTCGGCCTGCCCTATGCGGACATGGTGCTGGAGATCGAACAGGGCAAAAGGAACAAGGCGGATCAGGAAAAAATAGACTCCCAGACCAAGGCGGACAAGGCAGGATTGCCCGGTTCGGTGATGATTTCCGACGCCTTTTTCCCGTACCGCGACGGCGCGGATGTCGGCATCCGCCAGGGAGTCTCCGCCATCCTCCAGGCGGGCGGTTCCATGCGCGACTTTGAGACCATCCAGGCCTGCAACGAGGCCAAGCCGCAGGTGGCCATGAAGTTCACGGGGCAAAGGTCTTTCAAACACTAGAAATACAGCAGGATCTGCACAAAAAAAGCCCGGCCTTTTCAGGTCGGGCTTTTTTTGTGCAGATCGCTTCGGCCATTGTGCAATGGCGGTCCGCATCAAGTGTCCCCGCCGGTTTATTGAAGGGGATGCGAGTCGGGGAACACAACAGGTTGCGTTGGGTTTATTTCATCCGTGCTGGGTGAACTTGAGGTACGGCTTTGGGCGCGACCTGGGCCGGACCCTGCTGCTGCGGCTGGGCCTGCGACTGGGGCGGGGTTGGCGTCTTGCTCTGTTTTTCCGGATAGAGGCGCAGGCTTATCCTCCGGTTGCGGGGGTCAAAAGGGTTTTCCTTGATAATCGGTTCCGTGGCGGCATACCCGGAGACCCGACGCAGCCTGCTGGAAGGGATGCCGTTTTTTTCCACTTCGACCCTGGCGGCCGAGGCCCTGGCCGTGGAAAGCTCCCAGTTGCCGAACTCTCTATTCGCGTAGCTCACGGCATCGGTGTGGCCCTCGATTTCAACGCGGCTTGAGGTGCTCTTGATGTTGTCGCAGAGTACTTTGAGGATTTTTTGGCCGCTTTCGGTCAGGGTCGTGCTGCCGAGAGGGAACATGGGGTTTCCTTCCTTGTCCATGATATCCACCTTGACCCCGCCTTCAACAACCTCGATGCGTACCTGATCCTTAAGGTCGGCGAGTCGCTGCTCGATCTCCTGCTGCAGTTTGTTTTTAAGCTGTTCCAAACCTGCAGGGCTGGCTTCGCCTTCTGTTTCGCCGGACGCCGGGGTTTGCGCGATGGTGATCTGGGCGGCGGGCTGTGCTTGTTCCGTGGAGATCATCTGGGTGGTTCCGCCTGCGCCGCCCTCAGCAAAGATGCTGTACTCCTGGAAATATTTGGCGAGCTCTTCCTTTTGCGGCTTGGTGGTCATGTTGACCAGCCACATGAGGAGGAAAAAAGCCATCATGCCCGTCATGAAATCGGCAAAGGCCACCTTCCAACTGCCGCCGTGGTGGCCGCCGCCCTGGACCTTCTTGACCTTCTTGATGATTATGCTTTTGTCTTCCACTTCTTGATGGCCTCCTCAACCTCGTTGAAGGAGGGGCGATCGTCTCCGGGGATGGCCCGTCTGCCAGCCTCAACGGCGAATTGGACCATGAAGCTGGTGGAATACGCGGCGAGCAGCGAGGTCTTGATCACCCGCAGATAGGTTTCGCGCTCATGGGCATGATGCTCCAGCTTGGTTCCCATGGGTCCGACGAATCCGTAACAGGCTAGCACGCCGAAGAAGGTGCCGACCAGGGCCGCGCCGATATGGTGGCCCAGAACCTCGGCGGATTCGTTGATATATCCCATGGTGACAACAATGCCGAGAACCGCCGCAACGATACCCAGGCCGGGCAGGGCATCGCCGATCCGGGTGATGCTGTGGGCGGGCAGCATCCGTTCATGCTGGTTGGCCTCCAGGTCGATCTCCATGAGATTGTCCAGTTCGTAGGCCGGGTAATTGGCGCTGAGCATGGTGCGCACCGTATCACAGATGAAATCGGCCGCTTCGCGGTCCTTCATGATGTTGGCGTATTTTTGAAAGAGCGGACTTTTTTCGTGGTCTTCGATGTCTGCCTCAATGGCGACCAGCCCCTCTTTCTTGATCTTGAAAAAGACGGCATTCATGAGCAGCAGCAGCTCCAGATAATGCGCCTTGTTCATGTGGGAATCGGAAAAGATGCCGCCGAGATGCCCGATAATGACCTTTAACGCCTTGGCCGGCGAGGAAATGATCAGGCTGCCGATGGCGGCGCCGAAGATGATGACTACTTCGGCGGGTTGGAAAAGGACGTGGAAATTTCCCTTTGCCATGGCGTAGCCGGCGATGACCGACCCTAAAACAACTGCTATGCCGATGATTGTGAGCATTTTGTTTTTGGTTCCCTATGAAATGTCTATGTCGTTATCTTTTTTACGGTTGGCGCGGGTTTTTTCCCGTGAAACCGGAAAGGTCAGGGTTCAAGCAAGCGTTGACTGATGCGTTGTTCTTTTTGTTTCTTGAGCGCATAGGTGGCAATGGCCTCCTGGATAGCCCCATTTGTCGTGGTAAACTGAATAGCCACCAGGCAGCCGTCCCCTCCGGGGAGGGGGGTTGCCCGGGCAACCGACCCGCCGACCACGACCCAGCAGGGTTGATCCGTGGTCAGGAGCATGTGGACTTCAACAAGATCTCCAACCGCAAGCGGTTCATGGGAGGTAAGCTTGATCCCACTGGCACTCAGGCTTACCTCTTTAACCCGTGTTGCATTCTGTCGCCGGGTAATACGATGAAAATCAAGAAGGGAGTCGAGCTTGGTGTTGATCTGGAGGAGCAACTTGGTCATTGAGGGCTGGGAGTCTTTCTCTTCGTTCTGGCGCGGGAGTTTGTAGAAATCCAGGAGGACGCCCAGCTTGGCCTCGGCCTCGAGGATCATCAGGGTAAAGGATGGGTCGATTTCATGGGAAAGCAGCTTCATGCCGGCGCCGAGTCTTCCCGAATCGGAAAGCGCCACCGGAATCATTCTGGCCACGGGCAGGACGCCGTCTGCGACTTTTCGTACCGATGTTGCCAGCAGATCGTCGATCCGGAAATTTTCCCGGCGATTCTGGACGCTGGTGTTTGCAGGGCTGTCAGTTGGCATGCGTGTAAATCCCTTATGAAATACTGGATATCATACCCGGTTGCGGGGAATTTGGAATAATTTTTTGCGCGGAGAATGCCGCTGCTCTGCCTGAGTGTCATGGCATAGCGAAGAGGCTAATGCACCGAGCAGGAGATGCAGGGGTCGTAGGCTCGCACTAGCATCTCGGCCAGCAGCTCGATCTCCTGGTCTTTTTTTCCGGTTCGGGCGTATTGGCTGGCCAGGGCCTCGATGTCGTGCAGGATGTTGGCGTGGTTCTGGCTGGTGGGGATGACGCAGTCCGCTTTGACCACCTTGCCCTCTTTGTCGAACTGATAATAATGGTAGAGAATGCCCCGGGGAACCTCCACCGCGCCGACCCCTTCCCCTTTTTTCGCTTTTACAGGTTGGCGCGCTTCCTGCCAGGGGCTGCCCAGCAGGGTGTCGATGAGTTGTACGGAATCGAGCACCACCTGCACGCACTCCACCAATTGGGCCACATTGCCCATATAGGGGTTGTGGTTCACCGGCACGAGGCCGAGGAACTTGGAAATCTCCCGTGCGGTGGGGTGAAGCTTGGTAAAATTGTTGTTCAGCCGGGCCAAGGCGCCCACGGCAAAGGAGGGCCGGGAGAGTTTGCTCAGCTTGGAGGTGAAGCCCTTTTGGCAGTATTCATTGGTCATGGCCCGGTACTGGCTTTCCTTTTTGACGACCCCATCCGTTGAGACAAGCCCGCCGCCGATAAAGGGATAGTTGGTGTCGCCCTTGAGGGAGACGAATTCCGTTTCCCGGCTGAAATCCGGGAGGGCAAAGGTTTGAAACAGCTCCGCCGAGGCGAGCAGGTCCGGCACCGAGGCCAGCAGCCGCTGGCGGATCTTTTCCAGCGCCCCTTTTTCCGGCAGCATGGTGAAGCCGCCCACCACGGTTCGGGTGGGGTGCAAACGTCTGCCGCCGATGATGTCGCAGGCATCGTTGGCCAGCAGCTTGAGGCGCAGAGCGCGCTGCACCACCTCCGGGTGGGTTGTGGCCAGGGGCAGAACGCTGCCCGCGCCGAGGAAATCAGGGGCCGCAAGAAAGAACAGGTGCAGGATATGGCTCTGCAGGGTTTCCATGTGCTTGAGCAGGAGCCTCAGGTTCGCGGTCTGGGTCGAAGGCGTGATGCCGAAGGCATTTTCCACCGACCGAATGCTGGCCAGGGTATGGCCGATGGAGCAGATCCCGCAGATTCGCCCGCAGATATAGGGGGCGTTTTCCCAGTGCTTGCCCACCAGCATGGCCTCAAAAAAGCGCGGCGTTTCCACCACCTCCCATTGCGCCTTTTTGACCACCCCGTTCTTGATGCTGATGTGGATGTTGCCGTGGCCTTCCACCCGGGTCAGGTGGTGGACATTGACCTCGCAGGAGAGCTTCATGATTTTTTCCTTCCGGCCGGGGCCTTTTGAGTGACCGGGGATTTTTTGGCCTTGGGGCGGAGTGTGTCGGCGAAAGAGGCAAAGCCGCCGAAACATTCCAACCGGTCGAGGATGGTCTCGCGGTCAAAACCGTAGGTGCGCATGATTTCTTCCAGTTGTTTGATGTTGGCCCCGTCAGCCGGGCCGCGGCAACCCCAGCACCCTCTGCGGTTGCTGGGGCACCAGGCATCGCAGCCCGCCCGGGTGACCGGGCCGAGGCAGGGCTCGCCGAGCTCGAACAGGCAAATGTTTTCGTTGGCCTTGCATTCCATGCATACCGGGTATTCCGGATGGCGTACCGTTTTGCCCAGCACCAGATCGGTGACGATTCTTTCGACCTCCTCCTTCTTGATGGGGCAGCCGAAGATTTCGAGATCCACCTGGACGAAATCCGCCAGGGGATGCACCTCCATGGTCTCAATGGGAAAATCGTCGTACACCTCTTTTTTGACCCACTCCAGATCGCGGAAACGGTTTTTGAGTTGGTTGACCCCGCCGAAGCAGGCGCAGGAGCCAAGGGCGACCAGAATCTTGGCGTGCTTGCGGATTGCGGTGAGCCGGGCGATCTCGTCCTTGCGGGTGACGCTGCCCTCGACAAAGGCGATGTCGTAGTTGTCCCCGCGTTCGCTCATGCCTTCGCGGAAATTGACGATCTCCACCAGATTGAGAAAATCCAGCAGGGTGGCTTCGTTGTTCAAAAGTTGCAACTGGCATCCCTCGCAGGAGCTGAGTTCAAAGAAGCCGACCTTTGGCCGGGCAAGGGGGACGCCGAGGTAGGAGAGTGGTTCGCTCATCTCAGATCGCCTCCTTGAGGTTCATCACCGACCAGTAATCAAAGACCGGGCCGTCCAGGCAGGTGTAGGTCGAGCCGATGTTGCAGCGGCAGCATTTGCCCCGACCGCAATGCATGCGGCGCTCCAGGGAGACGAACATCTTCTGCATGGGCAGTCCGGCCTCGGTCAACATCTTGCAGACGAAATGAAACATCACCGGCGGCCCGCAGACGATGGCGTAGGTGTTCTCGCGCAGGCTGGTTGTCTGGCCGATCCGTTCCTTGAGGAGTTCGGTGATCAGGCCGGTGCGCCCCTGCCAAGCCTTGTCCGCTTTGTCCACCGTAATGCCGAGGGTGATGTCGAAGCGTTGCCATTCCTCGTACTGGTAGGTGAAGAGCAGTTCCGCCGGACTCTTGGCGCCGTACATGATGTCCACCCGGCCGTATCTGCTCCGGTTTTCCAGTACGGCCAGCAGGGGTGAACGCAGGGGCACGATGCCCAACCCCCCACCGATGAGCAGAATGTTGTTGCCCTGCATTTTCTCCAAGGGGAAATGGGTGCCGAACGGTCCGCTTATCCCCACCCTGGCGCCCCGTTCCAACTTGGCGAGAAAATTGGTGAGATTGCCCACCGCCCGGATGCAGAGCTCAAGGTCGCCGCGCCGCACCGGGGAAGAGGAGATGGAAAACGGCGCTTCGCCGATGCCTGGCAGCTCGAGCATGACGAACTGCCCAGGCTGAAAGGAGAAGCGGTTGCGCAGCTCGGGGTCGATGATCTGGATCTGGTAGAGCTTTTCCGTGGCGGTGAGCGGGTAGATGCTGGTGATCTCGGCGGGCAGGGTGTATTCGAAGCTGCCCGGGTCTTGCTTGCGGTGTGCGCCGGCGGTTCCGCCGAGAACGTCGATGAAGTGGAGTTTGTTTTGCATGGCTTATTCCTTGCCCCGGACGCTGGCGATGACTTCGGGAGGGGCGATGTCGGCAAGGCAGGCTGTGCCGCAGCGGCCGCAGCCCACGCAGAGGGATTCTTCAAAGGCCTCCACGAAACCGCGATGCTTGTGATAGTAGCGGTATTTCAACCGGCTGGCGCTTGTGGGCCGGAAGTTGTGGCCGCCGGCCACCTTGGCAAAATCGATGAGGTTGCAGGAGTGCAGGGATTTTGTCTTGCGAGCGTGCTGCAGGTCGAGATCGACATGCTCTTCGACGCCATAGCAGTAACAGGTGGGGCAGACATTGGCGCAGGTGCCGCAGGAAAGACATTTTTCGCCCCAGGCATCCCAGGCCGGGGATTCAAATTCAAGGTCGAGGATCTTGGTGAGATCCGAGGTTTCCACCGTGGCGGTGTAGTGCTTGTTTTTCCCGTTGGTTGCCTGCTTGTAGAGGCCGAGGTCTTTGGCGCTCGGATCCTTGCAGTTGATTTGGCTCAGCAGGTCAAAGGCCGTGGCGGTAAGAATTTCGGCAAAATATTTGCCGCCCAGGTCGGTGAGAAACAGGTCGAAGCCGTGGATGGCGGAGTCGGTTCCCATGGAGCGGCAGAAACATTGGGGTTCCGGCTTGCAGTCAATCCCGATGATGAAGAGGTTTTTTCGTTTGCCCATGTAGTATGGGTTTGGGTAGGTGCTTTGCGCCAGGACCAGGTCCAGCTTGTTCAGGGCATTGATGTCGCAGGCGTGCATGCCGAAGAAGACCAGGGGGCGGTAGACATTGAAATCCACATGCTTTTCCCAGTCGTTACGGTTTACGGCAAAGGTGGACAAGGTTTCCTGGTAGGGAAGGACAAAGCGTTTGGGCGAATGCACCGTCTGGGTGTAGTCAAGGGCAAGTTCGTTAAAATCGTAGACCACATCGAAGTCGTACAGGGGCTTGCCGTTGCGGTCATTGCCCTTGGTAACGGGGCCGACAATGATGTTGACGGCCAGCAGCTCATGAAGGCGGGCGAGCTCCTGCTTTTTGAAGACCTTGAAGATCATGACAGCCCTCCTCGGCAGAGTGGGAACGGCGTAATCGTTAAAGAGAGCGTCTCTTGGTTATGGGATATAACGATCGGCCCCCGGCTGTCAAGCAATTGTCCGCTGGCGGAACTATCTTGCGACGACGAAAGATTCGGGGAAGCCCGCGCCCGCCAAGATTTGTTCCATCTGTTTTGCCGCGGTCAAGGTTGAGCCTGCCTTGACTTGAACGCGGTAGAAGATCTGATCGCCCCGTTCATGGCGAACGGTCTCGGTTTCCCTTCCCCCCCTGTTCATCTTGTCCTTCAACCGGTCGGCATTCTCCCGGACGGTGAAGGCGCCGATTTGCACATAAAAATCACCCTTCTGGAAATCCTCGTGGGGCAGAAAACGGGCCGCAGTCTTGTTGTCTGCAAGTTGGATGGTTTCCGCCTCGCCCAAAGCGGTGATCCGGACCCTGCCGGTTCCGGCCTTGATGATGCCGAGATCCCTGGCCACATTGTAGGAAAGATCGATGATTCTGCTCCCCACGAAAGGGCCGCGGTCATTGATCCGTACCGTGGTGGAGCGGCCGGTGTCGAGGTTTTCCACCAGAAGCCTGGTGTTCATGGGCAAGGTCTTGTGGGCCGCGGTCCAATCGTACATATTGTAGGTCTCGCCGTTTGAGGTCTTGCGGCCATGGAAGGGATTGCCGTACCAGGAGGCAGTGCCGGTTTCCACATACCCTTCTGCCGAGGGCAGCGGGTAGTAGGTTTTGCCGTCAATCTGGTAGGGCCTTTGCGTGGCGGGGATGCGGCCTGCCTTGGCTGCGGGTTTGGGCCGGGGCGGTGTAGCCTGTGGCGGCGGGGTGCTTTTGAGTACCGTGGTGCAGCCGGAAAAGGTTGCCCCGCATAGAAACAGGAGCGCGGGGAGGAAAATTGCTCGGATATGTTTTTGGCAGATCATGGTTGTATCTCTGTGGGCAGGTTGGGTGTGAGCCGTTCGTTGAAAAATGCTCCGGCCTTGCCAACGGTGTGCGGGGTGTAGGGGAGATAGCGCTGTTGCCTGGGCGCCACTCCCACATTGTCGAAAAGTACCTTTTTGTTTGCGTCCGCCATGGAGAGGTGCAGGTCCAGGATGGGCCGGAAGATATGGAGCATGCCGTCCGTCCCAATGCCGATCAGGGGGCTTTCCCAGCGACGCAGCTCGTAGCCCTTGAGCCACAGGCTTGGGCTTGACGCCTCGTTGATCTTGTCCCGCAGGGAAGTCCCTTGGCCGGGGGGATTGTCCAGTTGTTCCTCCACCTCGCGGCTGCCCTGTACACTGAGCCGTGACCAGGCGGGATGGTCGGGGTTATCGATGCGGAGCAGATGGGTCCCCTGGTCGTTAAAGGACCACTGGCTGTGGCACACGGTGCAATGGGCCTTTTTTCCGTACTGTTTGTGGGCCGGATGGACAAGTTTGGGCACCACGAGTTTCTTGCCGGTCAGCCGGGCGAAGAGCACCAGCCGATTCTCCTCAACCTGCAGGTTGTCCAAGGGGATGGGCAACCCTGTGCGCCAGCCGTGGCAACCGAGGCAGGTTACGGCCTTTTCTTTTTTCCCGGCACCACTGTGTCCGCCCATGAGTTCCGCCCCGGAGTGGCAATCGATGCAGGCCATGCCTTTTTGCTGATGGATGTCCGGGGCCAACTGGTGGAACTCAACCCCGTAGGGCCGGGTTTCGCTGCCATCGGTGCGGTAGGGGGTGCGGTACTCCAGATTGAAGTCGTGCTCAAAGCGGCCATAATAGTCGGCCCCCACGAAGTTGCCGTAATGGCAGTGCAGGCACTGGCTGTCCCCTGGCGATTTGCTGAAGGCATGGCTGGTCATTGTGCCGTTGGTGTAGGCGAGATGGCAGGCGGCGCAGCCCGTGCCGCGCACCGTTTCCGGGTAGCTGTCGCCGGAGTTATATGCGTGGCAGCGCAGGCAGCGGCGGCGCAACAGGTCGTCGGCCAGATCGAGGGAGGACCCGATTGTTTCATGGGTAGGGATTTGCGTAAGCGAGGCAAGGGGGGCTTGGGCACCAAAGGCTGTCCTTACAGCGTTGACCTCGTTTTTTGCGGTGAAATGCAGCGAAGTAGCGGCCTCGGCCACCTGCCGGGCATGGCAGCCACCGCAGCCTTTCTGCATCTGGTCCGGATGGGCGGGCTGGCTGATGAGCCCGGCATGGGCCAGCTCCTGCGTTGCTCCTTTCGGGTTTCCACCGTGGCAGTCGGTGCAGGCGAGATTGTGGCTGGGGTCGAGACGGACCTCCGGGTGGCAGCTTTCGCAACCGGGCGGGCGGGCCGGAGTTTCTTGGACAACAGGCTTTTCCGGAGCCTTACTTTCCTTGCAACCGGAAAGAGCAAGAGCCAGCAGGCAGAGAAACAGCAGGATGACGCGGTTTTTTGTGGTGAGGCGGAAGGGCATGGCGGACGTGTATCCTCGGGCTTGATAAATGTTCCCGTCATACTACCTTATTTGCGGCACAGGCAACAAGCCGCAATTTCAATGGGAAAAGAGAATCTGCCCGCTGCTTTTGCGCAGGAAAGGGAAAGTATCCACAGGTTATGCCTGACATATAGTGGCTGAAATTCTTTGACAACCGGAGATTATTTCTCTACACCCTTTGCAGGCTCCTTTTTTGAGTTGTTTGGGCTCAAAAAACACGGATATTATTTCGCGCGACTCATCCGTAGATGGAGTGGTTTGCCTTTTTTGACAGGGGTTCCATGGGGTAGGAGGCAGTATCAGTTGAGGAAGAAAGGAGGAAGAGATGGATAACTTGCATAAGTTCCCAGCGGTTGCTCCTTATGGGTCGTTAGTCGTCTAAAAAAGGCAGGAAGTTGTTCAAATGAGTGGGGCCACTTCTAACAATACACATGGGAGAAACGAACCATGAGGAACAAAAAGGTTTTCTTGATTATCGCCGCGCTTTTATTCTACACACAGGCACAGGCGTTTGCGGGTGGCCTGACCATAAAGGTCAATCCAAACCTTGTGGATGAACAGACGCAGCAACGTCTTAAGAGGATGGACGAGAGCGATGCCTGGAGGGATGTGAGAGAGAAACAAGCCGCCGAGAGCGCGGCGAGAGCGCCGCAAGCCCCATCCCGCGCTGCCCCCGTAATGAGCCAAAACACCGCAAGGACAAGCGTGAATACACCAAGGAAAGCCGCAACAGGAAATACTGGCCGAAAATCATGAAGGTTAAGGAAATGATCACAGGTGAGTGATCACAAGGATCAACAGGAACAACAGGGGCAGGCTTCCAAGCTAATTATTAAAACTACTACTGACAATGAAGAGTTCCCAAGGATATTTGAAGAACGCAAGGATTCTTGCGCGATTAGAGTTTCAATCATCCGCACCAAATAGGTGAATTGCAAATTGCAAGGAGTAGGGGTAGGGGCGCTGGTGAGTTCAAAATAAGGGGACACCATACCTTATAAATTGCCGGATGCCCCTCCTGTGATGTTGATAGCTTTCGCTTGACGCCATAACGTCACAACGTTATATTGTGTGCAGGAGGTATTCGCCATGGGCGCACTCACCAAACGGGCAACCGTGTATTTTGACCCAGCCATGCACCGGGCGCTTCAACACAAGGCGCTGGTGACATCCCGATCTCTTTCCGATATCGTCAACGAGGCGATACGTCATGCGCTGGCCGAGGATGCGGAAGACTTGGCCGCCTTTGAGGCGCGGGTCAACGAGCCGCTGGTTTCCTATGAAACTGTGTTGAAAGAGCTCAAGGCCAATGGCCGTCTATAGCATCTTTTTCAAAGAGTCGGTCAGGAAGGACCTGGACTCCATTCCCAAAAATGACCTGCAACGGATCATCGAACGCATAGGAAGCCTTGCCGAGCAGCCCCGTCCCGTGGGTTGCGAAAAACTCTCCGGCCAGGAAAAGTACCGCCTTCGGCAAGGGAATTACCGCATCATCTATTCGATACAAGATGGGTGTGTAAAGAATTTTGTGTAAATGGTTTTTGTGATCAAAGTTCCGGCAGCCTGTCTTCAAACATGATGCTGAACTGATTCAGCGCCGATTTCCAGTTTTTAATCGGCATCGTCCAGCGTTTCGAAATATTCGTCAGCG